>NZ_DGMR01000018.1:0-32773 GCF_002388495.1 Thalassospira sp. UBA4513
AAGACGTCGATGATCTTGAGTTCCGGCTCGTCCATACCGCCATAAAGGTGGTTGAGGAACATTTCCTTGGTCAGTGTCGTGCCCTTGCGCAGCGACAGCAGTTCCAGAATGCCATATTCCTTGCCGGTCAGATGCAGCGGTTTGCCATCGACATCGACGGTGCGTGCATCCAGGTTGACGTTGAGTTTACCGGTCGAAATCATCGACTGGGCATGGCCGCGTGAACGGCGAACAATTGCCTGCACACGTGCCAGAAGTTCGGTTTTCTCGAAAGGCTTGGTCAGATAGTCATCTGCGCCAAAGCCAAGGCCTTTGACCTTGTCTTCGGTTTCGGTCAGACCCGACAGGATCAGGACCGGTGTTTCGACGCGTGCGTCGCGCAAACGTCTCAGGACCTCGTAGCCGTCAATATCTGGCAGCATAAGGTCCAGAAGAATAATGTCATAATCGTAAAGCTTGCCGATCTCGAGACCATCTTCCCCAAGGTCGGTAGTGTCAATCACCATGCCCTCAGACTTAAGCATCAATTCGATGCTGTCAGCATAGGTGTTGTCATCCTCAACAAGCAGCACCCGCATGTCTCTGCTCCGTTACCGTGTTCCGCAATAAGTCCGTGTTGATCCGGTAGATCGACAAGCGCCCCAACGATTGCCGGCCTTTGGGAAATTTTCCCCATTCGGTTAACGATACGTTGCTTTGCGACTCGTGGCAAGCAGGCGAGTCGCAACTTGTTAACTTTTTTTCGTTCAAACAAGCGACTCGGGGACGGAACGCAAGTTTTCCCAACGGTTTGCGGTGTTAATTCCAAAAGCCTTATGCAACGAAAAAAAATCGATTTAATCGTCTACACGGCTTTTTAATACCGACTATGACTATATATTTGGTACGACGCGGTACGATTTGCCACCCCTGTTACCGTTCGGCAGGGCAAATTTCCGTGTTACAAGAGTTGTTTGTACCATTTTCGCTGAAAAGAACCGCCTGTGTTTCAGATTGGCCGCAATATCGTCGCAGAACTCCGCCGTATTCCCGACTATCGCGTGGTTGGCCGGGTGACTGCCGTTTTAGGCCTTCTGGTCGAGATTGGCGGTGTCGAAGGTGCGTTGTCGGTTGGCGACCGGTGCAAGGTCAAACGCCGCGATGGCAAAACCGTGATTTGCGAGGTTGTCGGTTTTCGCAATGAACGCGCCCTTTTGATGCCGTTTGGTATTCTGGACGGAATCGGGATCGGCTGCGAAGTCGAACTTGGCGATACCCAACCGCAAGTCTATCCCGATGAAAGCTGGCTGGGCCGTGTGGTCAATGCCTTTGGCGAGCCGGTTGATGGCAAAGGTCCGCTGTCTGAGGGTAACCGCCCTTATCCGATCCGCAACATGCCACCATCGGCCCATTCGCGCCAGCGCGTGGCGGGCAAGATCGATCTTGGCGTTCGGGCGATGAACACGTTTCTGACCTGTTGCCGCGGGCAACGTATGGGCATCTTTGCCGGGTCGGGTGTTGGTAAATCAAGTTTGCTGTCGATGATGACGCGCCATACGACATCGGATGTGTCGGTGGTGGGGCTGATTGGCGAACGTGGCCGCGAAGCACGCGAATTTATCGAAGATGATCTGGGCGAAGAAGGCTTGCGTCGTTCGGTTGTCGTCGTGGCGACATCAGATGAACCACCGCTGATGCGCCGCCAGGCGGCCTACATGACCATGGCGCTGTCGGAATATTTCCGCGATGTCGGTCGCGATGTCTTGTGCATGATGGATTCCGTGACCCGCTTTGCCATGGCGCAACGTGAAATCAGCCTGTCGGTGGGTGAACCGCCGGCATCAAAGGGCTATACACCGACCGTGTTTGCCGAATTGCCGCGTCTTTTGGAACGTGCCGGTCCCGGTGGACCGGGGCAGGGATCGATCACCGGGCTGTTTACGGTTCTGGTTGACGGCGATGACCACAACGAACCGATTTCGGATGCGGTGCGCGGTATTCTGGATGGGCACGTGGTGCTTGATCGTGCGATTGCCGAGCAAGGCCGTTATCCGGCGATTAATATCCTGCGCAGTGTGTCGCGTACCATGCCAGGCTGCAATAACGAGGAAGAAAACCAGATCGTTGCCCGTGCACGCCAGCTTCTGGCGACTTACGATGATATGGCGGAACTGATCCGTCTGGGGGCCTATCGCAAGGGAACTGATCCCAAGGTCGACGAAGCCATTCATTACTTCCCGCTAATCGAGGAATTCCTTAAACAGCGCAAGACGGAATGCACGCGCCTCAATGAGGGATATCTGGAATTGGCCCGGCGTCTCGACATGCTGGCCGAGCAACCCGAACAGCCTGCCCATGCCCAAGGACAACCGGGTGGGCAGGCGCGGCAAGCGGGAAGTGCCAAGCCGCAACAGCCCGCAGGAGGGCCGGAAATGCCAGCCCCCCGCCCTGCACCACCGCCGTCAATCGGGCCCAAGATCAATCGCGGGCCCAAGGTTAACAGCCGGTCACAACGTGACGGGCAGGACCTGAACGCGGCCAAGCGTGCGCTGAGCGAAGGCGGGAATGACGCATCAGGGAATGGATCGTAATGATCGCGGACCCTAGGGGGTAACCCATGGCCAAGGATTTCAAAACACTGGTGCGCATGCGCAAATGGGCGCTTGATGAAAAGCAGCGCCAATTGGGCGAAATGCTTGGTGTTCTGGGTAATCTTGAAGCGGAAAAAGAAGCCCTCGAACAGGCGGTACTGGCCGAACAAAAGATCGCGGCCGAAAATCCGGAACTTGCCGGGTTTGCCTATGGCGGGTTTGCCACCGCAGTGATCGCAGAGCGTGAGGCAATCGAAAAAATGATTGCCGAACAGGAAGAAAAGATCGACGTCTTCCGCGATGAAGTTGCTGACGCCTTCAAAGAATTTAAAACTGCCGAAATTGCCGAACGTAATCGGCTTGAGGCCGAACGCGCCGAAGAAGACAAGAAAGAACAAGACGAACTTGACGAAATCGGCATGCGTTCGGCGACACGCGATGACGGGCTTATGTGATTTCCGGGATAGTTAGACGGCGATATTAACGCCGGTTTCGATGCCGGTTACGCGCTTGAGGTCGCTTGTTTTAAGCTCAAACACTGTTTTGGGTGTCCCGGCGGCAAGCCAGATGGATTTCTTTGCCAGAAGCTTTTTATCGATCAGCGTTTCCACGGGTTTGGCGTGACCAAACGGTGGAACGCCGCCAATGGCGTAGCCTGTATGTTCGCGGACTTCGGCGGCATCGGCCTTGCGGACGGATAAACGCAGCAGGGCGGCGACCTTGTCGAGATCGACCTGATCGGCACCATTCATGATGAACAGGACCGGTCGGGATGCCTCGGTCATAAAGACCAGTGATTTTCCAATGTCGCTGATATCGCAGCCAATGGCGTTTGCAGCGTCGGCAGCGGTGCGTGTGCCTTCGGGAAACTCAAATACGTCGACGTTTTCAAGTTCGCGTTCCATGAAGGCGTTTGCTAGACATAGCGGCGGATCAACTTTTTTCATCAGCCATTCTCTTGCGCACGACGTTTGAGTTTACGTTTGTGGTTCAGAAGATTGAGCGTCTCGACCGACAGGCTAAAGGCCATTGCAAAATAGATGTAGCCTTTCGGCACGTGTATTTCGACCCCGTCAAGAAGCAACACAAACCCTACCAGAATAAGGAATGATAGCGCTAACATTTTGACAGAGGGATTTTGTTCGACAAAGTCGCCAATGGTCTTGGCCGCCATCAGCATCACCAGTACCGATGCGATGACCGCGATCACCATGATCGAGATATGATCGACCAGACCAACCGCAGTGATGACGCTATCAAGCGAGAAAATCATATCAAGCAGCATGATCTGCACGATGGTCATGGCAAAGCTCGACATGATTTTGCCCGGGCCGTGTTCTTCTGGCTCGTCAATTGTGTGATGAATTTCCTTGGACGCCTTGGCAATCAGGAACAGACCACCAAAAATAAGGATCATGTCGCGGCCGCTGATTTCCTGACCGAAGGCTGTGAAAAGCGGCGAGGTCAGTTGCATGACCCAGGCGATACCGGCCAAAAGCCCAAGCCGCATGCCCATCGCCGCAAGAAGACCTATGCGGCGTGCCGATGCCTGTTGGTTTTGCGGAAGTTTCGAGACAATCACCGACAGGAAAACGATGTTGTCGATGCCCAGCACAATTTCGAGCGCGGTCAGGGTGGCAAGGCCCATCCACATGTTGGGATCACTCATCCATTCAAACATCGAAAACTTCCTAAACAGGGGCGCAAAAAGCGAACAACTTGTTGCAGACAAAGTGTGTTTGATAGGCCCCTAACGCAAGCGTGAATTGATTTTATGTGCCGTCTGTTGAAAAACTGACAGGAACAAAACCAATCAACCAGTCACGCCCGGCATGCGGGAAGGGCTTTGGGTCATCAGGTAAAAGGATTGTCCGAGATGCGATCAAAAATGCGCACTTTCGTTTCTGCTTTGGCGCTGGCAATGGGGCTTGCGACGACGACGTTGTCGACGCCTGTCTTTGCAGACCCGGCGCCGGATGTCGGGAACTGGCAATCGGTTCTGGATCAGGCCCGTGGCCAGACCGTTTACTGGCATGCCTGGGGCGGGGAGCCGCGCATTAATGATTACATCGCCTGGGCCGGTGAACAGGTGCGCGAACGCTATGGCGTTGAGGTGGTCCAAGTCAAACTGACCGACACCGCCGATGCCGTTACCCGTGTTCTGTCGGAAAAGACCGCCGGTGTTGATGATGGCGGTGCCGTCGACATGATCTGGATTAACGGCGAAAACTTTGCGGCGATGAAGCGCAATGACCTTCTGTTCGGGCCATGGGCGGAACAAACGCCAAACTTTGCCTATGTCGATGTCGAAGGCAAACCGACGGTGATCAATGACTTCACCGTGCCGACCGACGGGCTTGAAGCCCCTTGGGGCATGGCGCAGGTCAGTTTTTATTACGATACTGCCAAGCTTGATACCGTCCCGAAATCCGCCCAGCAATTGCTGGAATGGTTGGTGAAACATCCGGGGCGGTTTACCTATCCGCAGCCGCCGAACTATATGGGCTCGACCTTCCTTAAACAGATACTGACCGAACTGGTCAAAGACCCAAAAGTTTTGCAACAGCCCGCCGATGAAACCGATGCCGAGGCAACCCTGGCACCGCTTTGGGGCTATCTTGAAGATTTGCAGCCGCTTTTGTGGCGCGATGGTCAGGCCTACCCGCAGAACGGGGCATCGATGCGCACCCTTCTGGCGGATAACGAGGTCGATATCGCCTTTTCATTCAGTTCCGGCGAAGTGTCATCTGCGATCGAGGCGTTCGAGCTTCCCGATACCGTGCGCTCCTACGTGTTTGAGAATGGCACCCTTGGCAATACCAACTTCGTCGCCATCCCCTATAACGCATCGGCCAAGGCAGGCGCAGTTGTACTGGCCGATTTCCTGATGTCACCCGAAGCGCAACTGCGCAAGCAGGACCCGAAATATTGGGGCGCGGATACGGTACTGGCGATGGATAAACTTCCCCAAGACATGCAGGAAGCCTTTGCCAATCTTGATCTCGGCATCGCATCGCTTGCACCCGCTGAGCGCGGCACCGTCTTGCCGGAACCGCATCCAAGCTGGATGTCGCTGGTCGAAACAGAATGGCAGAAGCGTTACGGCGTTGTGCAATAATCGCGTATGCTGCGATTTATCCCGATCCTGACGATTGTTCTGATGATTGGCCCGGTTTCCGCCGGGCTGATCGGAACCATATTGCCGGCCTTCGGAATATTGCCTGCCCTTGGGGGCACGACGCCCAGCCTTGATCCCTGGCATTCGCTGATGGCTCAGCCGGGAATGGGCGCATCGATCCGGCTTTCATTGGTCAATGGATTGATCGCAACCTTTGTCTCGGTTGCGATTGTCATGCTGTTTTGTGCCGCATGGCAGGGAACGCGTATCTTTCATGCCTTGCAACGGATATTGTCGCCGATCCTGTCGGTGCCGCATGCGACGGCGGCGTTTGGTCTGGCATTTTTGATTGCACCATCGGGCTGGTTTGTTCGGGTGGTGGCGCAATTCACCGGCTGGGATCGACCCCCGGATGTTGCGATTATCCATGATCCTTGGGGCATCGCCCTGATTGCCGGGCTGGTGGCCAAGGAAATCCCGTTTTTGTTTCTGATGACACTTTCTGCCCTGCCGCAGGCCGATACAGATCGCACAGCACAGGTCACAGCAAGCCTTGGTTATGGCCGTATCACCGGATGGTTCAAGGCGACCTTGCCGCGCATCTATCCGCAAATCCGCCTGCCTATTCTGGCGGTTCTGGCCTATTCGACGTCGGTTGTGGATGTGGCGATCATTCTGGCCCCGACGACACCGGCCCCGCTTGCCGTGCGCATTCTGGGATGGTTGTCTGATCCCGATCTTGCCATGCGGTTCATGGCATCAAGTGCGGCGGTGCTGCAATTGCTGATCGTCATCGCGGCCATGGCCATCTGGATCGCGGGCGAACGTCTTGTTGCCAGCGTTGGGGCGCGATGGGCAGTTGATGGGCATCGTTTCAAGCAAGATGGTGCTGTGCGTGGGGTATTGGCAGTGATGGCGCTGGTTGCGGCCGGGACGGTGGTTCTTGGACTTGTGGTTTTGCTGGTCTGGAGTGTTGCCGGGTTCTGGGCGTTTCCCGATCTGTTGCCGCGTGGTTTTTCGCTGCGTCTTTGGGCGCGGGAACTTGATGCAATTGGCAATAGCCTGACCACGACCCTTCTGATCGGTATTCCTGCGGTTGTGATTGCTGTAAGCCTTGTCTTGGCCTGCCTTGAGAACGAGGTGCGCACCGGCAAAGTCGCCGGGCGGCGGGCGATGTTTTTGATTTATCTGCCGCTTCTGGTGCCACAAATCAGCTTCATGTTTGGCCTTCAGGTGTTCTTTAGCCTGATTGGGCTGGAACGCACATTGGTGTCAGTCGTTCTTGGGCATCTGGTGTTTGTCGCACCTTATGTGTTTTTATCGCTGTCGGAACCGTTTCGTGCCCTTGATCCGCGCTATGGGCAAACCGCCCTGTGCCTTGGCGCGTCGCCCACGCGGGTATTTTGGCAGGTGCGCTTTCCGCTTTTGACCCGTGCTGTGTTAACGGCGGCGGCGGTTGGGCTTGCCGTCACGGTCGGGCAATATTTGCCAACGTTACTGATCGGGGCCGGGCGCTTTGCCACTGTCACGACAGAGGCGGTCGCCTTGGCATCTGGCGGGGATCGCCGGATGATCGGGATTTATGGATTGTTTCAGATGGTTTTGCCGTTTGCCGGATTTGCCCTGGCCTTGCTTATCCCGGCGGTTTTATTCCGTCACCGGCGCGGCATGGGTGCGCAGAACAAAGGATGATAAGGATGATACATGCCTGAAGCAGCCAAAAACGGTCTGGAATTGCATGACGTGCGGGTGCGCCTTGACGGGCGTGAACTGGTTGCGGTCGATCTGACCATTGCACCGGGCGAGATCGTGACCCTTATGGGGCCGAGCGGATCGGGAAAATCGAGTTTGCTTGGGCATATCTGTGGCACCTTGCCCGATGCGTTTGAGGTAACCGGTCAGGTGGTTCTTGATGGCAGGGTGCTTGATGGCTTGGCACCACAAGATCGCCATGTCGGCATTCTGTTTCAGGATGACTTGCTGTTTCCCCATCTTTCGGTGGGGGGCAATCTGGCTTTTGCCCTGCCCGCGCACATTGAGGGGCGTGCGGCCCGGCGTGGGCGGGTTGAGGCAGCCCTTGGTAGTGCCGAGATGGACGGGTTTTATGATCGTGATCCGGCAACATTGTCGGGCGGGCAGCGCGCGCGGGTGGCCCTGATGCGGGTTCTGTTATCGGAACCTTGTGCCTTGTTGCTTGATGAGCCATTTTCAAAACTCGATAGCGGCCTTCGGTCCCAGATCAGGTCGTTTGTGTTTGACCTGTGCCGCAAGAACAGTCTGCCGACCGTGATGGTAACCCATGACCCCGAAGACGGTGCAGCCGCCGGTGGGCGGGTGATTGAACTGCGTGGCTAGATACACGAACATGGATCGGTGACATGTTTTGAATTTTCTGGTATCGCGCGATGATTGGTCTTAAGAGCATCTTGTCGCAAAGAATGATCTTGGGCCCAAGACGTTAAATCAAAAGGCCCGTGCGGCCTGGAGAGTGTCGTAAATGTTCCCTGAAGAAATGTTTGCAATTGTCCCGGATGCGCTTGATCCGGCGACCTGTGACCGCCTGATCAATGGCTTTACCCACGAGATGGATGAAGGCGGCCTCGTACAGGGGCAGGCCGCGACCCATATTCGCCGATCCAAAATCACCTGGTTTAACGAAGAACAGGAACCGGTTGTTTGTCGGCGGATTGTCGATCTGGTTGCCGAGGTCAATCGCAACGTCTTTGACTTTTCCCTGACAGAGTTTGCCGAGGACGCCCAGATTGCCTGTTATGCCGGGGATTTGCGCGGCCATTATGACTGGCACAGTGACGTCGGTGCATCAGACGTTGCACGCCGTCGCAAACTGACCATGGTGATCCAGCTTTCCGAGCCTGATCAGTATGAAGGCGGACAATTGCAGCTTAACCCGGCCGGGCACTTTATCGATGCACCGATGGCGCGGGGATCAGCGATCTTCTTTCCGAGCTTTGTTTTGCATCGCGTGGCACCGACCACGGCGGGTCTTCGTTATTCCCTGACCCAGTGGGTGCACGGGAACCCGTTCCGCTGATTGCTCAGTAACGTTCGAGACGATCCAGAAGGCGCGGGTTGCCCCATTTCGGCTGACGGTCTTCAAGGGCGGTTTCGTGGTGGAAGACCTGATCGTTATCGGCCGTCTGTTTGTCCAGACGCAGGCTGATCCAGCGCGGAACCAGTTCGTTGTTGAAATCATCCATCAACAGAACGGCGGCGGCTTCGAAATTTTCAAACTCGATACTGGCGATCTCTGCGTAATATTCCGCGAGATTGCTTGTCTTAAGAATCAGGCGGTCGGGCACATAACGCAGCGTCAGGCGCGCCGGAAAGACATCCTTGGCACCGGTCAGATTGCTTTGCAGGGTAACGACATAATCAATCCTCGTGCCCGGGTTCGGCTCTGTCTGGATCAGATTACGGCGCTGATAAATCTCAAGCATGGCTTCCAACCGTTGTCAAAAGGGATGAATTCTAGGATACGTCCGCGCCCAAGGCAGGAAAAGCATTCATTTCAGAATGATGATCCTTATGCCTCGATCCCGTGGTGGGAATGCGGGTCCTTGCCATCGGGCACCGGAGCAATTTCGACAAAACGCGACCCATCCTGAAACAGGATATGGCCGGTGTAACCGGCAATTTGAAGGGCCTCGCGGAAGATGCCGCGAATGTCATCGCGGTTATGGGATTGCAACGGGTTTTCGGTACGGACAATCAGATCAAACTTGCTGTCCTCGCCCTTCACAAGGCCGTCGAGCTGGGTGTGACCCACCACACTGAAAGACAGATCCAGCAGGAAACGCGTGCCCTGATCATCGGGTTTGTCGGGATCATTTTCACGATCACCATGCCGCCAGCCCAATTGAAGCTGTTCGATCTTGTCGCCCATATTGAACGGCATCGCCATCACGCGCCAGCCATCCGGACGTTCTTCGGTTGCCATCGCACGCAACTGGGCAAAATCACCTTCAAGCCGTTTAAGCCCGCCACCGTCTGTATCGGACAGGGTGGCCAGGCTGGTCGCGGCACGATCGCCGAGCCAGCCACGCAAACTGCCGCCCTGACCTGTCATGGCAGCAAAGAAGAACATCATGGTGGTGGTCAGTTTGGGGCCAGCCTGGGGAATGTTGTTCAGCATGCTGAGTGCTGCACCGGGATCATGTTGCTGAAGGGCGCTAACCGCCCTGTGCAGACTGTCCCAGTCATGGGTGAGGGCGGCGGCCTGACCGCGCGCGATCAATTGTGCCTCGGTCATCGGGACGGATGTCGATACCTTGGCACCGCCCGATGGATCAACGTTAAATGACAGGGTAGCACCCGTGGGCGCGGGAACCGGCAATTTGATGCCAACAATCCCGGCAGAGGTGCGAAGGGCTGTGAAACCCTGAGGCAGCAGGCGGGCCTCGGCACTATCAGGGGGCAAGACTGTCCCGGTCAGCATCAAGGTGCCAACAGGGCCTTGCCCGGCGGCTGTTTGTGCAGCAACGGTTGGTCCCATTCCGGCAGCCATGCCGCCTGTGCCAGCGCCACCTGCCATACCCGCCGAACCAGCAGAACCGGCCTGAGCAGCTGACGCCATGGCATTGGCGGCCTGCTGTGCGGTTACTGTGCCCTGACCCAGGAAGATAACCTGTGTCTGGCTTCCGGCGGGCAATTGGGTGCCATTGGGCATGGTCAGGATGGATGTTGTCACCGCGCCAAATGTCTGGCCGGGTGTCAGGCTGCTACCAGCGATATTTCCGTTGGCAAGGGCACCGGTTACCCCGGATTCCCCCGGCGACAGGGTTTGCGGCAGAAGTTGCAGGCGCATGCCATCAGAAGGGTTGCCGCCCGTTGCGGATTGGCCGGCGCCGGGATTGGTTGTCGGAATGCGGGCCCACAGAAGATCGCCGAGATTACTGGGAAGCGGGGTGGGGATCCTGACCGTGACCGAACCAAGGGCGGTGGCAAGGGTCAGTTGATTGCCTGATTGTGATTGAACCGATGCCTGCAAAAGCGTTTCGATAGGGAGCTTTGCCAGTGCGGCAGCGACCTGTTGCGGGGTGGCGGTTGTGACGGTTGCATTGATTTGTGCCGGAACCGAACCCTGATTGGCCTGTCCGGCAGTCCCACCCGCCGAAGCATGTCCACCGACGGCAGGGCCGGGCGATATTGCTTGTGGCGGGAGAGTCATGACAACCTACTCCTCAAGAAGGGTTTGGGCGATTGCCTCTATATCCTGGGCGGCA
Source organism: Thalassospira sp. UBA4513 (assembly GCF_002388495.1). Classification (NCBI taxonomy): domain Bacteria; kingdom Pseudomonadati; phylum Pseudomonadota; class Alphaproteobacteria; order Rhodospirillales; family Thalassospiraceae; genus Thalassospira; species Thalassospira sp. UBA4513. The sequence continues at coordinate 10,932 of NZ_DGMR01000018.1, forward strand.
TCGCAGTTCGGATGACGGGTCAAAAGCGGCGTCTGGTTGCGAATGCATTCCGATACCTTGGAATCCGCACGAATAACGCCAAGCAGCGGCGGTGAAATCTTCAAAAAGCCCTCGCACGCCTTGAGAAGCTTGTTATAGATCGCCTGACCTTCTTTCTTGTCCTTGGCCATGTTGACCACCACCCGGATATCGGTTTTCGGGCGGGCCATATGGGTGATCTTGATAAAGGCATAAGCGTCGGTCAAAGAGGTCGGATCGCCGTTGGTGATCACAATCACCGTATTGGCAAGGCCGGTCATCTGGCGCACGCCCTGATCAACACCGGCACCAAGATCGATCAATACCTTATCATATTCCTTGCCGGTCTGGAGCAATTCGTCCGACAGCGCCTGAAGCCGGGTGGCTGGCAGGTTGGCAAGGCTGCCAGATCCGCTGCGCCCGGCAATGATATCGAAATCGCCATCGGGGAAGTGGGTTACCGCGTCTTTCAGGCTGATCCGCCCGGCAATCACGCCGCCCAGATCATATTTCGGCATCAGGCCAAGCTGAATGTCGATGTTGGCCAGGCCAAGGTCACCGTCAAACAAAAGGGTCTTGTGGCCTTCGAGAACCATCGCATGGGTGAGCGTAATGGAAAACCAGGTCTTGCCAACGCCGCCTTTGCCAGATGCAACTGCAAGGACATTGCGGCCTTTGGCCCGCGGGGCAGATTTGGGTGATGCATCAGACTTGGTAGTCATTTCACGACCTCGGAGAAGCTCGGTTTCGCGGTATCAGCGCGATGGGACGGTATCAGAAGTTTTGCCAAGGCAAGGGGACTAAGGGCGGTGAGGCCGTCCGCAACCTGGGCTGTCATACTGACATTACAAAGGGAAAGATTTCCTGAATCGGCACCATATAGCGCACCGCCAAGTCGGGCGGCAACATCAAGTCGCGAGATCACGACACGTGTTGCGCCACCATCGGCAAAGGCATTGGCAATGTCAGCCGCCTCATAGGCATCAATCCCCGCAGGGTTCACCAGCACCGGTTCACTCGGCACCGCTTTCATGAATTCACGAAGCGTGCCAATTTCGGTTTCAAGATAGGGGTTGCAGCTTGCCGTATCGATCAGGATGACATCGGCTTCGCGGATTTCACCAAAGCGCGCCTTGAGATCGTCCGGTGATTTCGCCGCAAGCAGATCAATCTTGAGAATTCTCGTAAAGGCCTCAAGCTGGGCCATGCCACCGGCACGTTTGTAATCGGTTGAAAGAACAGCAACTTTGCGTTTTTTCATCACCGCACGTGCCGCGGTTTTGGCAACCGCCAGTGTTTTGCCCGATCCGGGCGGGCCAACGAAGGCCAGCGCGCGCGGCGTGTTCTTTTCCGGCAGGGGCGAGAAATCAAAGATTTCGTCAAGCGCACCGGCCAGCAATTGTTGCTCGGATGCAGCAGCCGTTTCGCGCCCCATCAGATCACACAGGCGAATGCGCAGCCGTTCCGGCAAATTATGCCGCGTCAGGGCGGCCTCGACCGCATCAAGCTGTTCCTGAAGGGCGGGGGCCGGGCCCTCGTCATCACCATAGTCGGGATCACGATCAAGGGCGGCCGTCAGGCGCACGCCACTGCCGGGGATATCCTGTGTGGATACGATGATGGCATCGGTGCCCATGTGCTCTTTAACGAGCCCCATCGCTTCGGTCATGGTGGGGGCGGTGAAGGTCTTAAGACGCATTCAGTTCCCCCCGGTTTTTCATGTCCGCAAGCAGGGCGGTTTGGTTGATCATGCGCATCACACCTGCCCCAGCGTTTTCAGCTGTGCCTTGGGGTGGATTTCGTTTTGCGACATCACCACGGTGCTCGGCCGGAAACGCTCGACGATGGATCGCACATAGGGCCGGATGCCCGGGCTGGTCAGAAGGACCGGGCTTTCGCCCATCATGCCAAGGCGCTCGAACGTCGTTCTGACCTTGTTGATGAATTCCTGAAGCTGGCTTGGCGGAATGGAAAGCTGCTTTTCCTCGCCCTGACCAACCAGGCTTTCGGCAAAGATCTGTTCCCACTGCGGCGACATGGTGACCAGCGGAATGACGCCGTCCTGATTGGTATTCACATCTGATAACTGACGGGCCAGTCGTGACCGGACATGTTCGGTCATGAAGGTCGGATTGCGGGTAAAGGCAGTGGATTCGGCAATGCCTTCAAGGATGGTCGGCAGATCGCGGATGGAAACGCGTTCGGTCAAAAGGTTCTGTAATACGCGCTGAACACCGCCGACGGAAACCTGACCGGGAACGATATCCTCGACCAGTTTTTTCTGGTCTTCATCAAGTTCATCAAGCAGCTTTTGCGTTTCGGCATAAGACAGCAGTTCGGGCATGTGATCCTTGATCACTTCGGTGATGTGCGTCGTGATCACGGTTTGCGGATCAACCACCGTATAGCCACGGAACATTGCCTCTTCCTTCATGCCCTGTTCGATCCACATCGCAGGCAGGTTGAAGGTCGGCTCCATGGTCTTTTCGCCCGACAGGGTAATTTCCTCGCCGCGCGGATCCATCACCAGCAACATGTTCGGGCGAAGATCACCGCGGCCTGCCTCGATCTCCTTGACGCGGAGCACATAGGTGTTGGCGGGCAGTTGCATGTTGTCTTGAATGCGCACCGACGGCATGACAAAGCCCATGTCACCGGCAAGCTGGCGACGCAGTGCCTTGATCTGATCGGTCAGTTTCTGGCCGCGTTCGGTACTGATCAGCGACAGCAACCCATAGCCCAGTTCAAGACGCACATAGTCCATACGAAGCGCATTGGCGATGGGTTCTTCCGGCGGCGGGCCGGCGGCATCGGCCGCGGCCTGGGTTTCTTTCATCTGTTCTTCGGCAACGGCTGCGTTCTGGCGTTTGCTCATGTAATAGGCGAGATACCCCAACCCGATCGCCAATCCGAGGAACCAGATCATCGGAATGCCCGGCAGAAGGGACATGCCCCCCATCAGGGCGGCAGCAACGCCAAGGGCCGCCGGATAGTTACTGACCTGCCCGAAAACGGCCTTTTCGGTTGCGCCATCAAGGCCACCCTTGGTGACCAGAAGGCCTGCTGCGGTCGAAACGATCAGGGCCGGGATCTGGGACACCAGACCGTCGCCGACGGTCAGGATCGTGTAAGTCTCGGTTGCCTCGGCCAGGGAAAGGCCCATCTGGGCGGTGCCGATGATGATGCCGCCAATCACGTTGATAAACGTAATCAGAATACCGGCAACCGCATCACCACGAACAAACTTCGATGCACCATCCATCGACCCGAAGAAGGAACTTTCATCTTCAAGTTCCTTGCGGCGGGCCTTTGCCTGTTCTTCATTGATCAGGCCCGATGACAGGTCGGCATCAATCGCCATCTGCTTACCGGGCATTGCATCAAGGGTAAAACGTGCCGCGACCTCGGCAATACGGCCGGAACCCTTGGTGATGACGACAAAGTTGATGATGACAAGGATGGCAAAGACGATAATCCCGATGACGAAATTGCCCGAAATCAGGAAGCTGCCAAACGCCTCGATCACGGCACCGGCGGCATGGGTACCTTCGTGCCCATAACCAAGGATCAGTCGGGTTGTCGCGATGTTCAACGCAAGTCTGAGCGACGTCGCCACCAGCAGGATCGTCGGGAAAGAGTTGAATTCAAGCGGCTTCTGGATGAACAGCGACGTCATCAGGATCAGCACGGAGAAGCTGATCGAAAGGGCCAGCATGAAATCAAGCAGCCAGGGCGGCATCGGGAACATCATGACCACAAGGATCATGATAAAGCCGAGCGCCATGGCGATATCGCCACGCTTCATGGCCGAAGCGACACGCGACTGAATGGCGCCGAGATTTAACCCGCCCGGCGCACCGCCGCCGGGGCCGTCAGAGCCGCCGGAACCAGTCGGTGTGATGTCTTGACCTTCGGCCATTGTCTTTGCTTGTTATCCTGTTGCTTGCTCGATGTTCGTTGCGCCTTTACCTGCCTTGAAGATGGGGACAGCGCGCCGAAATTTCATGTTCAGTCGTGACCGTCGCCCGGGGCCGGTACAGCAAGTCCTTCGTCGGTATACTGGCGCAGTTTGTTGCGCAGGGTCCGAATGGAAATGCCAAGAATGTTGGCCGCATGGGTGCGGTTGCCAAAGCAATGCTTGAGCGTATCAATAATCAGATCACGTTCGACATCAGCAACAGTGCGCCCGACAAGTGCCGAGGTCACAGAGCCGTTTCCAGCAGTGCTTTCATCGGACGCGCCGTCATCGCCGCTGTCTGCGTCATCATCCCGAGCAGGGGCTTCACTCGCGGGTGCGGATGGGGTAGATGGTGCGGGGGCTGGTGCGCTGGGTTGATAGGCCGATGATGCTGCGCCATAGGCGGCATTGGCACTGGCATAGGCCGAACTGGCGCGTGCCGTCGTAGACGGGGCCGGTGCAGACGCAGATGGTGCAGGGGCCTGCGATACGGGCGCTGCGGCTGCCGGGGCAGGTGCGTTGCTTTCGCCAGACAGCATGATGGCCTCTGGCCCGATTTCATCGGGACCTGCGATCAGAACCGCGCGATGCATGGTGTTTTCAAGTTCGCGGACATTGCCCCGCCAGTGGTGAGACAGCAGGCGCTGGATGGCAAGCGGGCTGATCGGGCGGACCGGAACGTCATTGGCATCAGAGTATTTTTTGACAAAGAATTCGGCCAGAACCGGGATGTCATCGGGACGTTCGCGCAGTGACGGGATGTCCAGATTGACCACGTTCAGGCGGAAATACAAATCCTCGCGGAAGTTGCCGGCATTGACTTCGGCCTCAAGATTGCGGTTCGAGGTCGCAAGAATTCGGACATCGACCTTAACGGGACTTTTGCCACCAAGCCGGTCAATTTCCTTTTCCTGAATGGCACGCAGAAGCTTTGCCTGAAGGCGCACATCCATTTCGCTGATTTCATCAAGCAGAAGGGTGCCGCCGTTGGCTTCTTCGAACTTGCCGATACGTCGTGCCTGGGCGCCGGTAAAGGCGCCCTTCTCATGGCCAAACAATTCGGATTCAAGAAGGTTATCGGGGATGGCCGCACAGTTAACGGCAACGAACGGCTTGTCCGAACGGTTGGATTTGCGGTGCACATAGCGCGAAATGATTTCCTTACCGGTGCCGCTTTCGCCCGTGATCAGGATGGATGCCGAGCTGTTGGCCACCTGACTTGCCAGTCGGAGCGTCTCGGCCATGCGCGCATCGCGATGGATCAGGGCGTGGCTTTCTTCGGTGACGGCTTCGAAAATTGCGGCAATCAGATCGGCTTCTGGGGGCAGGGGGATGAATTCCTGGGCACCTGCCTTGATCGCATTGACCGCACCATTGACGTCATTGCCGATGCCACAGGCCACAACCGGGGTCGTGATGCGCTCTGCAACCATGCCTTCAATCAGGGCGGCGACATCAAGGGTGATATCAGCCATGACCAGATCAATCCGGTTGCCCGCCCGCAGGATGTTAAGCGCAGTCGTGACACTCTCGGCCAACTGGACCGAAGCGCCGCGCGCCATTGCGATCTTGCTGGCTGCGCCTATCTGTCCGCCCAGTCCACCAACGATCAGTACCTGCATCGTATCATCTCTTTCCGATCAGTTTCGGGGACCCGGCGCATCAAAAAAGCATTGATGCGCCAGAACCACCATATTCACATTCACGATCAATCGAAGTAACTGACGCGTTTTGACGGCGGCAGGATCGAGTTGATCAGCATTTCCAGACGACGGGGGTTTTCCTGTCGACCGATGGAAACAGCACCAACCATGTAGACCGAATTCAAAAGTTCCTCGTCGCTGGAGTTGCGTTCAAGCTTCCCGGCAAGCGGCATGAACACCATGTTGGCCAGAACCGCGCCATAGAAGGTCGTCAAAAGCGCAACAGCCATCGACGGACCAATCGATGACGGATCATCAAGGTTCCCCAGCATCTGCACCAGACCGATCAGCGTCCCGATCAGGCCCATCGCCGGTGCAACGTCACCGGCCTTTTTCATGATGTTGGCACCTTTCTGGTGGCGGCCGATGGTGGCGTTCATGTCCTTGCGCATGATGGCTTCGACTTCCTCGGGCGGGGTGCCGTCAACGACGAGCGACAAGCCTTTCCAGAGATATTCTTCGCTTTGCAAGCTATCAAGATGCCCCTGAAGCGACAGTACACCGCCTTTGCGGGCAATTTCGGCAAGCTGAAGAATTTGAAGTGCCGCATCCGCCGGATTGCGCGATTTGTGGAAAATCGTGCGCATCAGCACTTTGCCAGAGCCGAGAAACTCGCCCAGCGCAAAGCTGACAGCAGTGATGGCTGCTGTACCGCCGATAACAATCAGGACAGAGGGGATATCGATAAACGCACCCGGCGATCCACCAAAGATGATTGCAGCAATCACCAACGCAAAGCCAATGGCCAGTCCCCCGACTGTCGCAATGTCAAACGACGTTTTAGTCCCCCCTTCGGCCATAGTCGGATATCCTCTCTTACGTTAGCTTTTCTCGGATTTGATGATTTCCGTCATGGTCACACCAAGCCGGTCTTCCACGACCACCACCTCGCCGCGTGCGACGAGACGGTTGTTCACATAGATATCAATAGCTTCACCAACTTTACGGTCAAGCTCTACCACGGCACCACGACCAAGTTTCAGCAATTGGCTGACTTGCATGGTTGCTTTGCCAAGAACTGCCGAAACCTGAACGGGAATATCGTACACGGCTTCGAGATCCTTGGAAGTCTTCATCTGCTCGCTGCCGGCTTCGGCCGCAGCAAGAAGTTCGGTCCCTTCGCCCTCGAGTTCGATGTTATCGTCGTCGAGCTCCGAGAGTTCCAGATCGTCATCATCAGCCATTTTCGTCTCCTGCGTCTTTGGTCGGTTGCTTCACAGCAGCCGTTTTATCGGCTGTGGTCGTCGGGTCTTCCTGCGCAGCCGTCTGTTCGGTTTCCGGGCCGGAATTACCAGGCTGTGCAGGGCCTTGCGCTGTCGCCGTTGTCTGGTCTTTTTGTGGTTCAGGCTTGTTTTCCGCCTGATCTGTAATGTCTGGTTCCGGTGTCGGCTGTGGCGGCGGTGTCGTGTCCGTTTCCGGTCCGTGTATCGCGCCATCGGTGGTTGCCGATTCAGCCTTCGTATCTTCTTGCAATGTTTGCATATTCCGCGCCGCGGTGCCATCGCCTTCTTGCGTATCAGAGCCGGGCTCAGCGGGTTCTTTGGCGGATGGCATCTCGGGTGTGATCTGATTTACGGTTTCGGCCTGATCCGGTGCCGGTCCGCTTGACTGAACCGGTGCAGAAGGCTGTGCCGGGGCCTTCACCTCGGGGGGGAGGCGGCTTTCCTGCATTTCGGGATCGCCCATATTGCTTTCGGGCAGATCATGGTCGTTGGCATGCAGGGTCAGTGCATTGTCGATGATGGCGTTGATTTCCGACCATATCCGCGCACTGTCGCGAACAGCCGTGCCATCGCCCCAGGATACCTGACAATCACCCATTGCGACGTCCGGCTCGCCAACCACAACAACCTTGCCGGAAAATCCCCGGGAGTCTGCAATGCGCTGGGCGGCTGCACCGACTTCTGTTTCAAGGTCGGGATTGACCTTGATCATGACTTTCGGGGCTTCAAACAGGTTGGCAAGACATTGCCGGACGATGTCTTCGATTTCGGTCATCTGGTACTGTTTGGACCAGGCCGGGGCCAGCTTGCGAATGACACCAAGGGCAACGTGAATGGCATCTTCGTTGATCTTGGCATTGGCGCGCTTCTGCTGCTCGTCAATCTGGGCGAGCTTTTCGGCGATTTCGGATTCCACATCGCCAACCGCCTTTTCAAGCGACGCCATGATTTGCTGATGGGCTTCGTCAAAGCCTTGTTTGTGACCTTCGGCAAAACCCTGCTCTTGGCCGCGCTTTTCAGCATCGGCGACCATTTGTGCACCCTGTTCCTCTGTATAGACAGGCGGCGGGGGCGGCGGGGCTTCTTCTTCTTTCTTTTTCTTCTTTTTCGTGCCCAGTTCGTAATGCTCATCCTCTTTGCCTGCCGAACGGATTACGTTGTCGGCATCGTCGAAGCTGAGTGAGAATGTGAACTTTTCAATGGCCGTCATATCGAACTGCTAAAACGCCTTGAGCAACAAAAGGAAGGCAGCCCTGCGGCTGCCAGTGAGCCGATAACTGTCAGGAGAATTAGCTCTCCTGATACAGCCAGTTGCGAATGATCGAGAGAGCTTCTTCCGGGTGTTTCTCCACGATCTCGCCAATCTTCTTGACCGAGGATGCTTTCACGCGACCTTCAACCTGCGACAGGTTGATCAGTTCTTCGCCGTCATCCATACCAGGCGCCATCGGAACAGGTGCCGGACCTTCAAGGGCCGGCGTGCCGTCGGCGGTCATGTCATCGGCAAGAAGCTGACGCTGTGCCATATCCGCCGCACTTGGCAGAGTTTCGAACGCACGGGTCAGAAGCGGGCGTACCACCAGCAGGATGACGAGGATGGCAACAATCGCCAGCACCAGCATCTCGGCGATGCGGAAGATTTCAGCCTTGTCGAGGCCAAGGAAGGTCTCGATCTCTTCATCCGGGAACAGGTCGGCAGTATCAGCAAACTGCATGTTAATAACCTCGACCTGATCGCTGCGCTGTGGGTCATAGCCGATGGCACTGCGCACGAGTGCTGCGATCTTTTCAAGGTCTTCCGGGGAGCGTTCCTGATACAGGCGCTCGCCATTTTCATCAGTGGTATAGGTGCCATCAACAAGGACGGCTACCGTCACGCGTGAAATCTCACCGATTTCCTTTACCTGTGTGGTGGTTGTTTTAGAAATCTCGTAATTGACCGTTTCTTCGGTGCGGCTTTCCTGACTTTGGGTCCCTGCACCGTTCGCAGCATCAAAATTGGCATCCGGCAGATTGTTCTGAAGCGTTACCGGATCGGTGCCTTCGGTCTCGGAATTGGTCGCGTTTTCTTCAATCGTCTGGCTTGAACGAATGACCCGCTCATCCGGATTAAACCGCTCATTGGCAGTCGTAATTTTGTTGAAGTCCATTTCGACCGAGACTTCGGCGCGGACTTCGCCGTAACCAAGGGAGCGCGACAGAAGATCTTCGATGGTATTGCGCAGGCGGCTTTCGGTGCGAATGCGCATTTCATCGGCGGTCTGGGTTAGGAATGTCGACGACTGCTGTTCGCCGTCACCGCGCGCAAGCAACCGGCCGCGTTCATCAATGATCGATACCTTGCCCGGATCAAGCTGGGGCACCGCAGCAGCCACAAGATGCTGGATGGCAACAACCTGTTCGGGTTTCAGTTCGCCACCGGCCATCTTGACCGCGATAGAGGCGCTGGCTTCCTGGGTTTCGCGTGAGAACATCTGACGTTTTGGCAGAACCAGATGAACGCGCGCCTGCTGGATCGCCTGAATGGATGCGATCGTGCGGGCCAGCTCGCCTTCAAGGGCGCGAACATGGTTGATATTCTGTTCGAAACTGGTGGCGCCAAAGCCGTCGGAATTGTCAAATACCTCATACCCGACAGAGCCGCCGGTCGGCAGGCCGCTTTCGGCCATGGTCAGACGCATGCGGTTGACCTGATCGGCCGGGACAAGAATTTCGGTACCGTTGTTCAGCAACTGGTACTGAACCTGCTGGTCTTCGAGGCGATTGACGATCTGGCTGGCGTCTGCCGGATCCAGATCGCGATAGAGCAGTTCCATGTTCGGGGCTGAAACACGCATGATCAGGAATGCAAAGAAGACAAGCAACAACACGCCCACGCCACTGATAGCCATCAGCCGCGTTGGTCCCAGACCCTTGAGTGTTTGTAACAAGCCGCCCACGTTCGACTGCTCCGAAACGAAAATTTACCACTGTCCCCATGCGGATCGATCCGTGCGGAATACGACCAGCATTAACAACGAATAGTTCTCCATGCTGAAGAACAGGTTAACAACCGGCAATTTTTGCCCAGTCATCGGATTCAAATTTATCAGTGATTTGAATCGCTTGGATATTTAATGACCGAATTGTTCTGTCCTTAATGTAGTGAGTCAATCGGGCAAAAAGAAGCCCGGCAATTGTGCCGGGCGAGTCTCTATTGGTGCAATATGTTTCAGGGCGGGCTAACGCCCTGAAACAGATGTCAATTACCGTTTGATACGGATCAGCTCGTCGAGCATTTCATCGGTCGTGGTGATCGTCTTGGTGTTCGCGGAGTAGGCGCGCTGGGTAACGATCATGTTGGTGAATTCCTCACCAAGATCGACGTTGGACCCTTCCAGTGCCGATGCCACAACGTTACCGGCACCGTTCAGGCCCGGTTCACGCAGCAGGTAATCACCCGACTCACGTGTCTGGCGATAAACGTTACCAGTGTGGTTTTCCATTTCATCAGGGGCTTCGAATGTTGCAATCGCCAGTTTATAAACCGGGCGTTTAACACCGTTTGCGAATTCCACCTGCAGGAAGCCTTCCTCGGTGAAGGCATAGTTCACCATGGTCCCGGCCTGCGCACCGTTCTGGTTGATGAAGTGGGTGGTGTATTCGACAAGGTTACCGTTCGCATCCGAACCGGCGGCGAACTGGGTAATGCCGTTGCCAAGGCCGATGGTACCGAAATCAAGGGTGAATTCGCTGGTGTCGGAACCATTGGTCCATTCAGCCGAAATATCAGTGTCGACCAGGCTGCCGTTTACACCGATGGTTGTGGCACCGATGGTCGCCTGCACACCCGTAAAGCTCTGAAGGTTACCAGAACCGTCGAATGTGACCGTACCGGCCTGGATCAAACCGTTCGGATGATCGGTGGTATCAAGTTCACCGGTCGTGGTGTTACCGATAAGTTCGAAGCCCCAACGGTTCTGACCCAGTTTGACAACCTGAAGGTTCACAGTGTGTGCCGAACCAAGGGAGTCGTAGATGGTAACCGGCATCGAGTTGTCTTCGGCAACTGTTCCGGTTGCAAGGTTACCTGCGGTATAGGTCGGCGCGAGGGTGCCTGGAACACCAGGAACCGTAATGCCCGTGGCACTAAATGGTGTGCCGGTGACGTTTGCAAAGGTCACTCCTTGATCTGCAAAAGCAGCTGTGAGTGTCAATGTGTCGTTCGTGCCAGTTGTGGTGGTGCTGGCATTGATACCAGTCACCGCACTGATGGCAGTTGCCAGATCTTCGAGCGTATCACCCGTATTGATGGTGATGGTCGTCGTTGTGCCGTTGTGAGTGATGCTGAACTGGTCGCCGTTGTTGATGCCGGCAAGCGTCGTCAGATCGGTCGTGTCATAATCGAGGCCCGTGGTGGTCGAGGTTGCCGTGCCACCGGTAACAGCCGTTTCGTCCGAGTTCAGGTTGGCGCCGAATTCGATGTTGGTGGTCGATGCAGCTGCCGTCAGGATCGAGTTGATATCAAGGACCTGAAGATCGGTGACAGCCGAACTGTTTGAAGTCGTTGCGTTACCGTTCGCATCAAGAAGGCCCCCTTCGCGGTCAGTCGCCCAACCCTGAACATAGTAGCCAGCGGTGTTGCGCAGATAGCCGTCATCATCCGGCTTGAAGTCGCCAGCACGGGTGAAGAACAGTTCGTCATTGGTACCCGGCGATGCAGTACCGCGAACGATGAAGAAGCCATCGCCAGAAATGGCTGCTGCTGTGGTTGACGAGGTGGCCTGCAACAGTCCCTGCTTGCTGATCAGTGCGGTCGGATGGAACCGAACGCCACCAGGCGTGTAGCGGGTATCTGTGGCAGATTCAGTTACAAGGGTCGAGAAACGACCGATGGTTCCCTTGTAACCGATCGTGTTTAGGTTCGAGATGTTGTCCGAGATGACGCCCAGGTTCTGAGACTGGGCATTCAGGCCGGAAACACCGGAAATCATTGCACCAAAAAGGCTCATTTTTCTTCTCCTGTTTCACAGGGTTTTGATCAAATCCGGATGAATGCCCTAGGCGGCTTCTTCCTGCTGTTCAGATCCGGAGTTATCCCCGGTATTATCAGTATTATCGGTATTGTCAGTATTGTCAGTGCCAGTATCGGTGCTGTTCGCGCCCAACTTGACGTTGGTGAGCGTCGAGAACGGCACAGAGACATCGCCAAGACGGAGATAGATGTCGGTATCGTCGATATCGACACTGTCGACAGTACCGATGATCCCAATCGCGACAGAGGCGGGTCTGCCCTTGTCATCCTTGAAGGTGTCACCGTTCGCGGCCATCGGTTGAACAACCAGCGTGTAGGCACCTGCGTCCTGTTCAACACCGTTGTTGTTTTTGCCATCCCAGGTAAAGGTCTGGAGGCCAGAAACATCGGTGAGTTCTTCGGAGTAGATCGTTTTCCCGCTCTGATCCTGAATTTGCAGTTTCATACGGGGAACTTCTGGCGCGACATTGTACTTGTAGGTGAGCTCTTCGCCTTCGTCGCGCCAGTTGGTGTCACCAACCGCCTCGATCTGCGCACCGACATAAGACAGGGCAGAGAGCTGACGCTGCTGTCCCTGCATTGCGAGCAGGTCTTCGAGGTTCTTGTTACTCTGAATGCCTTGCTCAACCTGGGCGAACTGGCTCAACTGGTCGGTGAATTTGTCACTTTCCATCGGCGAGGTCGGATCCTGATTCTTGAGCTGCGTGGTCAGCAGGGTCAGAAACGTATCAAAGTTTTGCGCTAGCTGACTGGCAGAGCTGCTTGAACCGGCATTGGTGTTGGACTGAGAGAGGCCAACGTTTGTCAGGGATGAAACGGTCATGGGATGTGCCCTCTACCTTTTCTATATCCGGATATCGACAAGGCCGTTGGGATTAATCCCATAGCCAATGGCGACATGTTCGGCGAGTTCGGTTCCACTCATGACGTCACCTTCATCCGGGCTGCTGCCCTGATCGGCGGTCATGCGGGATTGGCCGTTGCCTTCCTGACTCTGGCCACCTTCATTCCTGTGTTCGAAGGTGAAGCTTTGACTGTCTGCATTCAGACCGGCGTCTTTCAGCGCTTGCTGCAAGGCGCGTGAGTCCTGACGCAACATGTCGAGTGTTTCGCGTGTGTCAGCCTGAATGACACCCTGAATGCGGCCATCCTGACCGATTTCCATTTTGACATCGACGCGCCCAAGATGTTCCGGTCGAAGCTGAACAGAAATCTTGTCAACGCCTTCGCTGGCTGCATTGCGGATCGAAACGGCGACTTGCTGCTGAATCTGTTGCGACGGGGCCTGACGTGCGGTGTGCGCGGTCTGACCACCCGTGTTGGTCTGATGCAGGGTGTTGGTACTTCCCGGTTGGCCGTTGGCTGTTGCTGTGGCCTCAGTGCCACCAGTTGCGGTAACCGCACTGTTGGTTGACATATTCTGCACGGCGGTCGGGTTATTTTGTGCGTTCGGTCCGGCTGCTGCAGCCATTGCCTGCTGTGCTGCCTGGGCAGTTTGTGCCGGGTTGGCTGCGGAAGCCTGCTGGGTGCTGTTATTGGTCTGGCCGGTGGTTGCTGCGTTTGTGGTGCCGGTGGCATCGGTTTTACCTTTGCCGTCACCGGTCATTGAATCGACAACCCGCGAAAGGAACTTGTCAGAGGACATTTCATCGCCGGCCCCTGCATCCGCACCATTCAGAGCCATCTTGGCAGAGGATGCAGCAGCAGGCTGCGACAAGGCAGTTGAATTCATCAAGCCGTCTGTCGTGCTATCCGCAGTGGCGTTACCATTGGCGGCACCGGTTGCTGCCTGACCATTTGCCAGGGCTGCATTCTGGGCATTTGCTGCACCATTAGCACCAGCAGCCTTCATTTTAGCGGCTTCTGCCTTGGCCAATTCAATGGCTTCGGGGGATCCGGGAAGCGGAACGGCTTGTGCAGGCTGGTTTGGATCAACCATGCCAGCGTCTGCCGTCAGGGAGCTATCCCCATCTGACTTGGTATCATCTGATTCTGCTGATGTGGTTTCGTCGGATGCGGAAGCAGTGTTTTCCCCGTCCTGAGGTGCAGCTTCGTTATCGTTTGAACGATCACCGCCATCGGCAGTTTCCATGTCCTCGCCAGCGCGATCATCTTCCGGGTTGGCTTCCACGTCGCGCGGTTCATCGGATTTTGGATCATCGATTTTGGCATGATCATCATGATCTTCGTAGTCATCATGTGATGCGCGCACAGGGTCTTCTTCGCGGCGATCTTCGGAACGCGCCTCATTGATGCTGCGTTCGTCGCGTGCGGATCTTTCGGCATCCATATCCGAGCGCCGATCATCGAAATTCTTCTGGGCAGATTTTGCCGCGTCGTATTTGACCTGATGACTTTGCTCAGACCAGTTGTCTGTGATTGATGCCATGACATCACCAAAGCCCGATCCCTTGCGTTCGCTAGGGTTTGTGCCGGGAATAGAGACAGTTGGCATCACGCTGTTTGTAATCGCAGAGCTGTTCATGACCTTGGTCCTTATGGAAGCAGTGTCAGAACATGTGCAAGTGGTGGGCCAGTTTTGATTGTTAACGTTTTCTACATATTTTCAGCAGGTTAGCAGTGCGTTGGCAGAAAGGGCAGATTTTGCCTTCCGCGGGGTTTGGCCGATGCCGGGCAAAAATGAACCTGTGATTTAGGGGGGCAGTCAAAAGCAGGCCAAAAACAAATAAAGACCTCCGAAAATTTCGGAGGTCTTTAATCCTGTGCGGGATACCTGGTGTTTGGGATCAGGCAGAAATTGACAGGCCGGTTTTCGCCGGTGCCTGTGGTTCTGTTTCTTCGCTTGCAGTTGCCGTTTCGTTGGTAAGCGCCGGGCGTGCTTGTTGCGCGGTCAAAACTGCTTGACGCAGTTCACCTTCGCTTTTCTCAGAAAGCTCGGCCCATGAATCCCGAAGTGGTGTCAGAAGCTTGATCACTTCTGCTGCGGCGTTGGGATCATTTTTCCGATCCACATCCATCAGACGGAGCATGCAGTGGGTATAGAGTCGTTCCAGATTTGCGGCGATTTCGCCACCCTGTTCCATATCCAAAGTGTTCGAAAGATGGGCAATCAGTTCCTGTGCACTGCAGTTCGCATTGCAACGGCCCTGAATGTCATTCCGCTCAATCGCGTGTTGCGCCTCCTGCAAGCGCGACAAGGTCTTTTCAAACAGCATGAACACCATCTTTGCCGGTGTGGCTGTATTGACCTGTTGTTGCTTGTATGTATGGGCGGCGTGTTCGTTCATGCGACACTCCTTGGTATGCTAAGCGTGAGTTCAGTGTGCATGTATGGCAGACAAAAGTTAACCACTATCTTTTCCGGCGGCCATCAATTCGTCGAGAGAACTCTGAATGTTCTTCATGCGTGCAAGGGCCGATTCCATTGCAATGAACTGATCCATAAGGACTTCTCGCTGCCGAGTAAGACGTTCGTCAATACGGTCAACTTTTTCTTCGTAGGAAGTGGTCTGGACTTCCAGATCGGAGATGGCCTGGGTCAAACTACCGTCTTCTTCGTCCAGAATAGAATCCAGTTCGAAGTAGAATTGCGCACCGATCCCGATGCTGGTGGTTACAGTCGCTGTATCGGATGCATTTGCATCCCCACCGTAAAACAAGCGCAAACCATCGGCCGTGCGGATGCTGTTGCCCGATACAACGGCGTTCTTGCCGGTCGTTGTCACGCCATTGACGGTGATATCGTAGGTGACGCTGTTGATCGTACCGCCGGATGCATCAATGTTGAACTCATAGGTTGCAGCATTGGTTTTTCCATCAAAACCGGTCATGGTGACATCAGAATTGTCAGACTTCCCGCGGAACAGGAACAGTTCCATCACTTCTTGCGGTTCGTTGAGCAACGCCTCGTTCAGGGCTGCCTCGTCAAGATCGATGGTTTTGCTGAGCATCGGGTCTTCGTTCGCGCCGTAGGCAACGAAATCCAGACCAATTTCTGCCAGGACCGAATAATCGTCCTTGTCGGGCCTATCGGTTACACCGTTCGCAAAGGAGCCCGCAATCTGTTGCAGGGCAGATTCAATACCTTTAACAGACGTATTGCCGAGCAACACCGCATCTTCCGAGGATTCGCCCGTGGTCGGGTCAACGAAAGTCTTTTCGTTGATGAATGTCTGAACAGCATTATAGGCTTCGACAAAATTGAGGATTGCCGTTTTCGCCTGATTAAGGTCCTGTTCGATTTCAATCGTGATCTCTGTGCCCGGTTCAGCGTCATAGAGGCTGATGCTCAGGCCATCAATAAGATCAGAGAATTCGTTGGACCCGCGCGTAACAGTAATTCCATCAAGCGTAATGCTGGCATTGTTGCCATCATCAATAACGTTGGCAGCATTGATCGTCGTCGGGTCTGTCAGAACACCGAGGTTTTGCAAAACACTGCCGGTGTCGTCACTAAACGACATGCGATTGGCTTCGCCTTCCTCGACCGAGGTCAGGATCAGTGTACTTTCGGTTTCGGACACCTTGACGACCGAAGCCTGAATGCCGGTCGTATCCTTGACGTTGTTGATCTTGTCACGGATGTCCTGAAGCGTATCACCGGCTGCGACGGTGACACTTGAGCTGCCAGAGCCACCGGTTATCGTAAATGTTCCAGTGCCCGTAAGCCCGGTGACGTCAGCGCTTGCCGCGACAGTCTGGGTGTTACTCGAAAGCTTGTGCTTGCTTGCGACCTGGTTGATCTCGAACTTGTAGCTTCCGGTCTCGGCGGCGTTTGAGGCGACAACACCGATTAAAGATCCTGCTTCGGTAGTGTTGCTCGTAGAAGCAAAAATCTGTTTGGATTCAAAGATATTTCGCGAGTTGTCAAAGCTGGTCGCACCATAGAGGTTCGCCATGGAGTCCTTAAGGGTACCAACAAGCGTCTGCAGCTCTTTTAGCGCAGCAATTTTCTCGTCGTTTGCTTCAATCCGTTTTTCAAGATTGTCGGCAGGAATACGACGGGCAGCAATCATCTTGTCGACAGTGTCGACGAAATCGATGTTGGAGGAGCCGCCAGACAACTGGACGCGACCGTTATCGCCAACATAGATATTATTTAAATTCAGACTGCTCATTGGTGTAGCTCCTTGGGTGCTCCCGGCTGATTTTGCCTGCTAGCGGTATGTTTTGTCAAACCGAACTGCAAGAACCGTGCCTATGTGCGCCCACTCGCTGTGTTAAATTTCTTCGTCGACAAAGCTGCCGAGATACTCGCGCATTTGCGAGAACAGTTGCTGGAGTTCCTTGGACGGCAGTTCGCGCAGGACTTCACCGCTGGTGCGGTCGGTAACTTTTGCCACGACGCGGCCGGTGTCTTGGTTGAAGTTCAGCTCAACCCGTGCGGTGCCATCGGCAAGGTCGGGCAGATCCATACTTGCAAGTGCATCCTGCATTTTCTGCGGAACTGCAGAAGGTTTGTTTTCCGGCTTTGCCACCGGTGAAGAAACCGCACTGGTTTTGGCCGGTGCGACATCAGGTACGCTCGCAGCAGCATGGGGGATGCCCCCGGAGCCACTCGACGTACTATAGTTTTTTACGACTTCCATTTTTCAGCTCCTTAAAGCCGCCATCCTGTAACAGCAGGATGAAACTTGAAAAAGACGATTACCGGCGATCAGTGCCGGGGGACGAGAGTTAGGTTACTGTAACAGACGCAGCAAGTTTTGCGGCATCTGGTTTGCTTGTGCCAACATTGCGACACCCGACTGAACCAGGATCTGCTTGGATGTGAAGGCAGTCATTTCGGCTGCAACATCAAGATCAAGCAGGGTCGAGCGTGCAGACTCTGTGTTTTCCTGCGTGGTCGCCAAGTTTTGTCCGGCGAAGTCCAAGCGGTTTTGATAGGTGCCGATATTGGCACGGGCACGCTGCAGGTCGTCAATTGCGCGACCTACAACTTCTACAGCCTCCTGTGCACCGGCAGCCGTATCAATCGCGTTTGCCCCAAGGTCAGCGATAGAAACTTCTGTGCCAAGGGCACCGGCACCCAAGGTATCGGAGTCTACTGACGAAAATTCAATCGACATTCGATCGTTTGCGGTATTTCCTGCTCCGACTTGGAAATCAACGCTCTGCTGGAGAGCCTGACCGTTGTCAGCGGCCATGTTAACGACATTCAATGAAGAGTCGTTACCGGCAACGCCGTTGAAGGTGGTGTCAGAGCCAAAGTTCGACGCACCAGTGTTGTCTGCAGCAATCGACGATACAGATGCCGAGAAGTTGGTGTTCACCGTGAAGCTCAGGCCAAGCTCATCGAAGTTCAGGGTCGCATTTTCACCTGCCCCAATTGCGGTGGTGCCGCCCGAAGCATAGTCCGTTACGTCGATCGACTGCGAACGGTTGTCGCCGTCAACAGTGGCATTCACCGTCATGATGACCTGACCACCGGCAGCGTAATCGATATCAACTTCAAAGTTGTTATCGGTGACGTCACTGTCGGTATCGGTCGCCCAGTAGTTGTTATCGGTGATGGCAAAATTGTCGAAGCCGTTGACCGGGGTCAGGGCTGCGCCGCTTCCGCCGGTTGCGAGATCGCCAAAGTTAATCGCGACGTCGCCGCCGTCACCCAGCAGCTGAATGCCGTTGAAGTTGGTGGAGGACGCAATACGGTCGATTTCTTCGCGCAGCTGAACGAATTCGTCATTCAGGAACCCGCGTTCGGTGTCGGACAAGTTGCCCGAGGATGCCTGAACAGCAAGTGTCTTCATGCGCACCAGGATGTTATCGATGGTTGCCATGCCGCCATCGGCGATCTGGAGCATCGAGTTGGCTTGACCAACGTTCACCGAAGCTGTTTTGAGAGACTCTGTCGTTGCATTCAAACGCGCGCCAATCGCCATCGAGGCAGCGTCATCTCGCGCAGAAACTACGCGTGTACCTGACGACAATTTAGATAGGGAGCGGGTCGCTGCTGTGTCTGACGCGGTCAAGTTGCGATGTGCAACATTGGCTGCATAGTTCGAAATAATGTTAAGAGCCATAACGCATCTCCTACATGGACAGCTCTGGACAACATCTTGTTGTCCGTGATCCGGCACATTTGCCAGAAAATTTTCAGCCCAGACGTAGGGATGAAAACGGTAATACATATAGGGTGAAATATACTTTTAGGTTAGATTTGTGTCCAGTGAAAAAAGATTCCTCACTTTTACCATTAAAAACAAATGGTTGCGTGGAGGCCAAAGCACTGGCTGTGCCGGGTTTGTTAATGCTTTGTAAACGAATCCGACTCCAAGTCGACGGATCTGACGCAAGTTAAGCAATTATCCTGATGTATAGATTTCGTCTGATCTTTAAAAAGATTTTGTCACTATCAAGAAAGCGATTTGGAATTTAATCGCTGCTGTAGTCATGCGAAAAGGGGCGGCCCGAAGGCCGCCCCTTTTGATAAAGACGTGTTTTGCTTTGCAGATTACTGCAGCAGACGCAGGAGGTTCTGCGGCATCTGGTTGGCCTGTGCTAGCATGGCAACACCGGACTGAACTAGGATCTGCTTTGAGGTGAACGCCGTCATTTCGGCTGCCACATCAAGGTCCATCAGGGTTGAGCGAGCTGATTCAGTGTTTTCCTGCGTGGAAGCAAGGTTCTGTCCAGCAAAGTCCAACCGGTTCTGGGAGGTGCCGATTGCGGCACGTGCACGCTGCAGGTCATCAATCGCACGGGTGACAACTTCAACAGCATTCTGTGCGCCAGCAGCAGTATCAATCGCATTGGCGCCAAGGTCCTCAAGCGAGGTTTCCGAACCAGAAGACCCGGTGCCGAGTGTGTCGGCATCAACCGAGCTCAGGTCAATCGACAAGCGGTCGTTTGCCGTGTTGCCGCCGCCAACCTGGAATTCAATGCTGGTGGCGAGCTGCTGACCGTTGTCTGCAGCCATGTTAACAACGTTCGCCGAAGAGTCGTTACCGGTAACGCCGTTGAAGGTGGTGTCAGAACCGAAGTTCGATGCACCAGTGTTGTCTGCGGCAATTGACGACACAGATGCCGAGAAGTTGGTGTTCACCGTGAAGCTCAGACCAAGCTCATCGAAGTTCAGGGTCGCATTTTCACCAGCCCCAATTGCGGTGGTGCCGCCTGAAGCATAGTCCGTTACGTCGATCGACTGCGAACGGTTGTCGCCATCAACAGTGGCATTCACCGTCATGATAACCTGACCACCGGCAGCGTAATCGATATCAACTTCAAAGTTGTTATCGGTGATGTCGCTATCGGTATCGGTCGCCCAGTAGTTGTTATCGGTGATGGCAAAATTGTCGAAGCCGTTGACCGGGGTCAGGGCTGCGCCGCTTCCGCCGGTTGCGAGATCGCCAAAGTTAATCGCGACGTCGCCGCCGTCACCCAGCAGCTGAATGCCGTTGAAGTTGGTGGAGGACGCAATACGATCAATCTCGTCACGCAGTTCAGTGAACTCGTCATTGAGGAAGCCGCGTTCGGTGTCGGACAGGTTGCCAGACGATGCCTGAACGGCAAGTGTCTTCATACGAACGAGGATGTCATCAATGGTTGCCATACCGCCATCGGCGATCTGGAGCATCGAGTTGGCCTGACCAACGTTGACAGTTGCGGTTTTGAGAGCCTGGGTGGTTGCATTCAAACGCGCGCCGATGGCCATGGAAGCGGCATCATCACGTGCGGAAACAACACGGGTACCAGACGAAAGTTTGGACAGCGAACGGGTCGCCATTTCGTCAGATGCGGTCAGGTTACGGTGTGCCACGTTAGCGGCATAGTTGGAAATAATATTGAGAGCCATTTTTCATCTTCCTACTTGGAATGAACACCAGACACCATGTCTGTATGTGCGTGGGATGTTCCTCAGGAGTTCTTCTTGAACAGCCTATAAAAGGTCCACGAGATTTTTAAATGCACTTTGTTAGGTTGGAAGTCCAGAAAAAAAATCACCTGAACAGAAAGAAAATTCTGAATCACCGGAAAAACAAGGGGTTGGGCAGAGATGATTTTGGTGGTGCGTTCTTCGGAGAGTGAGTTTCCGACAAGAAAACCCGAATCGAAGCGATCACATGACAGCTGTATGGCGATTAATCAAAACAAATAGAGGAGGGGCGGCCCGAAGGCCGCCCCTTTTGATAAAGACGTGTTTTGCTTTGCAGATTACTGCAGCAGACGCAGGAGGTTCTGCGGCATCTGGTTGGCCTGTGCTAGCATGGCAACACCGGACTGAACTAGGATCTGCTTTGAGGTGAACGCCGTCATTTCGGCTGCCACATCAAGGTCCATCAGGGTTGAGCGAGCTGATTCAGTGTTTTCCTGCGTGGAAGCAAGGTTCTGTCCAGCAAAGTCCAACCGGTTCTGGGAGGTACCGATTGCGGCACGTGCACGCTGCAGGTCATCAATCGCACGGGTGACAACTTCAACAGCATTCTGTGCACCAGCAGCAGTATTAATCGCATTGGCGCCAAGGTCCTCAAGCGAGGTTTCCGAACCAGAAGACCCGCTTCCAAGTGTGTCGGAGTCAACCGAGGTCAAATTGATCGACAAGCGGTCGTTTGCCGTGTTGCCGCCGCCAACCTGGAATTCGATGCTGGTGGCAAGCTGCTGGCCGTTATCTGCAGACATGTTTACAATGTTTGCCGAGGAGTCGTTACCGGTAACACCGTTGAAGGTGGTATCAGAACCGAAGTTCGATGCACCAGTGTTGTCTGCGGCAATCGACGACACAGATGCCGAGAAGTTGGTGTTCACCGTGAAGCTCAGGCCAAGCTCATCGAAGTTGAGCGTTGCGTTTTCACCAGCCCCAATCGCGGTGGTGCCGCCCGAAGCATAGTCCGTTACGTCGATCGACTGCGAACGGTTGTCGCCGTCAACAGTGGCGTTAACCGTCATGATGACCTGGCCACCGGCAGCATAATCGATATCAACTTCAAAGTTGTTATCGGTGACGTCGCTATCGGTATCGGTCGCCC
>NZ_DGMR01000035.1:0-6824 GCF_002388495.1 Thalassospira sp. UBA4513
TTTGCGTAGGCCATAGGCCGGAGCTGAGCGAGCAAAGCGAGCGCTAATCCTGCCCCCGCAACCAATAAAAAAACCCTGCCCCCTTCGGCGGCAGGGTTTTTTATTGCCCGGAGAGTCAGTCTTGGGCCGCCACCGTCTTCCGCTGAACAATGCCAGGTTGCAAGGCGAATTATGTTAGGATCGTGTCGGTCGGGTGCAGGGCGCAAATCCGATGCCCTATTTGCACGTATTAAAGTCAGCGGATCAAAACTCAATGTGATGAAACAGTGGAGGACAGATCATGAAGACGCGTGGAAAATGGGGTGGATTTGCTGCGGGGTTGATTACCGCAGCATTGGTCATCGGTGCATCGGCGAAGGCCCAGACTGTTAAAGTGACCCCGCTTGGCGCGGTTGATGGCGAGTTCTGCCCGCTTGACCGGGCGATGATTTTCGAAGATCCGGATGGTACCCGTATTCTTTACGACACCGGTCGAACGGTGGCCGGGCCATACGACGCGCGATTGGGCGAGATTGATGCGGTATTGCTTAGCCATATGCATGGGGACCACCTTGGTGACCGTCATATCGAGGCGGTGAATGCAACGGAATGCGGCAAGCCATCCTTCCCGGTTGATGTCCGGTCCGTGTCGAACACGGTTCAGATTGCACATGCCAAGGATGCGCTGATCGTAACCGGTAGCGAAATGCCCGGTATTCTGGGACGTAAACTTGAAAGTATCGGGGGTGATCCGGACAAGTCCGTTCTGGTGCGTTTCGGGGCTTCGCGTATGGTCGGTGGTGTGAGCATCACCACGGTTCCGGCGGTGCACAGCAACGGTGTGTCTGGAGACTTCCTGGGTGGGCCGTTGGGCGAGATGCTTAAATCTTCCGGGGTGACGGCGTATGCGGGGCCGCCGACCGGTTATGTCCTGACGTTCTCGAACGGGTTGTCCGTCTATCTGTCAGGTGATACCGGCATCACGGCCGAACAGGATGCTGTGGTGCGCGGTCATTACGGTGCGAAGCTGGTGGTGATGAATATCGGTGATACCTACACCACCGGCCCGACAGAAGCCGCCTATGTGATCAATAACCTGATCATGCCGGCATCGGTTATTCCATCGCACGCCAATGAATGGGCAACGGATGGCGGTAATGTGCGTTCCGGCACCCGGACAGAGGCCTTTATCAACGCAGTGAGTGTTCCAGCCCATGTTCCGTTGAGTGGCAAGACCATGGAATTCGACAGCGCCGGGGTCTGTTCAGCCGGTTGTTAAGCCTTGATCGGTTCGAATATGAAAAAAGGGCGGGAATTTCCCCGCCCTTTTCTGTTCGTATGGCGCGTACGCGATTTAGCTGCGCGGCTTAAGGTTTTCCGGATCGTAGATCGGTTTGTAGCCGATGCCGTAAACTTCGACCGGATAGATCTCGTCCATATAAGACACGTTGAGTCTGCGACCTTCTTGGCAATAGTCCCATGGCAGGTAGGCAAGGGCGATGTTTTTGCCGATGCTTGGACCAAAGGCGATCGAGGTGGTGAAGGAACGACGGCCCAATTCATCAATCAGGGTTTTGCCAGTTTCCGGATCCATTACCGGCAGACGCCCGACCGGATAACGGGCAACACCACTGGCATCAACGTTATCGGTCATGATCAGCGTGCAGAGCATGGCCGGTTGATGATCGCGTTCGCGATATTCGACATGCTTTGCCTTGCCGCGGAAGTCGGCTTCCTTGACCTTGGGGCGGGCAAGGTCGGCTTCAAGCAGGTTGTACTGGGTGTGCAGGTCTGCGTTCTGCAGGCGCAGTGACTTTTCCAGACGGCGTGAGTTGGCATAGGTTTCAACACCGACGGCCAGAACGCCAATGCCGCGCAACGCATCCCAGACAGCCAGGCCGTCTTCATAACGCATGTGAAGTTCCCAGCCCTGTTCGCCGACGTAGGAAATGCGGAAGGCCGAGACGGTCTTGCCGGCAATCTTGATCTGACGGATGGCGGCAAACGGGAAGTTTTCCACATTGAGCGCCTCGGGGTCTTCGACAACCTTTTTAAGGTTTTCACGCGCGTTCGGACCCCAGATGCCGATGGTGGTGAAATCTTCGGTCACATCGGTGATCGTGACATCCCAACCCTTATCCTGGGCGGTGCGGCGCATATAGGTCAGGTCACGCGGGCCAGCATCGGCACCATTGACGAGACGGCAGCGGTCTTCCATGCGGAAAACGGTGAAGTCGGCACGCACCATGCCTTCGTCATCAAGCATGTGGGTATAGATACCCTTGCCGATATTGGCATCCCCACCGATCTTCGCAGCACAAAGCCATTCCATCAGTTCGACGTGATCGGGGCCGGAAATGTCGGTCATGTGGAAATGCGACAGGTTGATGATGCCGCAATCGTCGCTCATGGCCAGTTGTTCTGCGTTCGATACGCGCCAGAAGTGGCGGTTGTCCCATTCATGTTCACGGACCGGCACGCGATCGGCGTATTTTTCAAGCAGGTGCTCGTTGGCGGCATAGCCATGTGCACGTTCCCAGCCGCCCAGTTCCATGAAGTAACCGCCAAGTTCGACTTCGCGCTCGTAGAACGGCGAACGACGAATACCACGGGCATTGGCGAACGGCTCGCGCGGGTGGACCGGCGGGTTGTAGATCTTTTTTGCCGTTTCATAGCAACGGTCGTGGATATACTGTTCATTCAGCTGGAACTTGTTAAAGCGCGAGAAATCGACCGAGGCGTGGTCGATGTGCGTGCGGCCATGGGTCATCCAGTCGGCAATCAGTTTGCCCATGCCCGGTCCGTCTTTAATCCAGATGCCAACCGCATACCAAAGGCCACGCAGGTTCTGGCTTTCACCCATCGATGGGCCGCCGTCGGCCGAGGACTGCAACAGGCCGTTGAACGAGTGGCTTTCGTTAAAGCCAAGCTCGGTCAGGATCGGGGTCAGTTCCATGGCGCGTTCAAGCGGTTCCATGACGTCTTCAAGCTCAAGGTCGCGCTGCGACGGGGACAGACGTGCCTGATCCTTTTCAAGGATGTCGCGCGGATGGACCAGACGCGGGTTTTCCTCATAGTAGTAACCCCATTCGATCTGGCCACCCTCAGTGCTTTTGGGGTCGCCGGTGTCGCGCATATAGGCCGAGTTGCCCTGGTCACGCAGCAACGGATAACCGATTTCAACACCGGTGCCTTCGAACTGGTTGTACGGCCCGAAGAAGGTCAGCGGATGATCAACCGGCATGACGGGAAGGTCTTCGCCGGCCATTTCCGCGATCAGACGGCCCCAGAGACCCGCACAGACAACAACATAATCGGCATGGATCGTGCCGCGTTCGGTGACGACACCCTTGATGCGGCCATCTTCGGTGATCAGTTCAAGCGCCGAGGTGTTGGAGAAGATCTTGAGCTTGCCAGATGCAACGCCCTGATCGATCAGTTTGCCAGCAACGGTTTGGGAGCGCGGAATAACAAGACCGGCATCCGGGTCCCACATCGCACCCATGATCTGGTCTTCTTCGAGAAGCGGGAATTTTTCCTTGGCCTCAGCGGCCGAAATGATTTTGACGTTGGTGCCAAATGCCTTGCCGGAGTCAACGCGGCGTTTGAGTTCGCCCATGCGTTCGTGATCACCAACACGTGCGACTTCCAGACCACCGATGCGCGCGTAATGGCCCATCTTTTCATAGAAATCCATGGAATACATGGTGGTCCAGGTGGTCAGCTGATCATGGCTGGTGGCATAGCAGAAGTCGGATGCGTGTGCCGTCGAGCCGATATCGGTCGGAATGCCCGATTTGTCGATGCCAACAATGTCATCCCAGCCGTTTTCGATCAGGTGATGCGCCACCGAGGAACCAACAATACCCCCGAGACCGACGATGACGACTTTGGCCTTGCTTGGAAATGCGCTCATTTCTCTCAATCCTTCTTTCCGAGATGTTTGTCAGTGCTCGGCATGGCGAAAACGCGTCAGGGACCGGTCAAAGCCGGCCCCTTTGCGAAGTTTACTACAAAGTGAAGACAACCGTTCGGTGATCGTTAAGCATCACCCTGCCTTCAAGATGGTATTTGACGGCGCGGGCGAGAACCCGGGATTCGATATCGCGACCAGCCGCGACGAAATCGTCTGCGGACATGGCGTGGTTCACACGTTCGGTTTCCTGTTCAATGATCGGGCCTTCATCGAGATCCGGCGTGACATAGTGTGCGGTCGCCCCGATCAGCTTCACCCCGCGTTCGTAAGCCTGATGATAGGGCTTTGCGCCCTTGAAGCTTGGCAGGAACGAGTGGTGAATGTTGATGATCATGCCATAGAACTGGCTTGAAAGCTCGTTGGTCAGGACCTGCATGTAGCGCGCAAGGACCACCAGTTCAGACTTGGTTTCCTTGATCAGGTCAGCAAGCTTGGCTTCCTGTTCAGCCTTGTTTTCCTTGTTCACCGGCCAGTGGTAGAAGGGAATGCCTTCCTGATCGGCGACCTTGCGGGCATCTTCGTGGTTCGAAACGATGGCCGCAACTTCGGCGTCCAGCCAGCCCACCTTGATTTGGTAAAGAAGGTGCAGCATCGCATGGTCAAATTTCGAAACCATGATGATGATTCTCGGACGGCGTGCAACTTCATCAATCTTGAGCTTCAGGTTAAAGCGATCCACCGCCGGGTTCAGCGACAGGGCAACGGATTCCTTGTCGATATCTGCCGGTGTGATGATCGCAACACGCAGGAAAAACTTGTTGGTGTGGCGGTCCCAGAACTGGTTGGACTCGGCGATATTGGCGCCGCGCGTGGCCAGAGCAGAGGTAACGGTCGCAACGATGCCCGGCTGATCATCACAGGCAACACGAAGGATATAAGAGGTATCATTCACTGGTTTGGTTCCGTCTTGATGTCTCGTGTTGAATGTTAAAGCTGGTTTTCCAGCTGCGGCAGGATTTCAAACAGATCACCGACAATGCCGTAATCTGCGACCTGGAAGATCGGCGCTTCTTCATCGGTATTAATGGCAACGATGATCTTGGAATCTTTCATACCCGCCAAATGCTGGATCGCACCGGAAATACCACATGCGATATATAGGTCGGGTGCAACGACTTTACCCGTCTGACCAACCTGAAGGTCATTGGGGGCATAGCCCGCATCGACAGCCGCACGCGATGCACCAACAGCAGCACCAAGTTTGTCGGCCAGTGGCGTGATGACGGATTTGAACTTGTCTTCCGAACCAAGGGCACGGCCACCGGAAACAATAATCTTGGCAGAACCCAGTTCCGGCCGGTCATTTTCCGACAGAATGTTTTCAAGGAAGGAAGATTTCCCGCTATTCGCACTGCCCGCGTCAACCAGCTTGATTTCGACAGCGCCTTCACCGGCCTCGGCTGCACCAAAGCTTGAGGAGCGGATGGTCAGGACCTTTTTGGCGTCTGTGCTTTGCACCACTTCGATGGCGTTGCCAGCATAGATCGGGCGTTTGAAGGTATCGGCATCGACAACTTCCATCACCTCGGACACCTGCATGACATCGAGCAGGGCGGCAACACGCGGCAGGATGTTTTTGCCATTGGCGGTTGCGGCGGCAACGATGGTGTCGTAATCGCCCGCAAGTGAAACGATCAGGTCGGCCGTATTTTCGGCAAGATGGTTTGCCAGTGCATCGTTGTCAGCGACCAGGACGCTTCGAACACCGGCAAGTTTGGATGCCTGATCGGCAACGGCATCAATGCCCGCGCCCGCGACGAGAATGTCAATGTCGCCGCCGATCTGGGTTGCAGCACTCAGGGCCTTTGCGGTCTGCTCGGACAAGGTGGCGTTATCGTGTTCGGCAAAAAGAAGAATAGCCATGATTTCAATCTCCGCCTGGGTCAGATGACGCCAGCTTCATTCTTGAGTTTGTCGGTGAGTTCGGCAACATCGGCAACCTTGATGCCCGCCTTGCGCGTTGCCGGTTCTTCAACCCGGATCAGGCGCAGACGCGGGGCAACGGTAACGCCAAAGTCAGCGGCGGTTTTGCTATCAAGCGGCTTTTTCTTTGCCTTCATGATATTGGGAAGCGACGCATAGCGCGGCTCGTTGAGGCGAAGGTCGGCGGTGACAATTGCCGGCAGGCTGACGCTGATGGCCTGAAGACCGCCATCCACCTCGCGGGTTACCTTGGCGTGATCAGCTGAGAGTTCCAGCTTGGAGGCGAAAGTTGCCTGTGACCAGCCAAGCAGGGCCGAAAGCATCTGCCCGGTCTGGTTGGCATCGTCGTCAATCGCCTGTTTGCCCAGAATGACAAGGCCGGGTTCCTCGGCGTTCACAACACCTTTGAGGATTTTTGCGACGTCAAGCGGCTCAACCGGACCATCAACCGTGACCAGGATCGCGCGATCAGCACCCATGGCAAGGGCGGTGCGCAGGGTTTCCTGTGCCTGTGCCGGACCAATCGAAACGGCGACGATTTCGTCAGCCTGACCGGATTCCTTAAGGCGAATGGCTTCTTCAACCGCGATCTCGTCGAAGGGGTTCATCGACATTTTGACATTGGCAAGGTCGACACCGGAACCGTCCGCCTTGACGCGGATTTTCACGTTGTAGTCGACGACCCGTTTGACCGGTACGAGAACCTTCATCATTTCCCTCTCTGACGAAATCCGGATCAAACAAGTTTTTGGTCCGGGGTGGGTGCCTATTGCAGCAACCCGATTTAAGTTTCAAAGACTGGAAGCGTTACGCGATGCGACACTACCGGAGGCGATATTGAGCGTGGTGCAATTCTGGATGCCGAGTTTCCGGGGTCGGGGCAATTTTGACAGGTTTCTGGCGATCGTTTCGGGGCGCGAATGTACTGTTTGCCGATTTTGGCATC
>NZ_DGMR01000035.1:6988-40051 GCF_002388495.1 Thalassospira sp. UBA4513
TAATCTGGCGACTTTTTGCGCCAAAAAATAGAATGTTTGCGTCAAAGTGAGATTACCGCTACGACAAAGCCGGTAACCTTGTCTGTATCGGAGGAACCGATGCTCAAGAAGCCTGAAGCACGTGCCCAGACTGCACCGCGTTTAACCGTCGGTTTTATCCTCGCAAAACGCTTTACGTTGTGCGCCTTTGCCAACTTTGTCGATGTTTTGCGCCTTGCAGCAGACGAAGGTGATCGCAGTCGTCCGATCCTGTGTAAATGGACGGTTTTGTCGGACACGATGGACCCGATCACATCAAGTAGCGGGATCGCGGTGCAGCCCAAGGAACGCTTGGGCGATCCACGGCGGTTCAATTATATCGTGGTTGTTGGCGGGCTGATGGATGACGCCGAAAAGCTGAGCCCCGCCTATCAGAAATTCCTGCATGAGGCGGCCGAAGCCGGGGTGCCGCTTGTCGGTGTTTGCACCGGGGTCTTTATGCTGCATGAGGCCGGGCTTCTTGACGGGTATCGTTGCTGTGTAAGTTGGTTCCATCATTCCGAAGTGGTCGAGCAGTTCGAAGGGCTTGATCCGGTTACCGAGCAGATTTTTGTGGTCGACCGTGACCGGTTGACTTGTTCTGGCGGGGTTAGCTCAGCACATCTGGCGGCCTATCTGGTCGATAAGCATGTCGGGCGAGCACAGGCGAACAAAAGCCTGCATATCATGATCATTGATGATGCGCTTCAGGCGGAAAAGCCACAGCCGGGCATTCCACTGGATTTGAAAACGCAGGATCAGATCGTGCAGCGCGCACTTTTGATCATGCAGCAAAATATCGATATGCCGATTTCCGTGCAGGAAATTGCGCGTCGCATGGGCAACAGCAAACGCCAGATCGAACGGCATTTCAGGATGGCTTTGGATACATCGCCCCAGGTGGCGTTCCTTAATATCCGGCTTGATCTGGCCCAGCACCTGATCGAAAAAAGCGACAAGTCTGTCGCCCAGATAGCAGTTGATTGCGGCTTTTGTGATTCTTCGCACCTTAGCCGGATGTTCCGCCGTCGTTATGGTTGTACACCACAGGCCCTGCGTCGCCCGATCCCGGATTCACTGGCCACAAGTGCGATGGTCGAAGACGCACCGCAGCTTGAGGCCGGCGCATAAGAAACGAAAACGCCCTGCTTACTGTGATGGCAAGCAGGGCGTTTGAATTGGTGCGATTAAGATCGCAGAGATATCACATCTCGACCTCGACATCGGAAAGCGGGGTCGAGCAGCAAATCAGGATCTTGCCCTGATCAATTTCGCGCTGACGGATACCGCCACCATGGTTCATGTCGACTTCACCGGAAACCAGTTTGGATTTGCAGGTGCCGCAAATGCCACGCTGACAGGATGACATCGGCATCAGGCCGGCTTCCTTGGCGGCCGACAGAATGGTCATACCCGGGCTGCATTCAACCACGTGGCCGGTCTTGCTGAAGCTGACGCGGAAGGTTTGCTCGCTGATTTCTGGTGCGACGGAGGCGTGTTCTTCGAACGTGCCCGCAGTTTCGGCGCCGAAATCAAAGCTTTCCTCGTAGTACTTGCCCATGTCGAAGCCAGCTTCTTCGAGCATGTGACGCACACCCTCCATGAAGCGGGCAGGGCCGCAGCAAAATACCTTGCGATCCTTGAAGTCGGGCGACATCAGCGACAGCATGGGCAGGCTCAGGCGGCCGGTATACCCGGTCCACTGATGGCTGGCAGACGCGCTGTCGCACGTCAGTGCCACCTTCAGGGTCGGGTTCTGTGCAGCCAGCAGGGCAAGCTCGTCACGGAAAATCAGATCAGACGGCGTACGTGCCGCATGAACGAAATGAAGGTCGGTCGGTTCGGACAGGTCACAGGCGGTACGTGTCATCGACATCATCGGTGTGATGCCGCTGCCAGCCGAAATGAACAACAGCTTTTCTTCGCCCGTGGCATCAGTAGTGAATTCGCCGCCCGGACCGGAAACGTTGATTTCCTTGCCCGGAAGCATGTTGTCATGCAGCCAGTTCGACCCCGGGCCACCCGGAACCCGTTTGACCGTAATTTCAAGACGGTATGGACGCGCTGCCGAAGCCGAGATCGTGTAACAACGGGTAATCATGCCATCGACCGGCAGTTCGAACGTCATGAACTGGCCGGGGTAGAAACGAAACGCGCGCGGTTCACGTGCGGAAAAGACAAAGGTCTTTACGTCGTGCGTTTCCTGACGCACCTGACGGCAAACAAGGACGTCGTCATTTTCCGGGTCCCAAAGCGGGACCCGGGTAACTTCGGTCAGAATTTCTTCGACCGGGGCCTGATCGCCCTTGTTGCTGTCGGTGGTATTCTTGTCGGTCATTCTGCGGCAATCCCGGCTTTGGTCGTTGCGAAGTGATCTTCCAGACGCTTGATATACCAGTCACAGAATGCTTCGACATGCGGTTCGGTAAACTTGGAATAGGGGCCCGGTTCGTATGCAGGTTGTTCGCTGCCAATCTGGGCAAGACGCACAAGGTCTGCATCCTGCTGGTTGGTCATGTTCCACACATGGGTGAGGTTATCAAGCGTGTAATCCTCGTTCTCATGCGCGTCCTTGTGAACCAGCCAGGTGGTCCGGACCAGCGTTTTGTTCGGTGCCAGCGGCAGGACAGAGAAGGTCACGACATGATCAGCCATGAAGTGGTGCCATGAGTTCGGATGTGTCCAGAAGCTGAGCCCGCCAAGTTTGGCATCGGTGAAATTGCCAAGCAGTTTCTTGGAGGCCGATTTTGTATCAAGGGTGTGTGATTCCCCTTCACGCATCAGCGGCAGGCGCATGGTGCGGAAACCAGTCACGCTCGACAATTGATCCTGTTCGGCAGACGGCAGACCGCATGCTTCCCAGCGGGCATGATCATTGGTGATGGTCTGGGTATATTTCGCAACGTCTTCGGAACGGCGCTGATCCAGTTCATCAGGCGAGAAACCGAAACCGAATTCTGACAGTGGCACGGTCAACTGCGGATGGTTGCCTTCGCAGTGATAGCACTCGCGGTTGTTTTCCATGGTCAGCTTCCAGTTTCCTTCCTCGATCAGTTCGGAAACGTGGGCCACCTTGCAATTGGCAAGGTCATGCGGTGCAAGATAGGGTTCCATGACCTTGGCCATTTCCTCGATATCAGCCGGCGCATCCTTGGCAAGACAGATAAAGATCAGGCCGGCAATGGAACGCACATGAACCGATTTGAGACCATGACAGGATTTGTCAAAGCCCGATCCCATGTGTTCAGCAAGGATAAGGTCGCCATCCTCGTTATAGGTCCAACCATGATAACGGCAGACGATATTGCCAATCGTGGTCTGGCGTTCGTCGATCAGTTTCGCACCGCGGTGACGGCAAACGTTATGGAAGGCACGAATGCCCATATCGTCGCCACGCAGGATCAGGATCGACGCCCCGCCGATCTCAACCGTGATGCAATCGCCCGGCTCTGGCAGTTCCGGCTCCACGCCAACAAAGATCCAGTGCTGGCCAAAGATCACTTCCATATCCAGATCCAGAACGTCCTGATCGCTGTAGAACGGCGCTTCAAGGCTTTTGAATGTCTGGCGGCGGGCGACGAGTTTTTGAATGTCAGAAGAATGCATGGTCGGATACCTCGGCTTCTCTCAATGGTATCTGGATGGAATCCTGTGCATGGCTAGCCGTTTGCATCAGGGCGTAAGCATATCACCGATCACATTCGTCGGTGTACAGACAATTGAAACCGGTTGTTTCCGGCCTCGGGCTTATTTCCTGGACGTCTTCAGTGGCTATCTGCGCGCGAGAAAGTTGATATAGCCGAGGTAACTGACAGTTTTGCGTCCGCACAAAATGTGATGGTGCCGAACGCAGGAAACCGTTTGCCGCAACACCATGGTGGTTGGCACGATTGGTATTCGCACCCAAAAGCGGATACGAACATGGTTTCACGTACAATGTACGTGCCGGTTTGCGGGCCGTCAGTTGCACCCAAAGTCTCCCTCTACTCCGCCGGCAGGTACCCTGCTCTTTGGCACGCCCACGGTAAAGAGTGAGCGATCAGAAAATCTATTTCTAAATGAGGTCGCTAAGGGAGAAAGCATAAGTCAATTGGGCAGTAGTTTTGCGACGCAGTTATCATTGTCGGGCACACGATACCGGCTAGGTGGCCTTTGTCTGGAGAAATTTCAATGTGCAACAGCAGTTTTCCTCGCTTTTTTTGACGTCAATCGGCCGCGATGGCATCATCATGACAACAGACCGTGAAAATTGGGGATTCGGGTGATGAAAGTCGGCATTGTCGGGGCCGGAATGGTCGGAAGTTCGGCGGGCTATGCGCTTGCCGTCATGGGACTCGCAAGTTCGGTGGTTCTGGTCGATCAGAACCACGATCTGGCCGTCGCCCAAGCCGAAGACATTGCGCACGCAGTGCCCTTTCTGTCCTCAACAATCGTCGAGGCGGCTGACTATGTCGGTCTTGCCGGGGCATCGGTGATCATTCTTGCCGCCGGGGTCAGTCAGAAACCCGGTGAAAGCAGGCTGGCTTTGCTGGAAAGAAACGCCGCCGTTTTCAAGGACGTGGTTGGTAATGTTCTTGCTGTGGCGCCTGACGCAATTCTCCTGATTGCGTCGAACCCGGTCGATATCATGACCCAGATCACGCAACGGATATCCGGGCTGCCTGCCAACCGCGTGATCGGTTCGGGGACGATCCTTGATACTGCCCGTTTCCGCAGTCTTTTGGGGCGACA
Organism: Thalassospira sp. UBA4513; assembly: GCF_002388495.1. NCBI lineage: Bacteria > Pseudomonadati > Pseudomonadota > Alphaproteobacteria > Rhodospirillales > Thalassospiraceae > Thalassospira > Thalassospira sp. UBA4513. The sequence goes on from NZ_DGMR01000035.1 coordinate 11,738, forward strand.
TCTGGGTATTTCGCCGCAATCGGTTCATGCCTACGTGCTTGGCGAACATGGCGACAGCGAAGTCTTGGCCTGGTCGAACGCCAAGGTGGGATCGCTTTCACTGGCCGATATTGCCGCCCAGGTCGGATCCCCGATTACAGAGCATGTGCGTGCCACCATTGATGATGGTGTGCGCAATGCGGCTTATAAAATCATCAAGGGTAAAGGGGCGACCTATTACGGGATCGGGGCCGGCTTGGCGCGGATCATCAAGGCGATTGCTCAGGATCAGCATGACGTTCTGACCGTATCGTGCGTGACCCCCGAAATTGTCGGGGTCAAGGATGTTGCCCTGTCCATTCCCCGCGTGGTCGGGGCGCAAGGGATTGAGACGGATCTGATGCCCGACCTTGTCAGTACCGAGCGTGACGGCCTTGAAAAAAGTGCACAGCTTTTGAAGGACAGTGTTGAGTCAATTCGGCTGTAACTTGGTCTGTTATGTGCCAATGGCGGCGGCAGGACGACGTTTGCTGCGCATCGCGCGCAAGGTTGTGCCAAAGGCCTGCGCATAGGCCCGGCTGAGTGCCGCGTGGCTTTTGAACCCGGTTTGAAGGGCGATGTCGGCAAGCTTCATGTCGGTTGCGCGGGCCAGATCGCGCGCCCGGCCCAATCGCAGCATCTGATAATATTTGCCCGGTGCCATCTGCAAATTGTCCTGAAAAGCGCGATCCAGACTGCGCAGGGAACATCCCGCATGGATCGCAATGGATTTCAGCGCAACCGGCGTTTCGATATGGGCAATCATTTCGGCAAGCGCCCGCCTGACATGATCCGCGCCCGGCCCATGCAACCGGTCTGCGCCGCGTCCAGATATATTGGGGTCGCCGTGCCGCTGATGGCGGGCGTCATAGACAAACAGATTGCTGACATCAAAGGCAACCGCTGGCCCATATTGCCGGGCAAGGATGTGCAACATCATTTCCATGACGGTTGCAGCCCCCCCGGATGTGATCATTTTACCATCTTCGACAAAGCGATCAGTCAATACGGTGACATCGGGGAACTGTTCACGGAACTGATCAAGTTCCTGCCAATGGATGGTTGCCGATTTTCCCGCCAACATATTGCACGACGCCAGCAACCAGGCGGCGGTATCGACACCAATTACCGTGCGTGCATGTTGCGCAGCATTTTGCAATCTTGCCCGAGTGCGTGAAGACAAATGATGGCGCATGTCATAACCCGAAATCACCACAAGATAATCGATATGTGTCGGGTCAGCGATGGCATTGAGGGCCGCCTTTGGCGTGATGACAAGATCACTGGAACTTGTCGCCGGCGATCCGTCGATCGTGCAGATGTCCCAGCTGATTTGTGGCCCGTTCGGCAGACCTGCGGCCGCGCGTAACGGTTCCAGCGCACTGGCCAGAACCAGATTGGAAAATCCGTCAAACAGGACAAAGACAAATCGGTGATGTGTGCTTGGCATGATCAGAAAAGTAAATGACGGAATATGTAAAATCAATATCGGCAATCGAGATATCCTGATGGCAGAGAATGATTGCAAAAACAGTGAGGCCATCATGCCGCTTTCGATGAACAAGGAAGTCTTCATTACCGCCGCCGTGACCGGATCGGGTGGCACGCAGGACAAATCCCCGCATGTGCCAAGATCGCCTGAACAGATCGCCAACAGCGCGATTGACGCGGCCAAGGCCGGGGCGGCCGTGGTGCATTGCCATGTGCGTGACCCCGAAACCGGGGCACCGTCTCGTGATTTGAAATATTACCGCGAACTGACCGAACGGGTGCGGGCAGCCGATGTCGATGTTGTCCTTAACCTGACGGCCGGTATGGGCGGCGATATTGTCTTTGGCTCCACCGAGGCACCGCTTCCGGTCAATGAAGCCGCAACCGACATGATCGGCGCGTCCGAGCGGATGGCGCATATCGCTGATTGCCTGCCCGAGATTTGCACCCTTGATTGCGGCACCATGAACTTTGCCGAGGCCGACTATGTCATGACCAATACGCCGGGCATGCTGCGCGCCATGGGACAGATGATGACCGACCTTGGCGTCAAGCCCGAGATCGAGGCATTTGATACCGGCCATCTGTGGTTTGCCAAACAACTGGTGTCCGAAGGCATTCTTGAAAGCCCGGCCCTGGTGCAGCTTTGCATGGGCATTCCCTGGGGTGCGCCAAATGACCTTAATACCTTTATGGCGATGGTGAATAACGTGCCGTCTGATTGGAATTGGTCGGCCTTTTCCATCGGGCGCGATCAGATGCCCTATGTTGCCGCATCGGTTTTGGCCGGGGGCAATGTTCGGGTAGGTCTGGAAGACAATATCTATCTGTCGAAAGGCGTGCTTGCCACCAACGCCCAGCTGGTTGAGCGCGCGGTTGGTATTATCGAAGGCATGGGGGCCAACGTGATTGGCCCGGATGCGGTCCGCAAGAAGCTAGGCCTGACCAAGCGGGAGCCACGCTAATGTCCACAAGCTCAAACAAAAAGGCAGCCATCGTTGGCGGTGGTGTCATTGGTGGCGGCTGGGCCGCGCGGTTTTTGCTAAATGGCTGGGATGTGGCGGTTTTCGATCCGGATCCGCAGGCAGAACGCAAGATCAATGAAGTTCTGGCAAACGCACGCCGAAGCCTGCCTGCACTTTATGATCGTTCCCTGCCAGAAGAAGGCACACTGACCTTCCATGACGATATGGCAAAGGCCGTGTCTGATGCGCAGTGGATTCAGGAAAGTGTTCCCGAACAACTTGCGCTTAAGCACAAGATCCTTGCACAAATTCAGGCTCATGCCCCGTCGGACTGCCTGATCGGGTCATCGACGTCGGGCTTTAAGCCAAGCGAGTTGCAGCAAGGTTCAATCAAACCCGAACAGATCGTTGTCGCCCATCCATTCAACCCGGTTTACTTGCTGCCCTTGATCGAAGTCGTGCCGTCTGCCGCGACCGACGCATCGGTGCTTGAAGCTGGCTGTGACGTGTTGCGGTCTGTCGGGCTGAAGCCACTTGTGGTGCGCAAGGAAATTGATGCGCATATTGCCGACCGGTTGCTTGAGGCGGTTTGGCGCGAAGGGCTGTGGCTTGTTCATGACGAGGTCGCAACGACCGAGGAAATAGATGACGCCATCCGGTATGGCTTTGGCCTGCGCTGGGCGCAGATGGGTTTGTTTGAAACCTATCGCATTGCGGGTGGTGAAGCCGGGATGGAACATTTCATCGGCCAGTTCGGACCGGCCCTTAAATGGCCATGGACGAAACTGATGGATGTGCCGGAACTGACCCCGGAATTGACCGCGCGTATTGCGCAGCAATCAGATGATCAGTCCGGTCATATGAGCATCCGCGACCTTGAACGTCTGCGCGATGACAACCTTGTTGGCATGATGCGCGCGCTTAAGAAATCGGGCAGTGGTGCAGGGGGCACGATCAATGATCACGAAGCGTCGCTTCCCGAACCGATGCCGATCAACGATCTTCCGGTAACCGGTGATCGCCAGATCCCACAAAGCTGGACGGATTATAACGGGCACATGAACGAAGCCCATTATGTTGAGGTCAGTTCACAGGCAAGCGACCGTTTCATGGAATTGGTCGGGGCGGATGCAAATTATATTGCCAGTGGGGGCAGCTATTTCACGGTTGAAACCCATGTCTGCTACCTGCACGAAATCAGTGCCGGCGACCATATCCGTGTGACCACCCAACTGATCAAGGGCGAAGGCAAGAAGCTTCATTTGTTCCATCGCCTGATCAATGATGAGGGTGCGGTTGCGGCCACGATTGAGACCATGTTGTTGCATGTCGACCTTAAAACCCGTCGCACGTCCGAGCCTGGTGGCGTGGTGGCAACCAATTTGGCCGAAATGGCAAAACGTCATGCAAGCCTGCCCAAGCCAGATCAGCTTGGCCGTGCAATCGGTTAGTCTAAACGTTCGATCCGTTTTGCGTGGAACCAGTTCACAATAACGCTGTGATGTGCCCCTGCAGTCTTTAACTGCGGGGGCATCCGCGTTAGGTTGATCTATCACGTCTTTGACCAAGGATCCGTTGATGGCCAATTCCGATCAGGTTTCCCCCGAAGTGACCTATGACCCGATGCCAGAGGAAGAAGGCATTCGTGCCTTTATCGCGAAATGCGACGGGTTCTATCCCCCCGACGCGGTGGCGGCCTCAATTGATCAGCAACGCAGCTGGTACGATGCGCTTTGTGCCGAATTTGCCTTTCCGCATCCGGACGGTATGCAGGTCGAAGATGACGTGATTGCCGACGTACCGGTGCGCCATTACCGCCCGGTCGATTGCGCCTCAAACCACAAGATCGTCTATATGCATGGCGGTGGCTTTGTGGTTGGTTCGCGCGACAGCCATGATGCGATTTGTGCGGAAATATCCGAGGCGGCAAAAGCCGAACTGATCGCAATTGATTACCGTCTTGCGCCGGAACATATCTGGCCCGCCCAGCACGAAGATTGCCATCGGGTGACCCAAAGCATCCTGGCGTCAGGCAAGAAGATTGTGCTGGTTGGCGACAGTGCGGGTGGCATGCTGGCCGCGGGGATCGCGGTTCGGGCCCGCGAAGAGGGCTTTGGTAACCGCGTCTTGGGGCAGGCATTGATCTATCCGGCCCTTGGCGGTGACTTGAACTGGCCAAGCTATGGCCAGATGGCCAATGCACCGGGCTTAAGCACCGATGACGTGATTTACTATCGTGATGTGCTGAAGGCACCGATGGATGATCCGTTTGCCCATGCGCTGTCGGTTGATGACCTGCGGGGCTTGCCACCGACCTTTATCACGGCGGCCTATTTTGATCCGCTGCGTGATGATGGCCGCGAATATACTGCCCGTCTTGCGCGTGCGGGCATTTCCGTTCAATACCGCGAAGAACCCCAAATGATCCATGGCTGGCTGCGTGCCCGGCATATGAGCCCGGGGGCGAAAGCAGCATTCGGGCATCTGTGCAAAGCCATTTCGGACATGCTGGAAACCGCCTAACAGGCCGGTTACACCATCTTGGGCCGAAGATGCATACCCGATCAAAAAGAAGCGATACAGGGCGGACAGTTTGCGCGTGCTGGAACTGCGCGTGGTTCTTTGTAACTGATACGATGTTGATCTAAATAAAACTTTTAGTTTATAAGATTCTTATGCAATCCAGTGTTGCGTGCGATTAAGCAGTTTGGGTGCGTAATGGTTCGGGGGGACCTGCATGATCAATATCGCTAAATTGCCATTGTCGCTGCTTTTGGCGATGATCATCTTTTGTGGGTTTATGATCGGTGATGGGCGTGACGCATATGCGGCAACGACGACAATCACCTGTTCGGTGGCGGGGTTTAGTCCCTCTCAGCCGAACACTCTGCAATACGACCACAGTGCTGGCACCTGCACCCTGACCGCAAATACGATTTCAACCAGCAGCGCCCAATTCGATATCGTCTTCTTCAATCAGATCGGCGGTCCAGAACAGTTCCAAATCGGCACCGGCGCCGCGACTAGTCTTACGGCGCATAAAGGCTGTTCCATGGGGAGCTTTACCGCCGCAGCAGGTGCCAACTGCTCTAGCAACCGATCAGCAGATGGCACCGAAACGGCGACGGTTTTAATTGACGGTGAAAACGGGTCGACGATCCGAATGACCGTTTCCTATACCCTTGCCGGCGGCTCTGGAAACAATTTTACCTACAATAGCGGATCGGTAACAATCACGACTGCTGACGCGGCGTCCTCTGGGAGCTCGGCCGAGGCCCAGCGCGCGGTTCAGGGTTCGGTAACGCGATCACAGTCTGTAATTATCGGACAGAATTTTGGCTCGCGCGTGGCCAATGTGGCAGCTGGCCCATCCGTTGGAACGGTGCCAGCCAATGCCCCGTCGACACAGCAATTCGGCTTTGCTTCTTCGAGCTTGTTCGATGATCCGACAGACAAGAAAATGCGCACTAACGGAACAACCGTACGCGGACTGGCGATGCTTGCATCCTTTGATACGTCGCGCGTTCTGTCTGCAGCAGAAACATCGGATACACCGACGGATGGAATTGGACAACGCACTTTCATATCAGGCGAAAGTCCGATTACGCTTTGGGGTCACGGGTCCTTTACCGATGTCGAGAACACACGCAACAAAACAAACGAAGACAATCGCTTCGATGGCAGCGTCTGGGGATATAATCTTGGTGCAGACTACCGGTTGTCGCCCGCACTCATAACTGGTCTGTCTGTTGGCTATGCCCAGACAGATATTACGACGACCTTTGAAACTGGCACGTATGACGAGGATACCTGGAGCCTTTCCCCCTATGTCATCTACACGCCTCACGATAATCTAATTTTCTCTGCAATCGCGGGCTATGCGTTTGGCGATGTGACCAAGAGCCGCAATACCAGCGTGATAGGCAATACTGACAGCCAGAGCTGGTATCTGCAGGTCGATGTCCGCCAAACTTTCCAGCCGATCGCAGAAAGCCCGCTCCGCGTGACAGGTGGGCTTGGTGCGTTGACGTCGCGAAATACGCTTGCTGCCTACACCGAAAGTGACGGCAACCGGGTCGAGGAATCCGCAGTTAATACCGTTCAGTTAAAGCCGAATGCCGAGCTGGCTTATTCTTTCCAGATAAGCGAGACGTCCCTGACCCCATATGTGAAAGCGGGCTATATTCACGATTTTACCGACCAGACCAACGGCGATGCCGGGGCCTTTGACCTTGGCGGTGGTTTGCGGTTTGCCTCGGGCGGGACAGGTCTGTCGGGCGCAATCGAAGGCTCGCGCGTGGTCGGGCGAGATGATTACCGCGAATATACGCTGAGCGGTTTGGTTGCTTATGGCATTTCGTTTACCGGTCGGGACGGAAGTTTTGCCGGAACGGCATCGCCTTATGTCGGTACCAGCCTGTCTGATAGCGGGACACCTGAAATTTCCGCTGGCGCAACGCTGACCGACCTTGATGAAAGATTCTCCAGCAAACTGGATTTCTCAGGCGATCCGACCACACGCAGCGCTGATATTCTGATCACGCTTGATCTGAAGTTCTGAACTTCGTGCGATGCTGTTCACAGCATGGTAGACCAGTCATAAGAAAAGGGCCGGATAACCGGCCCTTTTTTCGTGCAGATGGTTACATGAAGTTGCGGGGAATGGTTTTTTCCCAAGTCTTTTCAAAGACCTGTTCACTGCCCTCATAGCCAATCACCCAGGCCGACACATACCAATTGTCGCGGTCACATGTCAGTTCCGCGTGACAGTCGGTCCGCACCGACCAGTCATCACGTTCCAGATCGCAGGTCCAGGCGGCTTCACCCTTAACCGAGGTCGGATCAAGCGGATTGATCGTCCAGGTTTCGCTGCGCACTTCGCGGGTCGACAGGCGTGAGTCAGGGTGCTCAAAAAGACCGGTATCTTCATAGATGCGATAACGGGTTTCGTTCTGCGTCAGATTGCGCTGAACACTACGTTCCGTTCGGCCCGGTTTGTGTTCAATATATTTCGGTAGCGGATCGGGATTGTCCGGTTGCTTGACCTCAATCTTCTCGTGCGCGCCGAGCAACGGCAGATCAAAAACAATAGAAGATGGTGATACAGTCAGGCCTGCGTCAAAGGGTGCTGGCAGAATCATCGGCCAATAGGATGTTGAAAGCGCAAGACGGATGCGATGCCCGGCATTAAAGCGATACCCGCAGGCATCAAGCACCAGCGTAATGGTGACTTTCTGGCCACGCGGCATCGGTTTGGGATCGTTATAATTGGCTTCAAGATCACGATGGGCAAGGTTCAGCACCCCGAACGACACGCGGGTCGCTGTACCATCAGGATGTACATCGACCAGACGCGCGCACAGGTTCGACCAGTCTGCATCGCATTCAAGATCAACGCGCAAAACCGGACGTCCCAGAAGGTCGATCTCGGCCTCAAGCGGTGCGGTTTCAAATACCAGTGATCCGGCGTCATCAGGACGCTGATCAATGGCCATTTCGGCATCGGGTTTCAGCGTGAAATATTCGCCCGATGCGGTTCCGGTATCGAGTGGTGATTTCAAATAGATGTCGGTGGCAGGGGCACTTTCGTCACCTGCCTCGAAGGCGAGCCTGCCGTCATTGACATAGACGGTCTTGGTTTCGGGCTGCGTCCATGTGTCTTTGGCGATCCAGAAGCCCGGATCAAAATCGCGGCGCGGAGCCGGTTTTGGGCCATCAAGGATATAGGCGCGCATCTGCGGCAGTTCGTCGATGCCGTTATCATCACCCCGCAGCCACTTGTTCCACCATTTGATGGCTTCGCCTGTGAAGTCGGCACGCGGCTTTGGCCAGGCGAAGTGCGGGTATTTGTGCACCCATGGGCCGATCAGGGCCTTGGACCTGTCTGGCATACCTTCAATCGCGCGCATTGGCGTGTTGCGATACCCATCGGCCCAACCGGCCAGAACCATCGACGGGATTTTGACGGCATCGAAATCCTCGCAGATCGAGGCATGCTTCCAGAAATCATCGCGGGTCTGGTGTTGAAGCCATTCTTCCAAAAAGAACGGTTCTTCCTTCAGGCGGTGCAACCACATTGCCCGCCAGTCATCACCAACCAATGCCGGGTCAGGTGAGCGTGACTGATAGGCCAGCATTGTACCCGCCCATGACAGTTGTGCTGAGAGATGACAGCCATTTTTATAGTGAATGTCGTCGTTATAGCGGTCCACCGTTGATGCGATGGAAATCACCGCCTTTAGCGCAGGCGGATTGAGGGCAGCAACCTGCAGGCAGTTAAACCCGCCCCAGGATATCCCCATCATGCCAACCGATCCGTTGCACCACGGTTGATCGGCAATCCATGCAATCAGCTCACACGCATTTGCCAGTTCAAGTTCGGTATATTCACCGTCAATCACACCATCTGATTCACCTGATCCGCGAATATCAATCCGCACGCCGGCAATGCCGGCCTTGGCAAATTCGGGATAGGTCGACTCATCACGCGCACAGGTACCATCGCCCTTGCGATAGGGCAGAAATTCAAACACTGCTGGAACCGGATCGTTTTCGGCGTTTTCGGGCATCCACATGCGGGCAGCCAATCGGGTGCCGTCGGCGATGGTGATAAAGGTGTTTTCGATAACAGTGAGATTTCGGTCGGACATGTTGGGGCGTGGTCCTTTGGAGTGGTTATGTGGGGCTTATTCAAAAAGGCGGCCCATGATCCGGGCCGCCTTTTTTTGTTTTTGCACGGTTTTTAGTGACCGGCACTTTCCATTTTACGCGTGGCCAGAACTTTTTCCAGCCAGCCCAGTTCCATTTCCGGCACCGACTTCAAAAGAAGGTCGGTGTAATCGTCAAATGGCGGGTTCAGGACCTCTGACCGCGGGCCGAAATCGACCAGCTTGCCCTGCAGCATCACCGCAACAGAATCGGCAATTGCACGCACAATTGCGATGTCATGGGTGATGAACAGATAGGACACCTGACGTTCTTTCTGCAGACGCAGCAAAAGATCAAGAATGCCTTCCGCCACCAGCGGATCAAGGGCCGAGGTCGGCTCGTCACACAGGATCAGTTCCGGCTGTGCGGCCAGGGCACGCGCGATGGCCACACGTTGCTTCTGCCCGCCGGAAAGTTCGGCCGGATAGCGGTCATAGAAAGCTTCACCCATCTCGATTTCATCAAGAAGTTTGATGACTTCCTTTTTGCGTTCCGCACCACGCTTGCCGAAATAGAACTGCAACGGACGACCGATGATCTGCCCGACGGTCTGGCGCGGGTTCATCGCGGTATCAGCCATTTGATAGATCAGCTGAATACGTCGCAAGTGATCGCGTGAACGGTCCTTTTGGGCGTTGGACAGTTCCTCGTCACCGAATGTGACGCTGCCCTGGAAGGGCGGCAGCAACCCGGTGATGACGCGGGCCAGTGTGGATTTACCCGAACCGGATTCCCCGACCACGGCCAGTGTCTGACCACGCGGCACATGCAGCGATACGTCATGGAGAACCTGAACCCCGTTGCCATACGCCGCCGAGATGTTTTCAACTTTCAGCAACGCATCGGACTGATCGCGCGCTTCGGTCTGTTTGGTCTGGCGAACATTGACCAGCGCCTTGGTATATTCCTGACGCGGGTTTTCAATGATCTGCTGGACCGGGCCGTATTCGACGGTTTCACCATTGCGCAGCACCATGATGTCATCCGAAATCTGGGCGACAACGGCCAGATCATGGGTGATGTAAAGAGCGGCGGTGCCGGTCATTTCAATCGCATTCTTGATCGCGGCCAGAACATCAATCTGGGTGGTCACGTCAAGGGCGGTGGTCGGTTCGTCAAAGACAATCAATTCCGGTTTGGAACACAGTGCCATGGCGGTCATGGCACGTTGCAACTGCCCGCCCGATACCTGATGCGGGAACCGGTTGCCGAAATTCTTGGGGTCAGGAAGACCCAGAATTTCAAACAGGTAGTCGGCCCGTTTGCGGGCTTCGTCACGGCTCATCAGGCCGTGTTCGACCGTGGCTTCAATCACCTGATCGCCCAGTTTGTGCGCCGGGTTAAACGATGCCGCTGCCGATTGGGCAACGTAACAGACACGCGCCCCGCGGATCTTGCGGATCCCCTTTTTATCAAGCGGCAGGATGTCCTGGCCATCAAGCAGGACTTCACCGCCCGTGATGCGCACACCACCCCGGCCATAGGCCAGTGCCGCAAGGCCAATGGTGGATTTGCCCGCACCGGATTCCCCGATCAGGCCAAGGACCTTGCCCTTTTGCAGATCAAAGGAAACACCATGGACGATTTCGATATCCATCGGGGCTTCGCCCGGCGGGAAGATGGTCGCGCCAATGCGCAGATCGCGTACCGATAAAAGATCAGACATCGCCGCGGCCTCCTTTCAGGCTGGAAGTACGTTTCAGCAACCAGTCGACAACCATGTTGACACAGACAGCCAGGGCCGCAATCGCGCCACCCGGAATAAGGGCGGCCTGAATGCCAAAGATGATGCCATCCTTGTTGTCCTTGACCATGCCACCCCAGTCGGCGGCGGGCGGCTGGATGCCAAGACCCAGGAACGACAGGGTCGACAGGAACAGGATTGAAAACGCGAAACGCAGCCCGAATTCCGCCAGAAGCGGCGACAGCGTATTAGGCAGAATTTCACGGAAGATGATCCACATCCGGCCTTCACCGCGCAGTTTGGCGGCCTCGACAAATTCCATCACCGCGACATCAAGGGCCACCGCACGGCCCAGGCGATAGACACGCGTTGAGTCGAGAATGGCCATTACGGCAATCAGGATGAAGATGTTTTGCGGCAGGACTGCCAGCACCACGAGGGCGAAAATCAGGGTCGGGATCGACATCATCAAATCGTTCAGACGCGACAGTCCCTGATCAATCGGGCCACCGGAAACAGCGGCCGTGAAGCTCAGGAAAATGCCGATGGAAAACGACAGGATCGATGCCGCAAGCGACACAAACAGGGTTGTCTGCGCACCGTAAATCAGCCGTGACAGAAGATCACGGCCAAGGTTATCGGTGCCCAGAAGATAAAGGTCACTGGCCGGTTCCCAAACACCCGCAACAATTTCGCGTTCCCCATAGGGCGCGATGAGCGGGGCAAAGACAGCACAGCCAAAAGCAAACAGAATGCCCAGAATTCCGATCCAGGCTGTCAGCGGGATTTCACGTAATCTCATCGCGGATGCCTCAGTCTCGGATTGGCAACAATGGCGACGATATCGGCCACCATATTGAGCAGGATATACACCGCCGCAAAGATCAGGCCGCAGGCCTGCACGACGGGCATGTCACGGACCGTCACGGCATCAACCATATACTGGCCCATGCCGGGATAGACGAAGACAACCTCGACGACGACAACACCGACCACCAGATAGGCAAGGTTCAGCGCCACGACGTTGACAATCGGGGCGATTGCGTTGGGAGCCGCGTGTTTGACGATCGCCTTGAAGGCGCCAAGGCCTTTCAGCTCGGCCGTTTCCATGTAGGCCGATGACATCACACTGATGATGGCCGCACGGGTCATGCGCATCATATGTGCGAGCACCACCATCACCAGTGTTGCCGTCGGCAAGGCAATGGCGGCCAGTCGTTCTGACCAGCTCATATTGTCATAGACCGTGGACGGGAAGGTCGCGACCCCCATCTGAACGGCAAAGAACACAATCAGGATATAGCCGATAAAGAATTCCGGCAGGGAGATCGCGGCAAGCGACAGAACGTTGATCACGCGATCAGGAATACGGTTGCGATAGTGAACCGCCACCATGCCAAGCCCAACCGCAAGCGGGACCGAAATCGCCGCCGCGAAGAACGCAAGAAACAGCGAGTTGCCAAGGCGTTTGGTGATTTGTTCTGTCACCGGTGCACCACTGGCCCAGCTATTGCCAAAGTCGCCTTGAACAACACCGCCAAGCCATTCGAAATAGCGGGTGGTAATCGGGCGATCCAGGCCAAGGTCGGCGCGGATATTGGCAATCGCCTGCGGTGTTGCAGACTGACCAAGATAGGTTTCGGCAAAATCGCCCGGAAGGGCTTCGACTCCGGCAAAAATCAGAATTGATACAGCCCAGAGCAACAACAAACTCAAACCCAGACGTTCGGCAATCAACACCGATAACGGATGGGTTTCTTTCAGTCTGTGTCGCGTGGCTCGTACGCCGGCCAAGGGATTGGCCATGAACACATACTCCCCCTTAATGGCCTGAACGGAAATTCAAGACGGGTGGGACGGCAAAGGATCATTTGCCTCCATCTGGAAATTTCGATCAGACCATGTGTCAAACAAACAGGCGAACAACAAGACGGGGACCACGGTCAAACCAACCGTGATCCCGCAAGTCTTCAATCATCGGGATGCAATGCACCCCGGTTGATTAGCTGTTGATCCACAAACGTGTCGCAACATAACCGTTCGACATGTCGTTCCCGATGTCATCGACAAAGCCGGAAACGTTGGTCGTGGTTGCGTTCACGAAGTCATTGAACATCGGCAGGATAAGACCACCGGTGTCACGGACCATCAGTGCCATGTCGTGATACATTTCCTTACGCTTGGCCTGATCAAGCTCAGCACGCGCTTCGAGAAGGATCTTGTCGAAGTCAGTGTTGAAGAAGCGGGTGTCGTTCCAGTCAGCACTCGACAGATAGGCCGTCGAATACATTTGGTCCTGGGTCGGACGACCACCCCAGTAAGAGGTAGAGAACGGCTGAACGTTCCAGACGTTCGACCAGTAACCGTCACCCGGTTCACGTTTGATTTCGATATCGATCCCGGCCTTTTTCGCGGTTTCCTGATAGAGAACCGCCGCGTCGACAGCGCCCGGGAAGGCGACGTCAGACGTGCGCAGAAGAACCGAACCGTCATGGCCGGACTTCTTGAAGTGGAAGGCTGCCTTGTCCGGATCATAGGAACGCTGTTCGATGCCTTCCGGGAACAGGGCATAGGTTTCGTTGATCGGGAAGTCATTGCCGACCTTGCCGTAACCGCCAAGGATCTTTTCGACCATGGTTTCGCGGTCCATCGCGTATTTCAGCGCCAGACGCAGGTCGTTATTGTCAAACGGTGCGGTGTTGCAATGCATGATGAAGACATAGTGGCCACGGCCCGAAGTGGTCTGAATTTCGACATTCGGTGCACGTTTCAGAAGGCCAACGGTCTTCGGATCAACGCGGTTGATGAAGTGAACCTGACCCGATGACAGGGCTGCCATACGTGCGGTCGCATCGTTCATCACGATCATTTCGACGGAATCAACAAAGCCGCGATCAGTGCGCCAGTCGTTTTCGTTTTTCACAAACGTTGCGCGCACACCGGCTTCGAAGTTGTCGATCTTGAACGGACCGGTACCGATACCGGCATTCGGGTTATCGTAACCGCCACCCGGCTGGATCACGAGGTGATAGTCGCTCAGCAGCAGCGGAAGATCAGCGTTGCCTTCCGAAAGCGTCAAAACAAGATCGCCACCCTTGTTTTCGATGCCCTTGATCGAGCCCAGAACACCCAGTGCGCCGGACTCGGACTTTTCGTCGGTGTGGCGGTTCAGGGTTTTGACAACATCGTCGATGGTCAGTTCGGAGCCGTCATGGAACTCGACACCCTTGCGGATTTTGAACGTCCAGACCGATGCATCGGCATTCGGTTCCCAGGATTCTGCAAGCGACGGGACGGCAAGGCCGCTGGTCGGGTGCGATTCAACCAGGGTGTCGCCCCAGTTACGGTTCATGGCAAAGGTGAATTGCGAAGAGGATTTTGCCGGATCAATAACGTCGGTCGAAGCCCCGCCCTGAAGGCCAAGTTTCAGATGCCCGCCGCGCTTGGGTTCCTGTGCCATGGCAGCCTTGCCATAGAGGCTGGTGGCAGCGGTAAGGGTCAGGCCGGCGGCCATCGAACGGCCAATGAATTCACGACGGTTCATTTCAGATGCTGTGACGCGTGACGCGAAATACTTGATAGGGTCAGTCATCCCTGTTCCTTCTCTGATGCTTTTGATTTTGCTGAATTATTTAAATGGTGTGGCAGATCCTACCCGCGATTTGGTTGTGCTTGGTTGTGCAGGTTGGGGTGTCGTTCAGACACAAACGGGCATGCAGCATGAAGATGTGCTGTTGCGCCATGGCACCGTTATTGCGCAGTTGATCAACTCCCCCATTGGCCACAATAATTTTCCCTTTCGGGTATGTGCACGGCCATGGATGCCTGCCTTTCACAAGACGGATCCAGCAAATATGTCCATTCAGAACTTATGGTGTTCTGATCTGGAGGCACATGTTGTGTGGGACAGACAGTGCACAAATCGCGCACATCGTGACACGAGTTTGGGGGCTTCATCAAGCCAAGTGCGCATGGCCGTGCGATTTTTCGGCATCCGGGGATAGAGTTTCACCATTCGAAACTCTCTGAAAAATAGAATAGAAATCCGATGGATTTTGCCAATAAACGCCTTGCCAATTAAGGGGTTTACGGGTGGAAAAGCTGATGGCTTGAACAGGCCGATTTAGAGCGAGAAAAATTTTTTAAAATTTTCAAGTTCGAACATCGAAAATTCGCTTAAAGGCACCGGATGTTCTGTTTGGAAACCTGAAAAATAATCATTTGGCGATTCGACTTTAGGCGCAGTTTCCCAATGTAGTTAGGTCAATTTTCGGCAACGAGTACTGTCAAACGGTGTGAAGGAATTTTACGGCAAATATTGCAGCATTGCTTGTGCGCACTTTTGAAAGCCCGTTTTTGATTTTGCTGACCGTCAATGTTAGGTTCTTTTCGCTGCCCTGATATTTCGTGAAACCACGGACTTCAGGGGTGGTGCACATAACGGAGGAATGAATGTATCAGAAGATGCTCGTGCCTGTCGATTTGGCCCACGTTGAAAAATTGGATAAAGCAATTAAAACGGCGGTCGATCTAGCCAAGCATTACAAGGCCGAGATAAGCCTTCTAGGTGTCGGTACCAATACGCCGTCATCGGTGGCACATACGCCAAAGGAATTTGAACAGAAACTTCAGGCGTTCGCCGAAGATCTGGCGTCCAAGCATGGTGTAAGCACCAAGGCGGTCGCGCATATTTCGCATGATCCGGCAGTGGATCTCAGCAAGGAACTTGTCGCCAAGGCCGACGAGCTTGGTGCCGACGTCATCGTCATGGCATCGCACGTGCCCGGTATTGCGGACCACATTTTTGCGTCTCATGGCGGATATGTCGCGTCACACTCGGATCTTTCTGTATTCCTCGTGCGTTAGAGGATGCGGACGAACCTTTACGGCTAGGGGTAGCTGTATATTCATTTAACCTAGGGAGTTTCAAATGGGGTCTGAAGCTGACACGGGCATTGAAAGCCCGGACGGTGCAGCGAACCCGATTGATACAGAATATGAAATCGGGCAAGACAATATCCAAGCAGAGATCGGGCCATTTGGACTGGATGTCCATAACCCGGTCTTTCTGATTTCGGGTCTTGCAATTGTTGCATTCGTCTTTCTCACCCTGGCCTTTCAGGAAAGTGTCGGGCCGATGTTCAACGACCTGCGTGGTTGGCTGACATCATCGCTTGACTGGTTCTTCCTGTCTGCTGCCAACGTATTTGTCGTGTTGTGTCTGTTTCTGATTGTCTCGCCGCTTGGCCGTGTGCGCCTTGGCGGTGCGGATGCAACACCGGATTATTCCTATGCGGGCTGGTTTGCCATGCTGTTTGCTGCAGGCATGGGCATCGGTCTTATGTTCTATGGTGTGTCAGAACCGATTTCGCACTTCACATCCTCGATGGGTGGAATTGCTGTCGGTGAAGATGGTCTTCGCACCGACTGGGCGCCGCTTGGTGCGGCCGCCGGTGATGCCGATGCTGCATTTGATCTTGGCATGGCTGCAACCATCTTCCACTGGGGTCTTCACCCATGGGCGATCTATGCCACTGTCGCACTGGCACTGGCACTGTTTTCCTTTAACAAGGGCCTGCCGCTGACCATTCGTTCGATCTTCTATCCGATCTTTGGCGAACGTGTGTGGGGCTGGACCGGTCACCTGATTGATATTCTGGCGGTGTTCGCGACCCTGTTTGGTCTTGCAACTTCGCTTGGTTTCGGTGCGGAACAGGCCAATGCCGGGCTTGATTACCTGTTTGGCATTTCGGTTTCCGATACATCGAAGGTTTTCCTGATTGTCGGGATTACCGGTGTTGCACTTATTTCGGTGCTAGCGGGTCTTGATGCCGGGGTGAAGCGTCTGTCGGAAATCAACATGATCCTTGCAGCACTTCTGTTGCTGTTTGTGGTTCTGGTTGGTCCGACGATGGAAATCATCACCGGTTTCTTCTCGAGCCTGCTGTCATATGCGCAATATCTTCCGGCACTTTCAAACCCGGTCGGTCGTGAAGACGCCAACTTCAGTCAGGGCTGGACGTCCTTCTATTGGGCGTGGTGGATTTCCTGGTCACCGTTTGTCGGCATGTTCATTGCGCGTGTTTCGCGTGGTCGTACCGTGCGTGAATTCATCACCTGCGTTCTGATTATTCCGTCGCTGGTGTGTGTTCTGTGGATGACGGCCTTTGGCGGCACCGCGGTGCATATGGTAACCGAAGGCGTTACCGCGATTGCCGAAGCAGGTCTTCCGATTAAACTGTTCACCATGCTTGATCAGCTTCCGCTGCAAGCCATTACATCCTTTATCGGGATCGTTCTGGTGATCGTGTTCTTCGTGACCTCGTCTGACTCTGGCTCGCTTGTGATTGATACCATCACCGCAGGCGGCAAGGTCGATGCACCGGTCCCGCAGCGCGTCTTCTGGTGCACCTTCGAAGGTCTGGTTGCGATTGCATTGCTGCTGGGTGGTGGCCTTGGATCATTGCAGGCGATGGCGGTTTCGACCGGCTTCCCGTTTGCGATTGTCCTTCTGATGGCCTGCTATTCGATTATCCAGGGTCTGCGGACCGAACCCAAGGCCGTCGGTGCCAATTCCGAGGCGACGGTCAGCAAGGACTAGAATATCGACATATGCGTATCTCGCCGCTTGGCGGTAATTATACCTGGTCAAAGGAAAGGGGCGCCAACGGGTGCCCCTTTTTCATTTCGCGCAAGCATGGTGCGTCTGGCGGTATGTTGACGATGCCGATGTGCTTATTGTGCGGCGGCTGTCAGCTCGATAACCGTGTTGCCATCATTGTCCTTAAGAACAAGACGCCCATCAACAACGTCCCAGCTGCTGACCAGGACGAATGCGCCGCTAAAGGCATTTTCGATCTGCATGGCGTTGTCGGCGATACACATCTTTCGTGTCATGGCGAGCTGCGCGACGCCCAGTGACGATCCCGCCTGTTCGTAACTGCCGGAATACTGATTGCAGCCTGCATTGCCCGACACCATGCCATCGCTGGAAAATGTCGCGGTCGCCATGACAGGTGGTGTCGGCGAAAGGGTACTGTTGCCATCAATGACCTGCACCAGTTGCCATTCCTGATCGGTTACACTTGCCCAGTCTGGTGTCATGTTGCCTGTGGATGCGGTGCCGCAGGCCGCAAGTGATGCCAACGCAACCAACGCCAAAGGCAAGACGATCCTGTGTTTAACCTGACGCATATCTGAATTCCTGTAATGCTTGCGCGGCTGCCGCGCGATCCTGTCATTCGCAAATTCTGGTGATGGTATCATATTTTCAAAGTCGTTTGCGCCAAAGGCGCTTCTGGTCGCAACCAAAACAGCTTTGCGCGCAGGGATGGCTTGTGGCTATGTTACGGATCCTGCAGGCGCATGATCCTTGCGCCCGTTTTCCGGTTCCAAAGCCCCACTTTGAAAATCAAGGTTACCTGACGATGAAGATTTCCGTGAAAGATGCCCACGCACTTGTGTGCGAAACTTTGATGCGTTGCAATGTGCGGGCAGACAATGCGGCCTCGATCGCAACGGCACTTGTGACGGCCGAGGCATCCGGACAAGGGGGGCACGGTTTTCGTCGCGTACCGGCCTATAGCGCGCAGGCAAAGGTCGGCAAGGTTGATGGCATGATCAGCCCGATCTTTGAAAAGCCGACACCTGGCGTTTTGCGCATTGATGCGCAGCATGGATTTGCCTATCCGGCACTGGATCTGATGATGGATCACTTGCCCGACATGGCCCGCACCCAGGGTATTGCGATTGCCGCAATCCACAGATCGCATCATGCGGGGGTGATGGGTCTTACGGTCGAACGTCTGGCGGAAAAGGGATTGGCGGCGATGATGTTTGCCAATGCCCCGGCGGCGATGGCGGCATGGGGTGGCCGACGTCCGATGTTTGGCACAAACCCGATTGCCTTTGGCGTGCCGGTCGGGGATGCCGGTGATCCGATCATCATCGACCTTGCCCTGTCAAAGGTTGCGCGCGGCAAGATCATGGCCGCCAAACAAAAGGGTGTCGCCATTCCAGATGACTGGGCGCTTGATGTGGATGGCAATCCGACCACCGATGCGATCAAAGCCATTGATGGCACGATGATCCCGGCCGGTGGGGTCAAGGGCGCGGCACTTGCCATGATGGTGGAACTTCTTGCGGCTGGTCTTACCGGTGCACAGTTCGGTCACCAGTCTTCGTCACTTTTTGATGACAAAGGCGCACCACCTGCGCTTGGACAACTGATCATTGCCATTGATCCCAAGGCAACCGGCGGTGTCGGTGTAATGGATCACCTTGCCTATATTGCCAACGAGATTGCCGCAGAAGAAGGCGTGCGTCTGCCCGGGCGTCGCGGCAAGCAGGCACGCGCACTTGCCGAAGCGGAGGGCCTTGAGATCGAAGACGATGTCATGGAGACCATCAGTCAAATTAAATAAATTTCACGATCGCTCCGTCGGCGGCGGTGTCAAAATCGTTAATGCAGAATGTTTGACTGTTCTGTATTTTTAAGAAATGGCATTCATCAGACAAATACATGCCGGAAATTTTAAAAATGTTACAGAAATAACGTCGGAATTACCGGTGAATACTTCAACGAATTCTTGATGTATAGACAAGTTTAATTGTTGTCGGGGCAATATGCTCTGCGTAATCATCGAACTGTAACATCAGTGTCACCGTAGAGTCGCGGTTTGTGCGTAGCTTCTTCATCCAGCGAAACACATTCAGGCGACTCTTTTGATGCTGGTTGTAGATATCTCTGGACTGAACAAAAGCTTTACCCGTGACAAGCGTGCGCTCAGCGGCGTCAAACTGCAGGTGCGGGAAGGCGAGATGGTGGCGCTGATTGGCGCATCGGGTTCGGGTAAATCCACACTGATCCGTCATATTGCCGGTTTGCTGCGCGGGGATCGCGATGGCGGCAAGATTGTCGTGTTTGGCGAAACCATTCAGGAAAATGGCAAGATTTCACGCGGTGCCCGCAAGGTGCGCTCCGAGATTGGTGTTGTTTTCCAGCAGTTCAATCTAGTTAGCCGTCTTTCGGTTCTGACCAACGTCCTGATGGGGCTTTTGGGCCGTGTGCCGGCATGGCGCGGGTCGCTTGGTCTGTTTACCAAAACCGAAAAGATGCGCGCCATGAGCGCGCTTCACCGTGTTGGCATTGATGCCCATGCGTCGAAAAAGGCGCGGAACCTTTCAGGTGGTCAGCAACAGCGCGCGGCGATTGCGCGCACCATTACCCAGGGTGCCCGACTTATTCTTGCCGACGAGCCGATTGCATCGCTTGATCCGGCATCGTCCCGCAAGGTGATGAACACGCTTGATCGCGTAAACCGCGAAGACAACGTCACCGTCATCGTATCGCTTCATCAGGTTGATTACGCAAAAGACTACTGCAAACGCACCATCGCCATGCGCGATGGTGAAGTCGTTTTTGACGGACCGTCAAGCGAACTGACGCCGCAATTCCTTCAGGAACTTTACGGCGAACATTCTTCCGAACTTTTTGCCGATGGTGCGGCAAAGGCCGCAGAGCCCGTTACACGGCCCATCGCAGAAAAGGACCTGGCTGTCGCAACAAGCTAGCCGGGCCAGTTGTCATGACTGCCTTACCTTCTCGAAACATGTCGAAATCTATTCTGACAGGGGACTTCTTATGAACGTTAAGACAATCGCATCCGCAGCATTTGCGGCCACGATGCTGGCATCCGTCGTTGCCAAGGCCGATGTTGAATTCAAGCCACTCGAACAGGATCCGGAAACCATCGTTTTCGGTATCATTTCGACCGAATCTACTTCCAACCTCAAAGCTCAGTGGCAGCCGCTGATCGATGACATGGAAGAAGCACTTGGCAAAGACGTCGAGGCATTCTTTGCACCGGATTATGCCGGCATCATCGAAGGCATGCGTTTTGGCAAGGTTCACGTTGGCTGGTTTGGTAACAAGTCGGCAATGGAAGCTGTTGACCGCGCCGGTGGCGAAGTCTTCGTTCAGACCTCCAAATCCGATGGTTCGAACGGTTACTACTCCCACATCATCACCCAGGCTGATAACGACAAGGTCAAAACCCTTGAAGACATGCTGAAATGTGATGGTTCGCTGAACTTCGGTATCGGTGATCCGAACTCGACCTCGGGCTTCCTGGTTCCGTCCTATTATGTCTTCGCCAAGAACGGCGTTGACCCGAAGGAATGCTTCAAGACCGTTCGTAACGCCAACCACGAAACCAACCTGATGGCGACTGCCAACAAGCAGGTTGATGTTGCTGCCAACAACTCCGAGCAGCTTGGCCGTACCAAAATGAACAAGCCGGAAATCACGGACAAGGTCAAAGTCATCTGGACCTCGCCGCTGATCCCGTCTGACCCGATGGTTTACCGTAAAGACCTGTCGCGCGAACTGAAATCCGAAATCAAGGCATTCTTTCTTGGTTACGGTCGTTTCGGTGATGTTGAAAGCGCCAAGGAAGTTCTTGCCAACAACTCCGATGGCATGGGTCTTTTCATGGAAAGCTCGAACGCGCAGCTTTACCCGATCCGTCAGCTGGCCCTGTTCAAGGACAAGCTGAAAATCCAGAACACCGAAGAGCTTTCTGCTGAAGAAAAAGCAGAACGTGTTGCCGAGATCGACAAGAAACTTGCTGAACTCGACATCCTGGTTGCCTACCAGTAACCGACTTTTCGACAGGGAGTGCATCAAAGGTGCGCTCCCTGTTTGCTTTTAATTCCGGGATTTGAACGATGAACAGCAGCATTTCTTCGACATCATCTGTCGCAACGGAGCTTCCGCCGCGTGACCTTAAGCGGTCGGCATCAAGCTTCCTGCTTTGGGCGATCATCCTTGGACTTCTGGCCATGTCGTGGGAGGGGGCAGATATGCGCCCGATGGCGCTGTTTGAAAACAGCGGCAACATGGTCGACTTCGCCGAGGGCTTCTTCCCGCCCGACTTCCTGATGTGGAAGATGTATGTCGCAGAAATGTGGATCACCATCCAGATTGCGATCTGGGGCACAGCGCTTTCAATCGTTTGCTCGATCCCGTTTGGCATTCTTTCTTCTGAAAATATCGTCCCTGTCTGGGTCTATCAGCCGGTCCGTCGCCTGATGGATTCCTTCCGCGCGATCAACGAAATGGTCTTTGCCATGTTGTTCGTTGTTGCGGTCGGGCTTGGCCCGTTTGCCGGTGTCCTGGCCCTTTGGATTCACACCACGGGCGTTCTGGCCAAACTATTTTCCGAGGCAGTCGAAGCAATTGATCCCGAACCGGTCGAAGGCATTCGTGCAACGGGGGCCAATGCGCTTCAGGAAGTCATCTTTGGCGTGATCCCGCAGGTCTTGCCGTTGTGGATTTCCTATTCGCTCTATCGTTTCGAGAGCAATGTGCGTTCGGCGACTGTGCTGGGCATTGTCGGGGCCGGTGGTATCGGCATGGTGCTGTGGGAATATATCCGTGGCTTCTATTACGCGGAAACAGCCGCCGTCATGATCATCATCATTATTTCGGTCAGCCTGCTTGATATGGTGTCCCAGCGTCTGCGTAAACTGGTGACCTGATCATGGCTTTCAACATTACGCAGGCCAAACCGGCAATGAAGGCATTGTCGGAACAGCCCACGATTGACCAAACAGCGATTGTCGTTGATTGCGAAATGGGGATCTGGACCGAAGTCGGTGCACGTACCTCGATGCGCGAAACGAAAATGGATGACTATTCCTATGTCGTGAATGACAGCGAAATCATCTATTCCGATATCGGCAAGTTCGTGAACATCGCTGCCCATACCCGGATCAACCCGGGACAGCATCCGATGGATCGGGCGTCGATGCATCATTTCCAGTATCGCTCCGGCGCCTATGAACTGGGCGAAGATGATCCGGCGTTCTTTGACTGGCGTCGCGAAAAACGCGTGCGTCTGGAACATGATGTCTGGATCGGGCACGGCGCGATTGTGCAGGGTGGTGTAACCATCGGCATCGGTTCTGTCGTGGGATCGGGTGCGGTGGTGACCAAGGATGTCCCGCCCTACACGATTGTGACAGGTATTCCGGCAGTCCCCCTGCGCCCCCGGTTCGAGGCAGACATCGTCGATGCGCTTCTGCGTATTCGCTGGTGGGATTGGTCGCATGAAATGCTACGCGAAAGATTGCAGGATTTTCGAACGCTTCCGGTGCGTGACTTTTGCCTGAAATACGATACGGTTTAACCGATCAATATTTCCCAATGATTTGATGGATGCCGAAGGTTAAGCTACTGACCTTTGGCATTTCTTGCCACGTCACCCGTTTCCAGAGTTCACTCATGACCGACCAATATCAACGCTACGCGCTTTATTATGCGCCAGAACCGCAAAGCGCGTTGGGGCAGTTTGGCAATGCCTGGCTGGGGCGTGATCCGGAAACCGGAAACCAGTTGGCCCGTCCAAATGTTGCGGGCTTGACGGAAGCCGAGATTGTGGCGGCAACCACGTCGCCAAGCCGATACGGTTTTCATGGTACTCTGAAACCGCCATTCGCACTGCCAAGCGGCATGGATCGTGGCGGTCTGGAAGCAGCCGTTTCGCGCCTTTGCAAAACGACTGCACCGGTAACGTGCGGGCATCTGGTCTTAAAGGCGATTGGTCGTTTTCTGGCCCTTGTTCCGACCGAACCTGTCGGGGACTTGGCCGATCTTGCGGCAACACTGGTGCGCGAACTCGATGACTTTCGCCAGCCCGAAGACGAAGCGGCAATGAACAAGCGCCGTGCTAGCGGTCTGACGGATCGGCAGGAAGCCTATCTTGTGCGCTGGGGCTATCCCTATGTCATGGAAGAATTCCGCTTCCATCTGACACTGACCAACAAGCTGTCAGACGACCAGATCGATCCCCTCAAAACTGCCCTGTCAGGCTTGGTCGCACCGCTGTGTCAGGACCCATTTACGGTCCGCGAAGTCTGTCTGTTTGGTGATCCGGGGGGTCAGAAGCCGTTCAAACTGCTGAAACGTTTCCCGCTAGCCGGATAAAAATGCTGCGCTTTTAAGGTGCAGCATTTTGGCGTGTTTCAAACTGTCTCAGGCGCGGTTTGCAATCGATTGTGGCATTTCAATTGCGCGGATGAAACGTGCGATGCCGGTTTCAAGATCTGCATCATTATCAACATGAACAACATGATCGCCCTCAACCTGATAGGCGGATGCGCGCGCAAGCCGGCGTGCGATATCAAGGGCATCTTCTCGCCCGCGGGCTTCAAGCCGTTTGCGCAATGCCTCGCTGCTGGCGCGGATGCTGATCACCCGGACGTTGTTTTGCCCGACAAGGGCACAGGCATCGTCAATGACGCTGCGCGATACATTAACGATGACGGTTTTGCCTGCCTCGACCTCGCCAAGAACATGGCGCGGGATGCCGTAGCCCAGATCATGGGCCATCCAGCTCAGAAGGAACGCCCCCTGACGTGCCATTTGCCCGAAATCCTCGGGCCGAACGGGGATGTGTGTCTCCCCAACCGATCCGGCCGGGCGGGTGATGCAGCGCCGTGGAAAGCAGAACTGCTTGTCATCAGCCAGTCTTTCGCGCGCGGCATCGAGAAGGGTGTCCTTGCCAACACCACTTGGACCGACGACAAGGACCAAAAGTCCATATCCTGATCTGCAATTATGTGCAGGCGCCCCGGTCATGACACCCGCACGCCTTCTCGCCAGACACCGCGCACAATCGGGTGGTGCGGTGAATGGTGCACACGGATTAGATCACCACGTTTGCCAACCGCGATCTCCCCGCGATCATCGAGCCCGACCTGGGTCGCCGGATTAAGCGACACGGTGCGAATGGCGCGTGGCAGATCGTAGCCTTCGAACTCGTCAAACAGCTTCATCGCGCCGTGCAAAAGGCTGTGCGGGACATAGTCGCTTGATATGATGTCGAGATAGCCATGCTTTGCCAGCTCGCCTGCCGCAACATTGCCACTATGCGATCCGCCGCGCACAAGGTTCGGGCCCCCCATCATCACACCAAGCCCACCTTCATGCGATGCCTTGGCAGCCTCAAGGGTGGTTGGGAATTCAGCCACGGTCATTTTGTCTGCAACCGCCTCGGCAACGTGTTCGGCTGTGGCGTCATCGTGACTGGCGAGTGCCAGACCCTTGGCATGGGCCTGTTCGACCACATGACGGCGGTGCTTTTCGGAATAAAGCTCGGCATCGCGACGGCGCGTGGCGATGAATTTGCGCATTTCCTCGTCGTTCAGGCCGTATTTGCCCTGATAGTAGGTGTAATAGGCATCAAGGCTGACGAATTGGCGCTGGCCCGGTGTGTGATCCATCACCGAAAGCATGCTGACCAGTGGCAGGTCGATCAATTGACCAAGGGCCTCGACCATGCCGGGGAAGGACGTTTCGCAGCGCAGATGCAGTTTATGGTCCGCGCGCAGCAACGCATTTTCCAAAGCGTGTTCAAGGGCATTGACCGATTCAATCAGTCTGACAATGCGTTCAGACCCTTCATTGACGTCACCGATGGATACCGCATCAAACACGGTGGTGATCCCGGCACTGGCGACCTGGTTGTCATGGGCGACAACGGCGGCTGTTGCCGGCCAGCGGGTCTTGGGGCGCGGGGTCAGGTGCTTGTCGAGGTTGTCGGTATGCAACTCGACCAGGCCCGGCATCAGGTAATCGCCACCCATGTCCTCTGCCCCTGGCAGGTTCGATGGCCGATCGGAAATATCGCTGATTTTACCGTCCTTGACCTGCACGGCACCATCAATGACTTCGTTGGCCAGAACGAGTTTGGCATTGGTAAAAATCTGTTCAGTCATTGGCCCCAACTTTAAACGAAGTCACATCAAACGACCCGGTGCAGACGGCATCACGGGTTTCGTGGTCATGGAAAATACCGGCAATCGCGGCCCCACGGCTTTTGGCTTCTTCAATCAGCGCCAGAACTGTGGCGCGATTTTGGGCGTCAAGCGATGCGGTCGGTTCATCAAGTAGCATGATCGGATAATCGGCAATAAAGCCACGCGCAATATTCACGCGCTGCTGTTCCCCACCCGAAAAGGTCAGCGGCGAAAGCTGCCACAAACGTTCAGGGATGCGCAGACGGGTCAAAAGATCACGTGCCTTGTCAGTGGCGGTCTTGCGATCCGTGCCAAGGGCCACCAGCGGTTCGGCAACGATATCAAGGGTCGGCACACGCGGGATCACGCGCAGGAACTGCGAAACATATCCCAGCGTGCGCTTGCGGATTTCCAGTATCGAATGCGGGCTGGCGGTGGTGATATCAAGCCAGTCGCCATCATGGAACACCTTGATGGACCCCTGAGAGCATGTGTAATTGGCATAAAGCATGCGCATAAAGGTACTTTTCCCCGATCCGGATTCACCGGTCAGCGCGATGCATTCGCCAGCCGAAAGCATGAATTCAACACCTTCGAAAACCGGGATGGTCACGCTGCCCTGTGTGTGTAGGGTAAAGCTTTTGGCGACGTTTTGAGCATGAAGCATTTCAGACATTTTCTTCGCCCCGGTCAGTTTTGCAGAATGGAAGAAACAAGCAGCTGCGTATAGGGATGCTGCGGGTCATCAAGAACCTGATCGGTCAGGCCATGTTCAATGACCTTGCCCTGTTGCATCACCATCAGCCGGTGCGAAAGAAGTCGTGCCACTGCCAGATCGTGGGTGACGATGATCACTGCAAGATTAAGATCGTGAACCAGCCCGCGCAGCAGATCGAGCAATCTGGCCTGAACAGAGACATCAAGCCCACCCGTGGGTTCGTCCATAAAGACGAGGCGCGGGCTGGTTACGAGGTTGCGGGCAATCTGCAAGCGTTGCTGCATGCCGCCCGAAAAGGTTGATGGCAGGTCATCAAGGCGCTCGGACGCGATTTCGACCTTGCCAAGCCAGCTGTCTGCATTGCTGCGGATATTGCCATAATGACGATCCCCAATCGCCATCAGCCGCTCGCCAATATTGGCCCCGGCACTGACATTCATGCGCAAACCATCACGCGGGTTCTGATGCACAAACGCCCAGTCGGTGCGCATCAAAAGGCGACGCTGGGCTTCGGACATCTGATAAACATCGCGCACGCCATCAATCCGGGTTTGATATTCAACCGTCCCCTTGGTCGGCTCCTGCTGGGCGGAAATGCTGCGCAGCAAAGTGGACTTTCCAGATCCGGATTCACCAACAATGCCAAGGACTTCACCGGGGCGGAGTTCAAAGCTGACATCCTTGCAGCCAACCCGGTCGCCATACATCATGGTCAGGTTATCGACGCGCAGAAGCGGTTCGTTCATTTGGGTCATTATTCTGCTGCCTTTCCGCGATCTGCGCTACCTAGGGGTTGGTCATGATGTTGCGGGCCGCGATGGCCGGCTTCCTGTCGTTCCGCGCAGTAATCGGTGTCCGAACAGACAAACATCCGGTTGCCCTGATCATCGAGGATGACTTCATCAAGGTAACTGTCGCGCGCACCGCACATGCCGCATTCATCTTCCCAGGTCTGGACTTCGAAAGGATGGTCCTCGAAATCGAGGCTTTTGACCTTGGTATAGGGCGGCAGGGCATAGATGCGCTTTTCGCGACCGGCCCCGAAAAGCTGAAGGGCTGCCATGTCGTTCATTTTCGGGTTGTCGAACTTTGGCGTCGGCGACGGGTCCATCACATAGCGATCATCGACCATCACCGGATAGGCATAGGTGGTCGCGATATGACCATGACGTGAGATATCTTCATAAAGCTTCACATGCATCAGGCCGTATTCTTCAAGCGCGTGCATCTTGCGCGTTTCGGTCTCGCGCGGTTCAAGGAAGCGAAGCGGTTCGGGGATTGGCACCTGATAGACCAGCACCTGATCTTCGCGCAGTTCCTTTTCCGGGATGCGGTGACGGGTCTGAATGATCGATGCCTCGGCGGTTTTTTCCGTGGTGGCCACCTGTGCGGTCTTGGCAAAGAACTGACGGATGGAAACCGCGTTGGTGGTGTCATCAGCCCCCTGGTCAATGACCTTAAGCGTATCATTCGGGCCGATTACGGCGGCTGTTACCTGAACGCCGCCCGTGCCCCAGCCATACGGCATCGGCATTTCGCGCCCGGCAAACGGCACCTGATAGCCCGGGATCGCCACGGCCTTAAGCAGAGCGCGCCGGATCATGCGTTTGGTCTGTTCGTCAAGATAGGCAAAATTATAGTCCGGTGCCCCGTCGGCCGGATTTTTGACAGTCTGTTCCATGGGGTTACTCCGCGGCCTCGGGTTGGGATACGCCATTCTCAGCTTCGGCTTTCGCCAGACGTTCTTCGACCTCGGCGCGCATACGGCGCACCAGTTCAAGTTCGCCCTGGAAATCGACATAGTGCGGCAGCTTGATATGTTCGACAAAGCCGGTGGACTGGACATTGTCGCTATGTTCCATCACGAACTCGCTGTCCTGTGCCGGGCCCATGATCTGTTCGCCCATTTCATTGGCGCGCATGGCACG
>NZ_DGMR01000035.1:40139-99107 GCF_002388495.1 Thalassospira sp. UBA4513
TTGTTGACCGTCTCGCACTCGGTCAGTTCGATGTCGCCGATATCAATCGCAAAGCCGAGTTCTTCTGGTTCGATTTCGATCGAAACGGTGCCATAGCGGATTTCACCGACAAAGGCGTGGCTGTTGGCATAGCCGCGCTGGGTGGAATAGCCGAGTGCGAGGACAAATCCCTCATCGCCGCGCGACAGGTTCTGCAAGCGCAAATCCCGTCCGGCCGGGAATTTGACCGGCTCGCGGGTCAGATCGGCGACCGGGGCGTTTTCATCGACCGGCACCGGTTCATCCTGAATAAGACCTTCATAGTTCAGGATGTCATCCAAAACGCGTGGCATGTTCTCATCGACCGGATTTTCACCACTTGGTGCCTCGGTCGGTGCCTCGCCATTGGCCATCAGGGTGAAATCCAGCAGACGATGGGTGTAGTCAAAGGTCGGGCCCAAAATCTGTCCGCCGGGCAAGTCCTTGAAGGTTGCCGAAATTCGGCGCGATACATCCATTTCGGCGGTTTTGATTGGCTTGGAAAAGGCAAAACGTGGCAGCGTCGTGCGATAGGCCCGCATCAAAAAAATCGCCTCGATCAGATCACCACGGGCCTGCTTGATGGCAAGGGCGGCCAGATCGCGATCATAAAGCGACCCTTCGGCCATGACCCGGGTGACGGACAGCGAGAGTTGCTGTTCGATCTGATCGGTTTCGATTTCGGCGATGGTCTTGTCGCCGCGGCGCTGCTCGGCCAGAAGCTTGTGCGCATTATTGATGGCGCGTTCGCCACCTTTTACTGCAACATACATGATTAATTGACCTCGATCCGGGTGGTGCGCGACAGGGCGGCGATCTGGGTTTCGCTTGCGAAAATCACATCAACGCCGCAGGGAAACAGGTGATGGTTTTCTGCGCGCCATGCATGGAAGCTTGCGGGCAGGCCCTCGATGCATAGGTTGTGCGTATCCTTGATGCCCGGCCCCTTTAGGGTCATGGACGGGCGATCTGAAATCTCATCGACCATCAGGATCAGGGTTGCCGATTGATCCGGGTATTCCGCATTGCCAACGGCAAGATCGGTGACAAAGGACAGATCATCGGAAATGCGCGCAACCGCAAAATCGGCCTGTTTGACATCCGTGCTGAGCGGGCAACCGCAATGGAATTTCAAATGATCGCCGGCGGCCTTGGTCGCGCAACTTGGCGATAGCCAGATGGTCGTATCCATATCTGCCATGGCAAGAAGCGTTGCAGTGGCGGCTTTGTTCAGGCCATCGGGTGCGGAAATACTGACCGGCAAATCATAAATGCGACCCGGACGCGACATGGCATCCAACAGGGCGCGGAAAACAGCGTTTGAATCAAAGGCCGCATGGTCAAAACCGGGCAGCAATTCACTTGTCTGGGCGCGGGGTGATTGGGGTTGGGGCGTCATTCGTCTTCTCCGCGGACAAGGGTGAAGAAATCAACTTTGGTGGCGGCAACCTTGCGCGCATGATCGCGTTTGGCTGCGGCCTGTTCGGCGGCCAGGGTCTCGATGAAATCGCGTGCCGATCCGTCGCGCAGCATCACCGCATCAAACAGGGCGGCATATTGCGCCTGAATACGATCACGTCCCTTGACGTAGGAATGCCCGACTGTGCCGTCTGACAGCGTGACGGCACAACGCGTCACGGTCATTTCACCAAGGTTGAAACGCTGCCCGGCGCCACCAGCACGGCCGCGGACCATCACCATGCCGATTTGCGGTTCGCGCAGGTTGGTCCAGCTTTCATTGCTGTGATTTTCTGACCATTCGGTTTCAAGGCGGGCACGGGATGTGCGGGCCAGAACCGACATCCATTTTTGGCGCGCGGCAATATGCGGATCGGTGGGGGTGTCTGCATTCCGGTTTTGATCTGTCCGGGCATTCGGGGCGGGGTGCGCCGTCATCAAACTGATCCCTTTTCAACTTATGTCGACAAATTCAAAATTTGTCTAGACGTCTATACCTATTGACGTTATAAGACGATCCAGCAGCAAAGGCAAAGGTCTTGCGGTGAAAGTTTTGTGAACGGGGATTGTAATGGATTGGGAACCGGGCCTATCTATTTGGAAGCAAATAGAAAAGCAGCTTCTGGCTGATATTTCCGAGGGCGTTTTCACACCGGGCGAAAAGATGCCGACCGAGATGGAATTGGTCCGGCGCTTTGGGGTGAATCGTCATACGGTGCGCCGCGCCATGGCGGCACTTGTCGATTCCAATGTTGTTCGTGTCGAACAGGGGCGCGGCGCCTTTGTTCAGGAACAGATCCTTGACTACCCGCTTGGTTCCAAAACCCGGTTTTCGCAGATCGTATCGGGCCGTCATCGCTTGCCTGATAAACGCCTGATCTCGTCCGAGGTCCTCAAAGCCAATTCGACCATCGCGCAGTTCCTCGATGTCAAATCGGGCACGCGGGTGATCGAGTTGTTTTCAGTCTCCGAGGCCGATGGTGTGCCGCTTGCCGTCGCGACAAGTTATCTCCCGGCCGCGCGCTTTGATGGCATTGTCGAGATATTTGTCGAAACCAAATCGCTTACAGAGGCCTTCAAACGCTTCGGGATTGATGACTACACACGAAAGACCACGCGCATTTCGGCAACGCTTCCGTCATCACGTGTTGCCAACCTGCTTAAACAGGCGCGCAATCGACCAGTGATTTCGACGGAAAGTGTCGACGTTGATTCCGCTGGTGCGCCAATCGAATACGGTGTGACCGCCTTTTCAAGCGACCGGGTTCAGTTGATCGTCGAGTAGGGCACGGGACAGCGAGTGTGCTGCCCTAGTATTCCCGACCCGGACGGGCCCTGTAGACCGGGAAGCTTAGCTTGAACTTGATCGCACATGCCCGCATCAGGAATGCGGCAAAGAACGCAATCACGGCAATCGGCCCGCGCGGCAAATCAAGGATCGCAGTGCCAATCACATAGATCCCTGCACCGACCAGCGCACAGGTGATATAAATCTCCGGGCGAAGAATCAGCGGGATTTCATTACAGACAACATCACGCACCATCCCGCCAAAGGTGGCCGTGATCATGCCCAGAACGATTGCGACCAACGGGGATACGCCCAGATTAAGGCCGATGGCCGCCCCGGTGACCCCGAACATTGCCAGTCCCAGTGCATCGAGCCACAGCAAGGCAACATAACGTCGTTCAACCAGATGGGCGGTGAAGTAGGTGATGACAGCAGCCCCGATGCAGGTCACAAGCCAAGTGGTGTCGCGTATCCAGAAAACCGGTGTTGCCCCGGTAATGACATCGCGCACAGTGCCGCCGCCGATGCCGGTAAAGGTCGCAATCAGGACAAATCCGACCATGTCCATCTGACGACGGGATGCCTCAAGCGCGCCGGTAATCGCAAAAACGGCGACCCCTGCCAGTTCAAGCCAATAGATGATTTCAGTAATCGTCATGATGTCCTTTGCGGGGCCTGCCCGTGATCTGTGGGTTGCGAAACTGGGTGTTCTATCGGCATGCGCAATCTGGATGTGGCAACATCTTCAAGCTGTTCGCGTAACCAGAGATGCGATGGGTCGTGCTGATAGCGTTGGTGCCAACACATGAAAATAGGAAGATCAAGCGTGCCCCTTTTTAAACCCGCGAGCGGCATCGGCGCACGGGCAAAATCACGCAGCGCATGTTTTTCGAGAAGGCTTGGCAAGGTTGCGATCATATTGCTTCCGCGCAGGAATTCGGCAATGGCGGTAAAGTTAGGTACTCGCAAAACGATGTTGCGTTCAACATCCTGATTTTCAAGCATCTCGTCAAACTCAAGCGTGCGATTATTGCCATAGCGCACCGTGATATGGCGCGCGGATAGATAATCATCATCGCTTTGCGGGGCGTCGCGCATGTCCGGATCATAAAACACCATGTAATGATCGGTCAGAAGACGCTTTTGCACGATATCCACACCTTCGGGTGGCCGCGGCGAAATCAGAAGGTCGCAATGATTTTCACGCAACAAGGCCGGTCCGGGCAGAAGGGACGGCACCACCGTCATCCGGATATTGGCAAGCGCGCCTTCCAGATTGCGAAACAGTGTTGGCAACAAAAGATCACGCTGCAGATCATTGGCGGCAATGGTCAGGCTCATGGATGCGCCATCCGGCTCGAAATGCGCACCACTGGCAAAGGCCTGCATCTGATCAAGAAGAAACCGCGCCTGTTCGGCCAGGTTTTGCGCATGCGCGGTCGCTACGATCCCGCGCCCGGATTTGGTGAACAGCGGATCGCGCATGATCCGGCGCAATTTGGTCAAGTTGTGGCTGACCGCCGATTGCGTCACGCCAAGCCGTTCGGCGGCGGCTGTGACCGACCCTTCTTCAAGAACGGCCAGAAACAGACGCAGCGCATGGCCGTCCAGTTCCAAATGATCAAAATTGCTCATGAATAAGATGATAAATGATGCATTTATTTTATGCAATTGGCCACGCAGGATGTGCTTAACGCGGACATTCAACAGTCCGGAGCATCATCTGCGGAGGAAAAATCATGGAATTCTATCAGCGTGACAGAACGCTGCAGCCAGCAGCCTACACCCCGATCTACAAGACATCGGTTGCGCGTTCCCCGCGCCAGTCGCTGTTGTCGCTGCAAGGATCCTTGTCGGAAATTACCGGTCCGGTTTTCGGTCAGAACGAACTGGGGCCGCTTGATAACGACTTGATCCGAAACTACGCCAAGGATGGCGATCCGATTGGCGAACGTATCATCGTGCATGGGCGGGTTCTGGATGAAAACAACCGTCCGGTGCCCAATACGCTGGTCGAATTCTGGCAGGCCAATGCGGGTGGGCGGTATCGCCACAAGAAAGATACCTATCTTGCGCCGATCGATCCGAACTTTGGCGGCTGTGGCCGCGCGCTGACCGATGAAAACGGTTACTACTTTTTCCGCACCATCAAGCCGGGTCCGTATCCATGGCGCAACTACGTCAACAGCTGGCGTCCGGCCCATATCCATTTTTCGGTATTCGGTTCCGGCTTTGCCCAACGCCTGATCACCCAGATGTATTTCGAAGGCGATCCACTGATCAAGGAATGTCCGATTGTGCATGTCATCCCGGACGAAGATGCGATCAACCGCCTGATTGCACCGATTGATCTCAAGGGTTCCGTGCCACTTGATACCATTGCCTATAAGTTTGACATCGTCCTGCGCGGGCGTCGTTCGACCCTGTTTGAAAACCGTCTGGAAGGAAACTGATCCATGGTGCAAAGCCTTGATTATCTCAAAGAAACCGCCTCCCAGACGGCGGGCCCGTATGTTCATATCGGGCTCATTCCTAATCAGGCCGGTTTTGACATTTTTGAAAACAACTTCACCAACGTTCTGACCAATGAAAACACCCGTGGGGAACGGATCATCATCGAAGGGCGGGTGATTGATGGTACCGGAACGCCGCTGCGTGATGCGCTGCTTGAAATCTGGCAGGCCAATGCGGACGGGCGTTACAACCATGAACTTGATCGTCAGAATTCCGGCAAAATCGATGAGGATTTCCGCGGTTGGGGCCGGACGGGAACGGATTTCGATACGGCTGTCTATCGCTTTGAAACCATCAAGCCAGGCGTGGTTTCCGGTCGCAATGGCAAAGACATGGCGCCGCATATCAACTTCTGGATCGTGGCACGTGGTATCAATATCGGGCTGAATACCCGGATGTATTTCGCCGACGAACAAGATGCGAATGCGGCTGATCCTGTTCTGAATCTGATCGAACAGCAACCCCGTCGCAAAACCCTGATCGCCAATCGTGATGACAGTGGACCGATCCCTGTCTACCGGTTTGACATCGTCTTGCAGGGCGATGGCGAAACCGTATTTTTTGACATCTAACAGCGCGTAAAACTGTATGGGTAATGCGGCGACCGCCCTTCGCGGTTGCCGTATTTTTGTTCAATCAACTACTTAAAAAGCCGTCCGCTGATTCTTATATTCACGTTGATAAAAGCGGTGTGGTAAAACAACCGCTGCTGAGGGTTTCAAAAACAAAAAAGAAGACCCCGGTGATAGAGAGTGAGAGGATCAGCCTTGAACAAGTTGTTACAGGTCGGAATCCGTGTGCAAGTAGCTCTGGCAACAGCGCTGCTACTGGTTGGCCTGACCGTACTGATGAGCTTTGTGGTCGGAAAGCGATCCGGTGCCGATCTGCAAAAGCAGATTGGTCTGGGTGTTTCTGATATTGCGCGTCAAATGGCTGATGAGCTTGACCGTACCATGTGGACCCACCGTGGCGAGGTTTCGGTCCTAAGCACTCTCTCTGTCCTGCAAGAGCTCGAAGATACCCAACAGATTTCAAGTATCGTCAATCGCCTAAGTCGCGAAATCCCGATCTTTACCTGGATAGGTGTGCTTGATCGCGACGGGACGGTGGTTGCGTCGACGAATGACTTGTTGCTCGGGGCTAATATCGCGCAGCGTCCGGTATTTCAGTATGGCAAGAACGGACAGTTCATCGGTGATGTTCACGATGCGAAATTGCTGGCGGAAAAATTTCCGCTTTATAACGGGGAGCCGATCCAGTTTGTCGATATCGCCGTTCCCCTGTTCAATAAAAACGATCAGTTCACCGGTGTATTTGCCACCCATCTGAGTTGGGAATGGGCCGATAATGTCCGCAAAACACTTTTTGCCGGGCAGGGGATCCATCGGGATGTCGATATATTTGTCGTATCTGCCGATGGCACTGTTCTTTTGGGGGCGGACGGGGCGATGGTCGGCTCATCGCTTGAACTTGATGCTCTGCAGCAGGCACAGCGCAACAATATCGGATGGAAGATCAGCACTTGGCCGGATGGCGCAGAGTATCTGACGGGCTATGCCCCGGCCGACGGTCACCTTGATTATGCCGGTCTGAACTGGTCAATTCTGGTGCGTCAGCCCGTCGAAGAGGCGCTTGAGCCGGTGTATGTCCTGCGCCGCGACATCATGGCGTGGGGGTTGGTGTTAAGTATCATCTCCAGTGTGATTGCATGGTGGGGTGCTGGTTTCTTTGTTGGACCGATCGGCAAGATGGCCCGTTCAATCGAGGCGATGAAACGTGGCGAAATTGAACGTCTGCCCGACGTTGATGGCGCAAGAGAAATCAAGATCCTGTCAAACAGCCTGAATGCGTTGCTTGCCAAGCTGACGGAAAAGGACGCAGCCCTTGGCCAGATGGAACACATTGCCCATCACGATAACCTGACCGGACTTGGCAACCGTTTGGCGCTTGATGTCTATTTCGAACATGCACTTGCCCATGCTGATCGCCAGAAGACCCAGCTTGCGGTCATGATGCTTGATCTTGATGACTTTAAACCGATCAATGACAAGTTCGGTCACTCAGCTGGCGATGATGTCCTGCGCGAGGTCGCAAAACGGTTGCGCCGTTGTGTGCGCGGTGGCGATCTCGTTGTGCGTCTGGGTGGTGATGAGATGGTGGTGGTGTGTCATGTCGGAACGAGTGGCGAGGGCGAAGCCGCAATGTTGGCCGAACGGATATTGAACGATATCCAGATGCCCTTCATTACCGGCGGCAATCGCGTTTCCATTCATATGAGCATCGGCATTGCCCTTTGTCCGGTGCATGGCAAAACCATCGACGTGCTTCTCGATCAGGCGGATGATGCCCTTTATGCCGCCAAGGCGCGCGGCAAGAACTGTTATGTGCTTGCTTCTGATGATGGTGAGCCGTCCGGCAGCAAGTCGTCGCTGGCATGAGATGCGGGTTTTCTTGACTTTGTCTCAGGGCATCGCAATAAGCATTTCA
This sequence comes from Thalassospira sp. UBA4513, assembly GCF_002388495.1. NCBI lineage: Bacteria > Pseudomonadati > Pseudomonadota > Alphaproteobacteria > Rhodospirillales > Thalassospiraceae > Thalassospira > Thalassospira sp. UBA4513. The sequence continues at coordinate 47,905 of NZ_DGMR01000035.1, forward strand.
TGACAATTTCATCTGAAAAAGAACTCGAACAATTGCGCAAGATCGGGCGAATCTGTGCCCGTGCGCGCGATGTCATGGGGGCGGCCATCGTCCCGGGCATCACCACCGCCGAGCTTGATGATATCGGCCGCAAGGTTCTTGAGGATGCCGGTGCGGTGTCCGCCCCGGAAAGCGAATACAAGTTCCCCGGCGCGACCTGTATCAGTGTCAATGACGCGGTCGCGCACGGTATTCCCGGTGATCTGGTTCTCGCCGATGGCGATCTGGTCAATATCGATGTTTCGGCATCGCTTGATGGCTATTTTTCCGATACCGGGGCCAGCTTCATCTGCGGCACGGCAAAGCCCGAAATCGCCAAGCTTTGCGAAGACGGCAAGAAAGCCATGTGGGCGGGCATCAAGGTGGTGCGTGACAAGGCGCCTATCCGCGAGATCGGGCTTAAGATCGAAATGTTCGCCCGCAAGGGTGGCTATACCCTGATCCGCAATCTTGCCAGCCACGGTATTGGCAAGTCGCTGCATGAACATCCCCACACCATCCCGACCTGGGATGACCCTAAGGAACGCCGTGCTCTTAAAAAGGGGCAAGTGATTACCATTGAACCGTTTCTGTCACGTGGCGCGAAATGGGCGCTTGATAGCGAAGATGGCTGGACCCTGTATGCCGATACCGGTGACGCAACCGTGCAGTACGAGCACACCCTTGTTGTCACCGAAAAGGGCTATGAAATCATGACGCTGGGGAATTGATCCCCAGTAAAAATGTTGCAGTCTATGCTGCAGCATTTATTGCAACATAAAAGCCGCCCGAATGTGTCGGGCAGCTTTTGTTTTGTGTGTGTTTGAAGTGCGGTGTTGCGGTTACGAACCGTATTTTGCCTTGGCTTCGCGACGGCGCGCATGCAGGACCGGTTCAGTGTAGCCGTTCGGCTGTTCGCGACCCTTGAACACCAGATCACAGGCCGCCGCAAAGGCGATGCTGTCATCGAAATTCGGGGCCATGTTGCGATAGGTCGGGTCACCGGCATTCTGTTTGTCGACGACGGCGGCCATGCGTTTCATGGTTTCCATTACCTGTTCTTCGCTGCACAGGCCATGATGGAGCCAGTTGGCGATATGCTGGCTTGAAATACGCAGCGTCGCTCGGTCTTCCATCAGGCCGACATCATTGATGTCTGGCACCTTGGAACAGCCGATCCCGCTATCGATCCAGCGCACAACATAACCCAGAATGCCTTGGGCATTGTTATCAAGTTCTTCCTGGATTTCGCTTGGCATCGGTTTGATGTCACCCAGACGCGGGATCGCCAGAATGTCATCAAGGCTTGCGCGTTCGCGTTTGCCAATCTCGTCCTGAACCGCACGGACATCAACCTGGTGATAGTGGATGGCGTGCAGGGTTGCCGCGGTCGGTGACGGAACCCAGGCGCATTTTGCACCGGCCTTGGGATGGCCGATCTTGGCTTCCATCATTTCGGCCATGCGGTCCGGTTTGGCCCACATGCCCTTGCCGATCTGGGCAACGCCCTTCATGCCGCATTCAAGACCGATATCAACGTTCCAGTTTTCATAGGCCGCGATCCAGTACTGGTCTTTCATCGCTTCCTTGCGGACCATGGGGCCGGCTTCCATGCTGGTATGGATTTCATCACCGGTACGGTCAAGGAAGCCGGTATTGATAAAGACCACACGGTCCTTGGCGGCACGGATGCATTCCTTGAGGTTGACCGTCGTGCGGCGTTCCTCATCCATGATGCCGACCTTAAGGGTATGTTCGGGCAGATCAATCGCCTTTTCGACAAAGGCAAACAGATCGTTGGTCAGCGTGACTTCTTCGGGGCCGTGCATTTTCGGCTTCACGATATAGACGCTGCCATGGCGGGAGTTCGAAAGTTCGTTATTGCCGATCACGTCATGCTTGGCGATCAGGCTGGTAACCATGGCGTCAAGGAAGCCTTCCGGGACTTCGTCGCCATTGGCATCAAGCACCGCATCCGTGGTCATCAGGTGACCAACATTACGGATCAGCATCAGGCTGCGGCCCGGCAGGACAACTTCAGTCCCGTCAAAGCCCTGATAGGTCCGGTCCGGGTTCAGGCGGCGGGTGATCGTTTTGCCACCTTTCTCGAATTTTTCCTCAAGCGTGCCTTTCATCAGGCCAAGCCAGTTGCGATAGGCAACGGTCTTGTCTTCGGCATCCACGGCGGCAATCGAATCTTCGCAATCCTGAATGGTGCTGACCGCGGATTCCAGGATGACATCGCACACGCCCGCGGCATGTTCCTTGCCAATCGGATGCGTCGGGTCGATATGGATTTCGATATGTAGGCTATGACGGCGCAGCAAGACATCGGTCAGCTTGCCGTCCTTTTCGTTATACCCGATGAACTGGGAGGGCAGCTCAAGTGCGGTTTCGCTGCCATCAGACAGGGTGACAACCAGCGTCCACCAGCCTGATGCGTCTTCGCGCACTTCGTATTTTGTGGCATCGGCATGTTTGCCGGTTGCAAGCGGGGCGGCTTCATCAAGGAAGTTCGCGGCATAAGCCACAACCGCAGCACCGCGTTTCGGATTGAATGACTTGGTCTTTTCCTTGCCGTCGGCTTCGTCGATGACATCGGTGCCATACAGCGCATCATACAGGCTGCCCCAGCGCGCATTGGCCGCATTAAGCGCATAACGCGCATTCATCACCGGCACGACAAGCTGCGGACCCGCCACCCGGCCAATCTCCGGATCGACATGGGTGGTGGTGATATAGAAATCATCGCCTTCTGGCAGCAGATAACCGATCTCGGTCAGGAATTCCTTGTAGGCAGCCGGGTCGCGTGGCTGGTCTTGACGCGACAGATGCCAGTGGTCGATCTTGGCCTGCAATTCATCGCGCTTTGCCAGCAGCGCCTTGTTGCGTGGTCCAAGTTCAGTGACGAGCTTTTCAAAGGATGCCCAGAACTGATCGGAACTGATCCCGGTTCCCGGAATGACTTCGTTGGCCACCAGATCGTGCAGCACTTTTGCAATCTGAAGTCCGCCTTCTTGGATGCGTTGGGTCATGTTTTCTCTCACCAGACTTGGAACTGTTTCGGGCGATTAATATGGCTTTGCCGACGAACACATAAAGCGCGGCAAAGGCAACTCGCCTATCGTTGGTTCACAACATATGGGTTGAAGCAGGCCCGGGTCCACAGCCGGTTTCAAAATTGCGGGATGTTTTCCGCATTATGGAAGCCTGATCATTCTGCCCCAATCGACAGACATTCACATCTTCTTGTCTGCATTCGGATCTGTCGTGCCGTCGCTGTCTGCTGGTGGCACCTGTCCAATGTCGTCGGGATGTGCCGTGCCATCCGGGGTCAGCACATCTTGCAGATCATGGGGGTCCATTGGTTTTGTTTCATTATCTGGCTCTTTGCTGTCGTCTTCGTCATTGAGACTGATGTCGTCCGTAATCGGTGACAGCTCAAACGCCATTGGCGTGGTGCGGGGCACGGCAACGAACTGACCCTGTTCCTCGATCGAGATACGACGGCCAAAGCCAGCGCGGTACGTTGCAAAGCTCGCAACGCAAATGCCAACGATTGAAAACAGGACCGGCAAGGCCCATGGGCCGAAATAACCGATTGCACTGGATCCCAGAATTGGACCAAACGCAGCAGACCCGCCATAAATGATCAGAAGACCACCAGACGCAGGAACAATATCCTCCGGCTCAAGATAGTCATTCACATAGGCCACAGCCAGGCCGTAAACCGGCATGATGAACACGCCCGTGATCCCGCCCCAGACTGTCAGATTGTCGCGGACAAGATCCGGCGCAACCAGCGGGAAAAATCCACAGATCGCAAGCCCGGTCAGAACGAAAATCATCACATATTGGCGCGGCACCATGTCCGAAATCTTGCCGATCGGAAATTGCATGATCATGCCGCCCAGAATGACGAAGAACATGAAATAGGCGATCTCATTGGTCGCAAGTCCGAGGTCAGCCGCGAAAACCGGCCCGACACCATAAACCGCCCCCGAAAGCACACCTGCACCCGATGCGGCAACGAAGCCCAGCGGCGAAATCTTGTAAAGACGGCGGAATGTCATGCGTTCACCGCTGACCGCAGACGGCGGTGGCTGACGGGTCAGGGCAAGCGGAACAAGCGACAGCGACAGCAGGACAGAAGCCACCGTAAACAGCTCGAAACTGCTAACTGGGGCACCATTGAGCAACAGCTGACCAATCGCCAGCCCGCCAAGCGAAACCGTCATGTAAATCGCAATCGTCCCACCGCGCGATGTATTGTCCGCCTGCGCGTTCAGCCAGCTTTCAATCACCAGATACAGGCCCGAAACGCACAAGCCGGTCATGATGCGAAACAGCGACCAGGTAATCGGATCAACCAGAACGGCATGTAAAAGTGTGATGGCCGACGCGGCCGATGCCAGTGCGGCAAACGTCCGGATGTGGCCGACCCGGTTGACAAGGCTCGCCCCCCAGATGATGCCGGCAACGAACCCGATATAATAGGATGCCATGATGATACCGGTATAGACCGGCGCAAATCCCTCGGCGGATGCACGCAGTGCAAGCAGCGATGATTGCAGAGATGCCCCACTATTCAGCGCAAACGCGGCGAACAGCGTTGCAGACAGTGCAATAATAAGGGCGACCGGCGAACGCGGCATGGCATCCTCGTTTGAGTTTCAATCAGGCAGGCACCCTGCGGCAAGGGGATCGACCGTGTCAATCCTTACAAGCCCTTGGTACACAAGGGGAATAGTGCATTTTGTGTTTAACACCACGGCGCACAAGAAGTTCCGCAAAAATTATGAACCTTCTTTAATCCCGCTTGGCCCACGCGCATAGTGCCGGTTTCGCGCAACTGATATGTGTAAAGCGGCTTTACTTGGCGCCTAAGCAGGCTTTGTTCGGTGAAAATCGCACAAGCAGCTTGACCTTGGGGGTGTTGATGCTTTCTATGGACCGAAATCAGACGCAATTTGCCAAAATTCCCGCGATCCGGGGTTGGATTTTGCGTTTCGCCACCAGACTTCAGGTTCATTGATGATAATCGGCATTCAAGCCAACTGATGAACCGACCATACAAGGGGAGGAAACCTTGAAAATTTTGCGCACACTCGGTGTGATTGCCGCCGGTATGATGGCCTTGTCCGTGGCGAATGCCGCGCAGGCTGAAACCCGCGTCACCCTGAAATCGGCCAAGGCCGCGTCATCCTATTACCAGATGGCCGCCCAGTTTGCCGAGGCAATGAAAACCGGCACCGATGGTGATATCATCGTCACCGTAGAGGAAAGCCAGGGTTCGGTTCAGAACGTCATGGAAGCCATGGTGCGTCCGGGCAATTATGTCTTCACCTCCCCGCCCGGTCTCGTAAGCCTGGCACAGAACGGCAAAGGCCCGTTTGACGGACGTCCGACCGAAAAGTTTGCCGAAGTCCGCGCCCTGTTCCCGATCCCGTCGCTGACCATGCATTTCGTGATGCGTGCTGATTCCGGTGCGACCAGCTTTGCCGATCTCGAGGGCAAGACCATCCTGCTTGGCAAGGGATCCTTTGGCGCGCGCGAAGGTGAAAAATATCTTCAGCTGTTTGGTCTTGAAGGCAAGGTCGATCTGGCGGATGCCGAACTTTCCAATGCGGTTGCCGCCCTTAAAAACGGTCAGATCGATGGTTTCGTGACCGCGGGCTCCTGGCCAGCGCCGAACGTGATCGAGGCCGCGGCAGGAACCGATGTCATTGTTCTGTCGCTGTCCGAAGACCAGCTTGCCGAGACCAAGCGTGACAAAACCGTCATTCCGGCCGGGACCTATAACGGTCAGGAAGAAGACATCACCACCGCATCGCTTTCGGTTGTTGCCTTTGCCACCACCCAGATGGATGCCGATACGGCCTATGCGCTGACCAAAACCTTCTGGGAGCAGAAGGCGAAAATGGGTGAAAGCTCTTCTTGGTGGAATGGTGTCAGCCCGGAAATGCTTGCCAACATCACGGGCAAAATGCATCCCGGTGCACTGCGTTACTATGACGAAGTCGGGTTCTCCATCCGCGACGATCAGCGCTAAGTGCTGATCAGATAACATGTTCAAGGCCCGGCAGTTTTGCCGGGTCGTTTCTTGTCAAACAAGCCATTTAGATTATGTCAGCCACCACTCGTCCCTTCTGGATCGCCCTTGGCGCCGTTTCAATTGCCTTTCACCTGTGGCTGATTTTTTCAGGATTGGTTCCCAATCTTGTTAGCCGCCCGATCCATATGGCGCTTGCCCTGCCTTGGGCGTTGATTTTTGTTGCCAAAACCCGCGCACAGAAAATCTCTGGCATCATCCTGACGCTGATTGGTCTGATCGGGTGTGGTTGGATCGTTGCCAATCATCAGACGCTTGGCGACCAATACGGTTTCCTGATGGGAAATAGCCAGATCGTGCTGGCAGCGGCGTTATTGCTGATTGTGCTTGAAATGGCACGTCGGGCAATTGGCTGGCCGTTGCCGACGGTGGCGGCAATTGCACTGCTTTATGCGCTGTTTGGCCAATATATTCCGGGCGAGTTTGGCCATGCCGGGTTGCCAGTTGAAAGCATGCTGGGCACCCTGACCATCGCAGAGGGCGGCCTTTGGGGCAGCCTGACGGGCGTGTCGGTCAATATCGTGGCGATCTTCGTTATTTTCGGGGCGGTTCTGAATGGCGGCGAAGCCGGTCAGGGATTTATGAATGTCGCAGGTGCGGCCGCCGGTCGGCTTAAGGGCGGGGCGGCGAAGGTTTCCGTCGTGTCGTCCGCGCTGTTTGGCTCGATATCGGGGTCTGCATCTGCGAACGTGGCCTCGACCGGGGCAATCACCCTGCCTGCCATGACCAAGCTTGGTTACCCCAAACGTCTGGCGGCTGCGGTTGAGGCCGTGGCATCCAGTGGTGGGCAGATCATGCCACCACTGATGGGGGCAGGGGCGTTTGTCATGGTGGAACTTACCGGCAAGCCTTATGTCGATATCATGGTTGCCGCCATCTTGCCGGCCGTCCTTTACTTCCTTGCCGTCTGGGTTGGCATCAATGCCTTTGCCATGCGTTATGACCTTCCCGGTGTGCCAAAGGAAGATCGCCCGAACCTGCGTTCGGTTGTAATCACATCGGCCTTCTTCCTGGTGCCATTTACCATTTTGCTTTGGGGCATGTTTGGCGGTGGTTACACACCACAATATGCCGCCTGTCTGGCGCTTTTGGCGGGGGCAGCATTGCTGTTGCTTGATGCGGATCTGACGGTTGATTTACCGCGCAGCAAACAACGATTTGCCGATGTCTGCCTTAATGCCGGACGTCAGGTGGCAATGATCGGTTCGATCATCTTGTGCGCGTCGATCGTTATCGGCGTTCTCGGCCTGACCGGACTTGGTGTGAAGATCACCTCGCTACTGATTTCCGGATCGGGTGGCATGTTGTGGCCAGCGCTTTTGCTGACCTCACTCGCCTGTCTGATCCTTGGTATGGAAGTTCCGACCACGGCGGCCTATGTGATTTGTGTTTCGGTTGCCGGGCCCGCGTTGATAGAGCTCGGGCTTGAACCGCTTCAGGCGCATCTGTTTGTGTTCTGGTTTGCGCTTTTATCGACAATTACGCCGCCGGTTTGCGGGGCGGTGTTCATTGCCGCAGGCATGGTCGAGGAAAACTGGCTCAAGGTCGCCGGAACGGCAATGGCGCTTGGTATCGGGCTTTATATCGTGCCACTGGCGATGATTGCCAACAGCACGCTGATTGAACTTGGCAGCGATCCGGTTTGGGCGATCATCGCCGGGATTAAGGTCGCGGTGGGTTTGACGGCCATTTCATATGGCCTGATCGCCCCCAGACCTGTTTGGCAACGAATCGGGATGGTTGCACTTGGGGGTGCGGTGATTTTTGCTGCGGGTGTTTAGAACCACGAAAAAAGCCGACAGTTTCCTGTCGGCCTTTTTCGTCATTGAGGGAAATGATTTAACCGGTTTTAAGCGGTCGCGCGTCCGCTGCGCGGGCCAGCAAAGAACCAGATAATCAGGCCAAGGACCGGCAGGACAACAACAAGTACTGTCCACAATACTTTTGCACCGGTGCTTGCACCGCTGCCCATGATATTCACGATTGCCCAGATATCGGCAATCAGGACGAGAAGTCCGATAATTCCACCATATTCAAGCATGTTCCAACCTCACATTTGTTGCTGCGGTATCTGCACCGCGCTTACAACTCAAACGATTGGTTTTCTTGTTTGTTCCCGCACTGAATTCAATCAGTGCATCAGGCGGGTTCGGAAGGGAGTTTAAACCACCTGTCCGGCAGACCAGCCCGATGACCATGCCCACTGGAAATTGAAGCCGCCAAGATGGCCCGTGACATCAACCACTTCGCCAATGAAATAAAGGCCGGGCACATCACGGGCTTCCATGGTTTTCGATGACAGGGCATTGGTGTCGACCCCACCAACCGTGACCTCGGCCGTTCGATACCCCTCGGTGCCGCTTGGTGTCAGGGCCCATTGATTGACATCCATCGCCAATTTGCGCAGTGCCTTGTCACCGGTTTCTCCAATCGGGCGATCAAGGCCATGGGTGGACGCAATCATCTGGGCAAGGCGGTTTGGCAAGATGCGTGACAGAACCGTGTGAACCGCCTGTTTCGGGTTTTCACCCTTGGCGGTTTTCAAAAGATCGAACGCATCTTCTTCCGGGTTGAGGTTCACCGTAATGCTGTCGCCCTCGTTCCAATAGGATGAAATCTGCAGGATCGACGGGCCGGAAAGGCCACGGTGGGTGAACAGCAATCCTTCGCGGAATTGCTTTTTGTTACATTGAACGATGGCATCAACGGATATGCCCGAAAGTTCGCCAGTACGTGCACGCAGATCCGGATCAAAAACAAACGGCACAAGTGCGGCACGGGTCGGAATGACATTAATGCCGAACTGACGTGCGATCTGATAGCCAAAGCCGGTAGCACCGATTTTCGGGATCGACAGGCCGCCACATGCGACAACCAGCGATGAGCAGGTCCATTGCGCGCCGGTGCGCGTGGTGACGTCAAAGCCATCATCATCGCGTTTGATGATGTTGGAAATCTCGGTATTTAGCTTGATCGTCACATCGGCGGCATCGCATTCATCAAGCAACATATCGATGATCTGAAAGGACGATTCATCGCAGAAAAGCTGGCCGAGTGTCTTTTCATGCCAGGCGATATTGTGCCGGTTCACCAGATCAATGAAATCTTGCTGGGTATAGCGTTTAAGCGCTGAAACACAGAACCGCTTGTTTTCGGAAATGAAGTTTTCCGGGCTGGTATGGATATTGGTAAAGTTGCAGCGCCCACCACCGGAAATACGAATTTTTTCCGCCGGTTTGGTCGAATGATCAACCACCACGACGGTTCTTCCGCGTTTTCCTGCTTCAATCGCGCACATCAGGCCGGCCGCACCCGCCCCGATGACAAGAACATCAATATTTTTCAAGCCCGTCAGACCCATTCATGTGAATTTCGGACCTGCTTATACGTGGAAAACGTGGCCTTGTCAGTGCCAGTGGCGCAAATACCTATTCGGCGGCAATGCCTCTGGAACTCGGGGGTTTTAAGTCCCCGCGTTTGTTGGTGGTTTTGGATTGTTCAATCTGTTGTTCGCTTGCAACCTGATTGCGGCCGTTTTCCTTGGCGAAGTAAAGCGCCCTGTCGGCCCGCTCGATCAGTTTGGCGGCCGGTTCGCCGGGCCGGAATTCAGCCACCCCGATTGACGCCGTCGCCTTGCTGATGATCGTCTTGCCGCTTTTGGTCACGACCTTGTGGCTTTCGATATATTGACGCAGCTTGTTGCCAAACAACACGGCATTGCCAAGCGATGTGCTTGGCAGGATGATTGCGAATTCCTCGCCGCCATAGCGCGCGGCAGTATCCTGGCCTTTGATATTGCGTTTCAGCGATTCCGCCATCAACCGGATCACCTGATCACCGACCTGATGTCCATAGGTGTCGTTGAACTTTTTGAAGTGATCAATATCAAGAAGCAAAAGGCAAAGCGGTTGACCGTCTTCCATGGCATGCATCATGCCATCGCGCAGTTGCATATCGAATGCCTTGCGATTGGCAATGCCGGTCAGCCCGTCGGTCATGGCTTCGCGTTTCAGATTTTCCATATCTTCGCGCAGACGGTTGATTTCCGACGAACTGTTCGTCAACCGGCTTTCAAGGCTGCGGTTGACGCCCTCCATCTCGCGGGTGGCACCCAGAAGGGTATGAAGTGCCTGTTCAAGATTACTGAGGTTGCGGTTCTTGTCCCCGACATAGGAGCAAAAGTGATCAAGCGCCTTTTTGTATTTCCGGGTGTCGACGCCGACCTTGTTCACGGTATCAAGGATGCTGCCCAACTGTGCGCGCAAGTCGTTTGAAATGCGTTCGATGATTTCGTTTTCGCACTTGTCGCTGAAGAAACGGGTATGGAGCTCTTCGCACTGTGCTTCGTCAAATTCACGATGGTTGCTGCGCAGAATGTCGATCGTGCGGCAAAGATCGAAGTTCGTATGCGCGACATAGGTAAAAAATAGCTGGAAATTGTCCGGATGCGAAACCACACCCAACTCTTCCATCAGTTTGTGGGCAGCGTTGCTGTGCTGTTGAGCTGTTCTGTGATTAAACCCGTACGCGCTCATCAATTGCCTGCAGTAGAATTATGTCGCCATAAGTTTCGGCAACATCCTATGCAAACGCATATGCGAAAGGTTTGATTTAAATCATCAAATCCCCCGTGATCCAGGCGATTTTTGATTTCACATGATAAAACAGGTCAATTGTGATGGGGGCGCTTATGCGCTTTCTGCGCGATTGATCGGCTGGGTCAGAAGGTCATTCTGGTTCATCACACAGTTTCGACCATTCGCCTTGGCAAGATAAAGCGCCTGGTCGGCACGATCTATCACGCGGGTCAGGGGTTCACCAAGCCGATACGTCGCAACCCCGACAGATGCCGTGATTCGGCCCAGATCTTCGTTGCGGTTGAAACTTCTCACATGAAGAGACTCGATTGATGCGCGAATGTTTTCCGCGACCCGCATGGCGTCCGCAAGCGTCGTGGCCGGAAGAACGACGGCAAACTCCTCACCGCCATAGCGCGCGGTGGTGTCGCGTCCTTTGACATTCTGCTGCAGGGTCTTGGCCAATGTCCTGATGACTTGGTCGCCAGCTTGATGACCATGTTTGTCGTTGACCCGTTTGAAATGATCAATGTCGATCAAAAGGATGCTCAGGGGCTCACCCCGTTCCATCGTTGTCATTGCTGCGTCGCGGAGGCTTTCGTCAAAGGCCTTGCGATTGGCAATCCCGGTGAGCCCGTCTGTATGGGCTTCGCGTTTCATTTCCTCAAGATCAAGAAGCAACTGGGTGACCTCGACCGGCGCCGGATCGGCATCGTTCACGCCTTTTGCGGCTTGTTGTGCGTTGGCCCGGTTTCCTATCCCCAAAAGATCGTGGGCAGCATCCCTGAGTTCGGCAGTGCTGATGACGTCATTGCCTTTTGCCAGTCGATCAATCAGATCGGAAACCTGCCGGTGCAGCTCGTGGGCAATGGTTTCACGCAGAAGCTCTGCCCGACTGGGCTCGATAAACCGCTGATAAAGTTCGTGGCATTTGACATCATCCAACGCACGCTTGTTGCCGCGCAGAATATCAATCAGCGCAACAAGATCATCGTTTGATTTTTCGACATAGGCAAAGAACACAGCATAATTGATCGGGTTTGCACTCAAACCCAATTCATTGATCAATTCCAGCGCTTCGCGCGACAGCGCGTATGACCGCTGCCGGTATTGTTCTTGCTGAGGCATTCCTGGGAACCTGAAGGAGTGATATCGTCGGATGTAAAGGCACTTCTTTAAGTCTGGGCTGCGCATTTCGCACACGCAGTATATCAGCTTTCCCACATGCGCGTACAGAGCGCAGCGGTTGTAGTTTTATCGGTTTATTCACGTCTCGACCCTAGGCTACCTTCATCGGGAAACGGCTTCGATCCGGAAAAGAAAAACGGGATAAAAAGATGCAGAAACTATCGGCTTTGATGGCTGCTGTCGTGGTGGCGTTGGGTTTTGTTTTGTCAGGTGACGTTGCAAACGCCCAGACCAGCGGTTCAACGGACCAGACGACGGTCAATGGTCAGGTCACCGACAGCACGACCGATGTTCCGTCGATCGACTACCGTCCCCTGTCTGCCGAGGAACGGTCCAACATGCCGCCCCTGATGGAACGCTATGTACTTGATGAGTTGAAAAACCTGCGTACGGAAATGCAGGGCATGCGCGCCGAATTGCTGCGCGAAGTTGTTAACCGGCAGCTTGAGGCCATCGACAAGGCGATTTCCTATTCATCGAACACCGTGACCTATTTCTTCTATTTCGTGGCGGCCGTCGGTGCGCTTTTGACCATGCTGGGATGGCAGTCTCTGCGCGAATTGAAATCAAGCGTGCGCAATCTGGCCAATACCGAACTGCAACGTTTGTCGCAGGAATTCGAAGGGCGTCTGACCTCGCTTGAAAACGAACTGCTGTTGAAATCCAAACTGATCAACGAGCATCAGCACGAGATAGAACGCACCCAGACCATTCATGCCCTTTGGCTGCAAGCCAACCAGCTCAGCAATCCGCGGGCAAAGATCGAAACCTATGACAAGATCCTCGAACTCGCACCGGGTGATCCGGAAGTCATGGCCTACAAGGCGGATGCTGCCTTGCAGCTCGGGGATCGTGACTGGGCGCTAAGTCTTTGTAATCGGCTTTTGGCCGAGGCCCCCGAAAACGCCAACGGTTACTATCAGCGTGCCTGTGCCAATGCCGGCCTTGGTTTCAAGGAAGCCGCCCTTGCTGACCTGCAACGTGCTGTTGAATTGTCTGATACCATGCGCCAGCCCGCCTGGGTCGAGGAAGAATTCGAACCGCTGCGCGACATGCCGGAATTCACCCAGATTCTCGGCAAAAAGGAAGACCTGCCACCAGCTGAGTAATTCAGGAAATTCAAGTCACATACGAAAAAGCCCTGCAGAATTGCTGCAGGGCTTTCTTATATCCGGGTATTTGCAGTCGCTTAGCTGCTTGGCAGTTCGTTCCACAGCGGGTGGATCGGTGCGACGTCTTCTTCGATCTTGGTAAAGCGCGCATCGCAATCAAAGAAGTAGTTATCGGTCAGATCGTCATTGACCTGCGACACTTCACCGACGATCACCGGACCTTTGCCCTCTTCGCCATAGAAGCGGTGGATCAGCGTACGTGGCAGGGTCACACTTTGACCCGGTTCCAGAACAACCTTGCCACCCGCGGGCAGGATATTGAGTTTGCCGTCAGTGCGGACACGGACTTCGTTTTCGCGGTCCATCTGGCCGTCTTCGGTCAGGTTGCACAGCTCGATCACAAGATTGCCGCCACCACGCACGATGATGTCTTCCATTTTGACCTTGTGGTAATGCCACGGGCATTCCTGGTTTTCGCCAACGATCATGATTTTTTCGGCATAGGGCACTTCACCCGGCTGGCGCAGGATACCGTTGCGCAGGCAAAACAGGATCAGGCCGCGCTTTTCAAAATTGCCTTCGCCGTAATCGGTGACATCCCAGCCCATCTGATGGTTTCGGCACCATTTTGCCAGATCAGGTTCGGCTTCCCATTGTGCCGGGCTGTAATGCGCCCATTCCGGCAGTTTGAATGCAATGGATGCATAAAGTTCCTTGGCATGCTCGATACAGGCATTGATTTCAGAACGCAGCATGGTTGACCTCTTGTGGCATTTGGCATGATTGATTGGGCCGGGTTTTACCACGCCCGAATGGTGAATGCGATAGTTTTTGAATGCATTCAAAGCATTTCGATTTCAGAGTGCGGGTATTGGCGGTTCGCATCACAAGTTGCCCCGCAATCGCCGTTTTTCAGCGCAATACAATGAAAATCATACAGTGTGATATCATGTTTGCGATATCGCCCGAAACCGGACAGGGGAACTGCATCATGTCGCAATCATCGGGATTTGCCAAAGTTGTCGCGGCAATCGTTGTCGCCGGAGGGCTGGCCGCATCGGGCTGGCTGGTCGGGACCGGCATTGAAAACATGCGTGCACTTGATCGCTATGTCACGGTCAAGGGACTGGCCGAACGCGATGTAAAGGCCGACAAGGCCGTCTGGCCGATTACCTATGTCGCGACTGATGATGTGCTGCAAAATGCACAAGCCAAGATTGATGCCGATACCAACACATTGTTTGAATTTCTTGCCAGCCACGGCATCGGTCGCGAAGCGACCGAGCTGCAAAACCTTCAGGTAACCGATCAACTTGCCCAGTCCTATCGGTCGGGGCCGATTGAAAGCCGCTATATCGTCAATCAGACCATCCAGGTCCGCACCGATGATGTTGATGCGGTGGTTGCCGCGTCACAGGATATCGGTAAATTGTTGCAGGGTGGTGTTGTTCTGGGCGGGCAGGGCTATAACCCGGGGCCGAGTTATCTGTTCACCGGTCTTAATGACATCAAACCGGAAATGATCGCGGCTGCCACCGCCAACGCCCGCGAAGCAGCCCAGCAATTTGCCGCGGATTCCGGTGGTGAGCTGGGCGGTATACGCCGTGCGACACAGGGCCTGTTTCAGATACTGGCCGCCGATGGCGCACCCAACATGATGGAAGCCAACCAGATCAACAAGACCGTGCGCGTGGTCACCACCATGGAATATCTCATCCGCGATTAGGGGCTGAACTGAGTTGACAGCCTCGTCAAAGCTGGTTTTATGCGCGCCATGGCGCAACTGATCCTGTTTAACAAACCCTATGGTGTTTTGACCCAGTTCACCGACCGTGAAAACGGTCGGGCGACCTTGGCCGACTATATCGATTTGCCGGGCGTTTATGCCGCCGGCAGGCTTGATCGCGATAGCGAGGGTTTGTTGCTTCTGACCGATAACGGGCCGCTGAACGCCCAGATCGCCCATCCGAAATTCAAGAAACCCAAAACCTATCTGGTGCAGGTCGATGGCGAACCAACTGACGCCGCACTTGATGCCCTGCGCCGCGGAGTAGAGCTTAAAGACAGTATGACCTTGCCCGCCAAGGCCCGGCGGATTGATGAACCGGCCGGGCTTTGGGAACGTGATCCGCCGGTGCGCTATCGCAAGGCGATCCCGACAAGCTGGATCGAACTGACCATTACCGAGGGCAAGAACCGCCAGGTACGTCGCATGACCGCCGCCGTCGGTTTTCCGACCTTGCGCCTGATCCGGCATGCCATCGGGGACTGGACGTTGGATGGTCTCGCACCCGGCGAATGGAAGGTGATCGAGGTCGATGCACCGCCTGCCACCCATCGCAGGCTATCGCCCGGATCGGCCAAACCGCCGCGCCGTAATCAGTTGCCCGATATTACCAATGCGCCCAATGCCGACGACAAAGCCAATATCGCGCGCGAAGGCGCAAAGGCGGGCAAAGGTCAACGCAAGGGCGGGTATAAACCTGCACGCCACCGTTCGCGCCCGAAGAAAGGATAGCCGCCATGCTGAGTTACCTGCACGGCTTTCATGCCGGGAATTTTGCCGACATGCACAAGCATGCCGCCCTTTGGCTGGTCCTTGAACATTTGCGCAAAAAGAAAAAGCCGTTCTGTGTGATCGATACCCATGCCGGATCGGGCTGGTATGATCTTGGCAGTGAACAGGCCGCCAAAACCGGCGAGTGGAAAGACGGTTATGCCCGCGCCAAGGACGGTGCCAATGCACCCGAAATGCTGCAGCAATTCTTAAACTATGTCGCCGCGTTTGATCCGGTGGCCAGGGGCCGTGATTATGGGGTACGCGAAGGCGATGATTACCAAGGTCCGTTTTACCCGGGATCACCGTTTATCATCCGCGATATGCTGCGCGACGAAGATGAACTGGTCCTGATGGAACTTCATACGCGTGAACATGAAATGCTTCATCACCGGGTCAAGCGTGATGCGCGCATTCATCTGCACAAACGCGATGGCTATGAGGGTGTTGTTGCCATGATGCCGCCCGCCATCCGCCGCGGACTGGTTCTGATGGATCCAAGCTATGATGTGAAGCAGGATTATCAAAAGGCCGCCAATGCAATTCGCGAAGCCTGGGAAAAATGGCCAACGGCGACTTTCATGCTGTGGTACCCGATCCTGTTGGATGGGTTTGATGCCGACCTTCGCAAATCGTTTGCTGCAATCAAGGCATCGGGTGGCGTTCTATGTGCCGAACTTGCCACTGATCAGGGTGGTGCCAAGGGCCGCATGCGCGGTACGGGCCTTCTGGTCATCAATCCGCCGTGGCAGTTTGATCAGCAACTTGGCGATATCGGAAACTGGCTTGCGAAAACCTGCAAACTGCCGGGACCGGCAAACCATCAGATGCGCTGGCTGGTGCCCGCCGCATAGACCCGCTGCAAAGAAAAGAGGCCCCGAAGGCATGATGCCAGCGGGGCCTCGATGCGTTGGGACGCATTGGTAACAGGTATCAGATGCCAAAGAACGGCTGCAGCAATTTCGGCAGCAAACGATTGAACTTCATCGGTGCATCGGTTGCGATCAAACAGATGCATTCCTCGGCGGTGTCGGCAATCGGTTGATGATCGACATCATCATCAAGGTCTGCCACATCACCGGCCCGGAACCGACCGATCTCGTCGATGTAGGATCCTTTGATCAACAGGGTCATTTCATGACCATGGTGCCCGTGATCGGGGATCGAAACACCCGGGGCGATCTTCATCAGGCGCACGGTGCCCTTGCTTTCGATGGATTTCAGCTGGAAATGCTTCACACCCGGTGCAAGCGATTTCCACGGAATATCATCAAGCGACGTCACATCGTCGGGCAGCAAATCGGCAAGCGGCCTTGGCAGGGCGCTCATGGCACTGCCGGTAATGCTTTCACCGACCGCAACACGACGCAATGACGGCAATTCTTGCGCAACGATGTTTTCGTTCGCTGTTTCACGTTCAAGCATCGCCATAACGTGATCAAGCGAATGATCCGCCATCGACATGCTGTTCGTGGTTTCAAGCGCGGCACCGCCCATGGTTTCGTACCCACTGACCTTGTCCCGGCAATGCGGGCACACGGTCATGTGGGTTGCCACCAGAAGCTCCATCGCTTGCGACAGCGAACCACTGGCATATTCCATCAATGTCTGATCGGTTGGATGATGCTTAATGTTCATGCGACACCTTCCAGTCCGCCACGCAACTTGCCAAGCGCAAGCCGCAAACGGGACTTCACAGTTCCCAGCGGGATATCAAGACGCTCGGCAATTTCACTGTGTGAGCAATCTTCGAAAAACGACAATTCAACAACTACCTTTTGGTCGGCGGGTAATTCTTCCATTGCGGCTTTGACAAGGACGGCCTCCTGGTCACGATTGACTACGTCATCTGCCAGCGGATCTTCGTCGACAATCAAAGTCGGATCGGAATCATCTACCTCGATATGTTTGCGTTGCCGGAACCGGTCAATCCGAAGGTTCCTGGCGATGGTAAAAATCCAAGTACTGGCGGCTGCCTTCGCAGGATCAAACAGGTGCGCTTTGCGCCAAACCTGCATCATTGCTTCCTGTGCCATTTCCTCGGCGGTCTCGGGATTACCGCCAAACCGGAACATGTAAGCTTTCACGCGCGGGGCAAAATGCGCAAACAATCGCGCAAATGCTTCCCGGTCGCGTGTCGCTGCGACGGAAACAATCCAATCGGCACATCTTTTCGCTTCGACCGGATCAGCTGGCCCGGTGCGTCGTGGTGTGGTGCCGCTCATTTTTGTTTCAGGTCCCTGTTGGGGCCGCGCCAGAATTGTGTTCATCATTCAATTCCTACGTCGGCCACGTTCATTCGGATCAAATAAAAATGTATGTTTCCTACCAGACACTTACAATCAGTTCAGGCAAACAAATCCAAAATAATCCGAGTGATCCGCGAATTACAGATCCGCGTACTCATATAAATAATGTCACACAGTAACAGTAAGCGGGCCGCGCCGATATGAACATTGTCACCCCGGGAAAACTCAATATCGCCGTTGTCGGGTCTGGGATATCTGGCTTGTCTGCTGCCTGGCTGCTGAGCCAGTCACACAACGTGACGCTTTATGAAAAGGATGATCGCGCAGGCGGTCATTCCAACACGGTTGATGCCGGGCAAACCCCGGTCGATACCGGTTTCATTGTCTATAACACCCGCTGCTATCCCAACCTGTGTGCGCTGTTTGATCATCTGGGCGTTGAAACAACCCCGACAGACATGTCATTTGCGGCCTCAATGGATGAGGGCGGTCTGGAATATGGTGGTGGTGATCTTTCGGCCCTGTTTGCCCAGAAACGCAACCTGTTCCGCCCGCGCTTCTGGAAGATGGTGCGCGATATCCTGCGGTTCTATCGCGAGGCCCCGGCGGCCCTTGAAGATGGCACGGCTGAGCATATCAGCCTTGGCGATTACCTGCGCGACAATGGCTATTCCAAATCCTTTATTAATGACCATCTGCTTCCGATGGGGGCAGCCATCTGGTCAACACCGGTCGATACCATGATGGCCTATCCGCTGGCGGCGTTCGTGCGGTTCTGTCAGAACCACGGGCTTCTGCAGATCAAGGATCGTCCTCAATGGCGCACCGTGGTTGGCGGATCACGTGAATATGTGAAACGCATGACGGCACAGATCTCTGGCGGTGTGGTTCTTGACCGCGCCATTGCCAAGGTTGGCAAGACCGCCTCTAGTGGAGCGTTTGTCGAGGACCGCTATGGCAAGCGTGAAGAATATGACCACGTCGTTCTGGCCTGCCATGGTGATCAGGCGCTGGCATTGCAGGAAACACCCGACCCGCGCACTGCCGAACTGCTTTCGGCGTTCAAATACGAGCGCAATCTGGCGATCCTGCACAATGACGCCAGCCTGATGCCAAAGACCGAGAAGGTCTGGTCAAGCTGGAACTATCTGGCCGAAGATCATGATGGTGAACAGAAAGTCTGCGTGACCTACTGGATGAACCGTCTGCAGCATCTTGATCCGGAGCAGCCGCTTTTCGTGACCTTGAATCCGCCGCGCCATCCGGCAGAGGGCAGTGTGATCAGGTCCTTCCTGTATGATCATCCGCTGTTTGATGCGGGCGCAATGGCAGCACAAAAGCAACTCTGGTCGATCCAGGGGGTGGATAACATCTGGTACTGCGGCAGTTACTTTGGCTATGGCTTCCACGAAGATGGCATTCAATCGGGCCTTGCGGTGGCCGAGGCTCTTGGCAATGTGCGACGCCCGTGGAATGTCGAAAATGAAAGCGGCCGTATCCATGTTGGCGAAACAGCCCGTTCGCAATCAAGCGAGGCTGCATGACACGTCCTGTTGCGACAAAACCGGCATCGGCCCTGTTTGAAGGGGTGGTCACGCATCATCGTTTGCGTCCAAAAAAGCACAAGCTGCGCTATCGGGTGTTTTCCTTTTTGCTTGATCTCGACGAGATTGATGGCCTTGCCGCCAAGCTGAAACTGTTCAGTCGCAATCGCTTTAACCTGTTTTCATTCCATGACCGCGATCACGCCGACGGGGGCGCCTCCGATTTGCGCATCCGGTTGGAGGCAATTCTGAGTGATCATGCGCTTGGTGATTGCGCGGAAAATATCCGGTTATTGTGCTATCCGCGCTTGCTCGGTTTTGTGTTCAATCCGCTCTCGGTTTATTTCTGCCATCGTGCTGACGGATCGGTGGGCGCGGTTCTGTATGAGGTCTCGAACACCTTCGGGGATCGGCACAGTTACCTGATCCCGGTCAGCGAAGGCGCACTTGATGACAAGAACGTGCTGCGCCAGTCCTGTGCGAAGGGTTTTTACGTCTCACCCTTTATCGACATGGTCGCGGACTATCATTTCCGCATTCGTATGCCCGATGAAAATGTCGCGGTTGCCATTCGCGAAACCGACGCAAAAGGTCTGTTTTTGAATGCTGCCTTTGTTGGTGATCGAACCGAACTTTCCGACCGTAAACTTTTAGGAGCGTTCATTCGATACCCGCTGATGACCCTGAAGGTCGTGGCAGGTATCCACTGGGAGGCGCTCCATCTTTGGCGCAAGGGTATGACATTCCATAAACGACCAGCACCGCCAGAGCAGCCTGTAACCTATGTGCTGGAAGCCGGGACAGCAGCGGCCCAATCAGGGAAGAGATAAAAACAATGCCAAACCGCAATCGTAATGCATCCGTTTCCGCCTTTTCACTGCGTGACCGCATTCTGCCGATGCTTGGCAGCATGACCGGCAGCCGCAGCCTTCTAAAGGCGATGCTCAAGCGCGTTCTGGCGCATCTACATTACGGTCGTTTGACCATTGTTTTGCCCGATGACGACACCCTGCATTTTTCCGGCGAACATGAAACCAATCTGCGCGCGGCTATCCATATCCATGACTGGCAGGCGATCCGCAAACTGGCCACGGGCGGGGATGTTGCCTTTGCCGAGGCCTATATGGACGGCAGTTGGAGCAGCCCTGATCTGACACATCTGATGCACTTTGCCATGCACAATGAAACGATCGTGCGGGCCCGTCTGGCCGCAGGATTTCTGGCACGTACGGTGGCGCGGATCGGACATCTGCGCAACGCCAATACCCTTGAGGGATCAAAGCGCAACATCGCCTATCACTATGACCTCGGCAATGATTTCTATCGCGCCTGGCTTGACCCCAGCATGACCTATTCATCGGGCCTGTATAGCTCGCCCGACATGACCCTGGATGCGGCGCAATCTGCAAAATACGAACGTATTTGCGAACTTGCCGACCTGAAATCAGGAGAAGATGTGCTGGAAGTCGGATGCGGCTGGGGCGGCTTTGCCGAACTTGCAGCCGGCAAGTATCGTTGCAATGTCACCGGTCTGACCCTGTCCAATGAACAGCATGCTTTTGCACGTGAACGCCTTTTGATGCAGGGACTTAGCGACCGAACCGATATCGTTCTGCGCGATTATCGCCATGAAGAAGGCCAGTACGACAAGATCGTCTCAATCGAAATGTTCGAGGCCGTGGGTGAAGAACACTGGCCAACCTATTTCGAGATGATCCGCAAACGCCTGAAACCGGGTGGCAAGGCCGTTCTGCAGATCATCACGATTGATGATGACCGGTTTGAAACCTATCGCCGCGGGGCGGATTTCATTCAACGTTACATCTTCCCGGGCGGCATGTTGCCATCGCCAACCGCGCTGTCGGCGGCCGTCAATGCCGCCGGGCTTGAACTGCGTCATTCGGAATTTTTCGGCAAATCCTATGCCCGCACACTGGCCGAATGGCAGCGCAGCTTCCAGCATGCCTGGGATGGCATTGCCAAGCAGGGATTTGATCTGCGTTTCAAACGCATGTGGGAATACTACCTTGCCTACTGCGAAACCGGATTTGACCAGGGCTCCATCGATGTCGGGCTGTTCGTGATCGAACATCGCGAAAATGCGGCAGGCTGAATACCCCACCCGTATTTCGGTTCTCTATGCGCTTCCGGCGATGGCAGCAGCCGTGCCGACCATCCCGGCCTATGTGTTGTTGCCAAGCTATTATGGCGATGACCTTGGCCTTGGGTTGGCGATCACGGGTGTTGTTTTGTTGCTGGTCCGGATGATCGATATGCTGACCGACCCCGTGGTTGGTTGGCTTTCCGACAAGACCGGCAATCGCAAAATCTGGACCGGTGCCGGGGCGGTGATTGCCGGTATCGGGCTTTGGTATCTATTCAGTCCGCCATCCCAACCGAGCGCGATATATCTCCTCATCTGGGCAAGTGTGCTGTTTCTGGGCTGGACGATGTTTCAGGTGCCCTATCTTGCCTGGGGGGCGGACCTTTCGGGCGATTATAAAAAACGCACAACGCTTACCGCACTCCGTGAAGGGGCGGGCTTGATCGGGATTGTATTGGCCGGGGCCATTCCGGTACTGATCAATGCGCCGGATCGCGCAGCCGAAATTCAAACCCTTGCCACCGTGACACTGACACTGGGGGCTGTATTTGTCGCCCTTCTGGTCTGGAAGGTGCCCGATCCGGTTGCGCAACATAAACGCACAAGCCCAGCGAGCTTTGGCAGAGGAAATCTTTGGGCCATGTTGCGCCTTGGCGCCCGAAGCCTGCGTGACAATGGTCTTTTCATGCGCCTGCTTGCGGCGTGGATGATCAATGGTCTGGCGGCCGGATTGCCAGCCGTGTGTTTTCCATTGTTTGTGCGCTATTACCTCGAACTTGATCAGGACAGCGAAAATATCCTGATCCTGCTTTATTTCGCCGCGGCGATCATTGCCATTCCACTTTGGGTTGTGATGGCCGGCCGCATTGGCAAGCACCGCGTCTGGTGTTTTGCCATGGTGATGGCGATTGTCGCCTTCGCCTTTGTGCCGATCCTTGATGCCGGCGATTTTGCTGCCTTTGCGGTCATATGCCTTGTTACCGGGGCGGCACTGGGCGCGGATCTGGCTTTGCCACCCGCCATTCAGGCAGATGTCGATGACTGGGATCGTTACCGGTTTGGCGTGCGACGCACCGGCCTTTTATTTGCCCTTTGGAACATGACCAACAAGCTTGCCATGGCGCTTGCCGCCGGGATTGCCTTCCCGATATTGGGGGCATTTGGCCTGACCGACGGCGGAGACGAAAAAACTGGCGCATTGGTTGTGCTGGTTTTGATCTATGCGGTGATCCCCATCGTATTGAAAGCAGGAGCAATCGGGATGATGTGGCGCTTTCCGTTGGACAGCACGCATCAGGTTGCCATTCGTCGGCGCCTTTCACGCCGCAATGATTGATCTTGGGATTGTCAGGACAGGAGAAAATCGATGCTGCGGAACTTCATGGCGCTGTGTGTTTTGGTACTATTAGCCGGATGTGGGTCAATGAAACCGCAGGATTTTGCGCAAAAAGAACCCCGCTTCGACGTGTTTGACTATTTCGAAGGCGACAGCCGGGCTTGGGGAATTTTCGAAGATCGTTTCGGAACCCTGCGTCGTCAGTTCACCGTCGAAATAACGGGAACCGTTGAGGATGGTGTTCTGACACTTGAAGAAGACTTTATCTATGACGACGGCGAAACAGACCGCCGTGTCTGGACGATCAGCAAAACCGACGAACACAGCTATGAAGGGCTTGCGGACGACATCGTTGGCAAGGCGATTGGCAGTCAGTACGGCAATGCGCTGAACTGGTCTTATGATATGGATCTTAAGGTCGGTGATGGTGCCTGGCGGGTGACGTTCGACGACTGGATGTTCCTGCAGCCAGATGGGGTTCTGGTTAACCGGGCAAGGGTTAAGAAATGGGGCTTTGAGATCGGCGAAGTAACGCTGTTTTTCACAAAGACCCAACGCGTCGCGCAAGCCGCTGAATAAACCATTGCAGTACGGGGATTTTGGCATAGAAGTTCTGGCCGGAATCCCAATGGTCAAAATGCGATGCCAGGCGCGTGCCATCTTCGTTAAACGTCACCTCTGACATGCCGGTAAATTCCCAGTTGCCGATCACCTTTACCCGTGCACTAAAGCGCCAGCGTAAAAATCCGCGATCCTGATCGATCGCACGGTGGGTAACGATAAAGCGCGGATGATCCGCATCGGTAAACGCCTTGGCCAGATAGGCACAAACATCGTCAGGACCCCTGACGGTCGTGAACGGGTCGCAAAAGACGAAATCGTCCGTCACCAGTTCCTTTAACTGATCAACAGTCTCAAGCGACAGTTTCTCGTAATAGTCTGCGTAAGTTGCCAGCAACTGGTGCTTGGCGTCGGTGATGTCGTTCATGATCAGAGCAGCTTACGCATCAGTTTGAAGAAAATCGGATACGGCAGAATTTGCGTCAGCTTCAATTGCCGCACAAATGGGGGCGGGAAGGCAATCTCGAATTTGTCACTGCCGCAAAGCCCGCGATAGATGTAATCAGCAGCCTGTTCCGGTTCGAGCAGATAGGGCATTTCAAAATCGTTCTTGTCGGTCAGCCGCGTTTTAACAAACCCCGGATTGATCACGCGCAGCAAAACGCCGCTGCCGCTTAGTTCGGTATGCAGGGATTCACACAGATTGATCAGGGCGGCTTTTGTCGGGCCATAGGCCGCGGCATTGGGCAGGCCGCGGTAACCTGCCACCGATGCCATGACGGCAATCTCGCCAGATTTGCGTGCGCGCATCTTGTTCAAAAGCGGCTCCAGACAATTGACGATGCCCATGTAATTGGTATCGACGTGACTGCGGATGGTGGCGGCCGAAAACGCACTCAGCTTCATCGGGGAATAAATACCAGCCGCCAAAACAACCAGGTCAGGCAGGCCAAATTGCTTTTCAACCTTGGAAATCGCACCATTCACCGCATTTGTATCGGTAATATCGACCGGAACCGGGGTTAAACCCGGCATTTCTGCCGCAAGTTCATCGAGTTTGTCGGAATTTCGGGCCGAAATGATGATTTTTTGCGCGGAGGATGTCGGGTTTTCATGGAGTTTGCGTGCCAATGCGGCACCAATCCCTGAAGACGCCCCGATAATCCAGATGGTCTGGAACTGCTTTTTCATTCCTCATCCTTTTGCGCGGTTTGCGTCGCGCAATTCATGCAACGATATGTGATCTGCGATCCGTCGCGTGCCGCGAAGGCAAGACCGACCCAACGGCCGTCGGCATCATACCATGCGGTGGTTTCAAGTTCGCCGTCATAGGTGAAACGGGTGGCGCGTAACGTGCCGTTGGTTGTTTGCAGCGTTTCCGGCTCGTTTGCGCTGATATCGACCGCGTTTGACTTGCCGGTAATGGTATTAAGAACCGCTTTGCTGCCCAAGACACCGCAATGCCAGTGATCGGTCGGGAAAATCCCGTTTGGCAATGCCTGATCACCCTCCGGGCCACTGACGACGAGTGTGCCCTGCGCATCAGGTTTGGCGACCACCTTGGTCTTGTCACCATCATCATCTACCCGCACCGAAAGGGCCGCCAGGCGGTCACCTTGCCAAAGGCTTTCGGATCGATAGTCAAAGCTATAGGCATTAAACCCCAAAAAGCTGATATCGATATTGCTTTGGGCAACCACCTGCAGGCCGTCACGCCCCTGATTGAACTGAACAACATGGCTCCCGACCGGGGCGTCATTGCGCCGGATTTGAAAGCGAAGCTCATTGCCATAGCGCTCGATCGCATCAAATTTGCGGCACGTTTCCGGGCCATCGAACGCCTCGGAAAGGCGCGCTTGCTCAACGGGTGTGGCGTCGGGCTGCGTTGATGATTGCGGGTCGGCCGCAAAGGCATTGGAAGACAGCGCGATACCGCCCGCGACGGCGCAGGCGCCAAACAGCGATTTGACCGGATATGCCATAGATGTCTTCATGATTGGTACCAAAGCCAGGTTGAAAAACTAATACTCCCTTCTTGTTACGCACTGGCGTGATCTGCGGATCAAACGTCATGATCATTGCCCGCAAAGGTCTGATGGGGTAAGCAGGGGCTCACGGGCCAAGACCCGAAATGAAAGGCCACGCCATGCCCCATCCGATTGCAGACGACCTGATCGCGCATGTTCTGCACCGCGACTCCAACATCATTGTTCTGAACAAGCCGCCCGGGCTGGCTTCGCATGGTGGGCCGAAAACCTATTTTCATGTTGATGCCTATCTGCCGGATCTGAAATTCGGCATTCAGCCTGAACCGACACTTGCACACCGTCTGGACCGTGATACGGCGGGCTGTCTGTTGCTGTGCCGTCATCCAAAATCGTCAAAAAAGATCACCCGCCTGTTTACCGAAAAGAAAATCGGCAAGTCCTATTGGGCGGTGGTCCGCGGTGCGATGGAAGAGGATCACGGCTTCATTGATGCGCCGATTGGCAAGATCAATGATGAAAGCGGCTGGACGATGCTGGTGCATGAAGATGGTCAGCCGTCAAAAACCGAGTATACCGTGCTGGGCCGTGGCAAGGATGCCGATGGCAAGGACATCACCTGGCTGGAACTTGTCCCGCATACCGGGCGGACCCATCAGTTGCGTGTGCATCTTGATCATGTCGGGCACCCGGTGATCGGTGATCCGTTTTATGGCCGTGGCGATGAACCGCCGGTCTTTGGTGCGCCGCCGACCCTGATGCTGCTATCGCGCCAGATCATCGTTCCGTTCCATGCCGACCGTGACCCGGTGATTGTCGATGCCCCGCCGCCAGAATTGATGCGCGCAGGCCTCGAAGCATGCGGTTACGATGGCGAGTACGCCGCGCATGCAAGTTCAATTGATGCTCAATATACCGGCGATGACAGCGACGCTGAAGGCGGAGAGTAACGTCTCCAGCGTGATGATCGATGCCATTGCCTCCGGGTCGCCATTGAGTTGGCGCGCCAGGATATAGGCATTGCCCGCACACGGCATGCCGGCATAAAGAACCCCCATCGCCAGAACCATGCCATCGACACCGGCAAGATACAGGCAGACGCCGGTAATAACCGGCAAAACCGCAAGCTTGATGGTGGTGGCAAGGGCAATCGCGCCCACGGCCTTTTTATCCATGACAAAGCGTAAACCCGCACCGACCGAAAGCAGGCTGAGCGGCAGGGCGGCTGTCTTGAACAGGGCGGCGGTATTTTCAATTGGCAACGGAACGTGAATATTACTCACATTCAGGATGGCGCCGGCCCCGGCGGCAATAATGATCGGGTTTTTCAGAACGCCTGCGATGATCCGCTTAAGGTTGCTTTTGCCACTGCTAAAGGCGCTGAGTACCACAACACCCAGCATGTTGGTGGCGATCACCATCACCGCAACAAAGATGATGGCAAGCGCCAATCCCTCTGCCCCGTAAAGCGCATCGGCGACCGCCAGCAGGACATAACTGTTGTAACGCACCGAGCCCTGAAAGATGGATGTGAAAAGCGGCGTGTCATGCGTGATCACCGGACGCAGCAAAAGCAGGGCAGCTGAAAGGCCAAGTGTCGCAGCAAGTGTGACACCGACGGCGGTGCCAGCATGGCCGCTGGAGAAATCGGCGCGATAAATCTCGACGATCAGAAGCGATGGCAGCAACAGGTAATAGGTCAGCCGATCAATCCCGGCCCAGATGTCGGCGGTTTTGATCAGGAAATGCTTTAAGGCCGCACCAACCAGAATGGCGGCAAAGATCGGAAAGATCGCGGCGATGACATCATAGGCGAGCTGCATGGCGGGTGGGGCGCTCCGGCGCAGAAAACGTCTTGTTGGGCCGTTTGGAGTGGCGGCTAAACCTTGCGGTTGCTGTAATCGGCAAAGACCTGTTCGGGGGAATGGTTGCGATATTGTTCGCAGATTTCCTCGAACCTCGGATTGCTGATTAAAAGGTCCGCCGTGCTTTGATTGCACGCAATCGGCACTTCATACATGTTGGCCAGCCGGATCAGGGCGCGGACATCGACATCGTGGGGTTGGGGTGTCATTGGGTCGGTAAAAAAGAACATGGCTTGTAATTCGCCGTGCGCAATCATCGAACCCAATTGCTGATCGCCGCCAAACGGGCCGCTTTTAAGCGGATGGACATCCAGTTCAGTAAACCGTTCCTGCAATACGCGACCGGTGGTGCCGGTGGCAAAGATGCGCATGTTGGCGAATACATCCTTGTGTTTTTCCAGCCAGTCAGCCATTTCGCGTTTGCGACGGTCGTGGGCAACAACGCCAACAGACAGCACCATTTTCATTCTCCGGGCCAGTAAACAGGTTTTGTCATACTAATCCCCAAAGACCCCCAGCGTCACCTGCCAAAAGTCTGACAATTCCACAAACTTCATAAAATGTAGGCACTTAGGCGTTTCTGGTGGCCAAAACAAAACGGCCGCCCCAAGTGAATGGGACGGCCGTTTGCAGATCAGAGAACTGATCAATTACATGTGGATTGCACGTTTGTCCGCGTCCAGCGCTGCTTCCTTGACGGACTCGCCAAGGGCAGGGTGGGCGTGGCAGGTGCGCGCGATGTCTTCGGCAGAAGCGCCGTATTCCATCGCCAGAACCACTTCGGCAATCAAATCGCCCGCCGCCGGGCCGACAATATGCGCGCCGACAACACGGTGCGTTTTCTTGTCTTCGATGATTTTGACAAAGCCCTCGGTGCTTTCCATTGCCTTGGCGCGACCGTTTGCGGTGAAGGGGAATTTGCCGACTTTGTAGTCTGCGCCTTCTTCCTTCAGCTGCTCTTCGGTTTTGCCAACAGCGGCAACTTCCGGCCAGGTGTAAACAACACCCGGGACCTTGCCGTAATCGACATGGCCTTCTTCGCCCGCCAACATTTCTGCCAGGGCAACGCCGTCTTCCTCAGCCTTGTGGGCCAGCATCGGACCGACGATGGTATCGCCAATCGCAAAGATGCCGCCAACATTGGTCTGGAAATGCTCGTCGGTTTTGACACGACCACGATCGTCGAGTTCAACACCGACAGCGTCCAGGCCAAGGCCCTTGGTGTACGGACGGCGACCAATCGCCACCAGAACCACATCGGCTTTGAGTTCTTCTGCATCGCCGCCCTTGGACGGTTCAACAGTCAGGGTCACGCCAGACTTGGTTGTCTTGGCACCGGTAACCTTGTGGCCGAGTTTGAATTCAAGACCCTGCTTGGCAAAGATGCGCTGGGTCTGTTTGACCAGCTCGCCATCCATGCCCGGCAGAATGCGGTCAAGATATTCAACAACGGTGACTTCGGCACCCAGACGACGCCAGACGGAACCCAGTTCCAGACCGATCACGCCCGCACCGATGACAACCATCTTTTTCGGCACTTTCGGAAGAACCAGTGCGCCGGTCGAGGAGACGATTTTTTCTTCGTCAATTTCAACACCCGGCAGCGGGGTGACTTCCGAACCCGTCGCGATGACGATGTTCTTGGCATTCAGGGTTTCTTCGCCGCCATCCAGAAGGGCAACCTTGACCGAGGTCGGCGAGGTGATTTCACCGGCACCTTTGACATAGGTAACCTTGTTCTTCTTGAACAGGAACTCGATGCCTTTGACATTGCTGTCAACGACCTTGTCCTTGCGGGCCATCATCTTTTCGATGTTGACCTTCGGCTTGGAGACTTCGATGCCGTGGGTATCGAAATGCTCGGTCGCTTCTTCGAACAGGTGCGAGGAATGCAGCAGGGCCTTGGACGGAATGCAGCCTACATTGAGGCAGGTACCGCCAAGTGCGCCGCGTTTTTCAACGCAGGCGACTTTAAGGCCAAGCTGTGCGGCGCGGATGGCGCAAACATAACCGCCAGGACCGCCACCGATCACGACAACGTCGTAGTTCTCACTCATGAGTTCTTTGATCCTTTTGTCTGATCAGATATCGAGCAGGATGCGTTCCGGGTTCTCGATGCATTCCTTAACGCGTACCAGGAAGGAAACGGCTTCGCGGCCGTCAATGATACGGTGGTCATAGGAAAGGGCGAGATACATCATCGGACGAATTTCGACTTTACCGTCGATTGCGACCGGACGCATCTGGGTCTTGTGCATGCCAAGAATACCGGACTGCGGCGCGTTCAGGATCGGGGATGACAGAAGGGAACCGAAGACACCACCGTTGGAGATGGTGAAGGAACCACCGGTCATTTCATCCATGCCCAGTTTGCCGTCACGTGCACGCTTGCCGAAATCGACAATGGTGCTTTCCAGATCCGCAAAGGTTTTTTCCTCTGCCGAACGGATGACCGGAACAACCAGACCCTGCGGGGTACCAACGGCAACGCCGATATCGCAGTAGTTTTTATAGATGAAGCTGTTGCCATCGATCTCGGCATTGACAGCCGGCCATTCTTTGAGCGCCGTGGTGCAGGCTTTGATGAAGAAGGACATGAAGCCAAGCTTCACACCGTGTTTCTTCTCGAAACCGTCTTTGTACTTGTTACGGCAAGCCAGAAGGTTGGTCATGTCCACTTCGTTATAAGTGGTCAGCATGGCCGCGGTGTTCTGGGCTTCTTTCAGGCGGCGCGCAATGGTCTGGCGCAGCTTGGACATTTTGACACGCTCTTCACCGTCACGCAGTTCACGTTCCGGTTTCGGTGCTGCCGGGGCGCTCGGAGCCGGGGCAGCAGCGCGCGAAGCAGATCCGCCGCCTTCGAGGAAGTTCAGAACGTCGCCCTTGGTCAGGCGGCCGTCTTTGCCCGTTGCCGGGATTTTGGACGGATCAAGGTTCTTGTCTTCGACCAGTTTGCGAACGGCCGGTGCCAGCGGATGGTCGCTGTTTGACGCGGTCGTTTCTGCCGGTGCAGCAGCCGGGGCTGCTTTCGGCTCTTCTTTCTTGGCCGGAGCTTCTTCCTTTTTCGCGGCCGGGGCTTCTTCCTTGGCCGGTTCATCAGAAGCAGCGGCGCCTTCGGCACCTTCGTTGATGTGCGCGATCAGCGCGCCAACTTCAACTTCGTCGCCTTCACCAACGACCAGCTCGGCAATTGCGCCAGCAACCGGGGAGTTGACTTCGACGGTGACCTTGTCGGTCTCAAGTTCGACAATTGGTTCATCGGCTGCAACAGCGTCACCGACTTTTTTGTACCATTTTGCCACCGTGGCTTCAGATACAGACTCGCCCAGTGCGGGAACTTTAACTTCAGTCGCCATTTTTTCCTCGACCGTTTTTTCAATCAGGCAGTGTGGGTCTGCCAGCATACGAATGAAATCTAAATGAACGTGGCGGACGGGCGATTTCTCGCCCGTCCGGTAAAGTTATTTTACGCTAAGTGCCGCGTCGACCAGCTCAGCCTGCTCGCGCAGGTGGGCTTTCAGAAGGCCCGTTGCCGGCGAAGCAGATGCTGCGCGACCGACATAAACAGGACGACCTGCCTTGTGCTTGATGCTGGCAAGTGTTGCCTCGATCCGGCGGTCAACGAAGAACCAGGAACCCATGTTTTCCGATTCTTCCTGACACCAGACGACATCAGCATTCGGGTATTTGGCCAGTTCCGTTGCCAGTTCTTTTTCCGGCCACGGATAAAGCTGTTCGACACGCACAAGCGCAACATCTTCGATGCCACGGTTTTCGCGTTCGGCAAGCAGATCGTAATAGACTTTGCCCGACGACAGAACGACGCGTTTGACCTTCTTGTCGTCAACCAGCTTAGCGGTTTCGCTGATCACAGGCAGGAATGTCGTGCCCGTCGCAAAGTCGGACAGGTTCGACACGCACTGTTTGTGACGCAGAAGCGATTTCGGCGTCATCAGGATCAGCGGCTTACGGAACGAGCGACGGATCTGACGGCGCAGGATGTGGTAATAGTTTGCCGGCGTCGTGCAGTTCGCCACCTGCATGTTATTTTCACCACAAAGCTGCAGGTAACGTTCCAGGCGTGCGGAACTGTGTTCCGGACCCTGGCCTTCGTAACCGTGCGGCAGCAGCATTACCAGACCCGACATGCGCAGCCATTTGGCTTCGCCCGAGCTGATGAACTGGTCAATGATGACCTGTGCACCGTTGGCAAAATCACCGAACTGGGCTTCCCAGAGAACCAGCGAATGCGGTTCTGCAAGGGTGATGCCGTATTCGAAGCCAAGAACACCTGCTTCGGACAGGGGCGAGTTGAGAACTTCAAGCTCGGCCTGACCGGTACGGATGTTGTTGAGCGGGGTGTATTTCGCCTCGGTGGTCTGATCGATCAGCTTGGCATGACGCTGCGAGAACGTACCACGCTGGCAATCCTGACCCGACAGACGAACCGGTGTGCCTTCGCACATCAGGGTTCCGAATGCCAAGGCCTCGGCGGTTGCCCAATCAATACCTTCGCCGGTTTCGAACATCTTCGCTTTGGCCTTCAACTGACGAAGGATTTTGCGGTTGATGTCAAAGTCACTCGGCGGGGTCGAAAGTGCGCGACCGACTTCCTGCAGCAGGTCGTTTTCAACGCCGGTTTTACCGATCCAGTCAGCATCTTCACCATGCGAGGATGCGAGACCCGACCATTTGCCTTCAAGCCAGTCAGCTTTGTTCGGACGGTAGTTTTCGGACGCCTTGAACTCTTCATCAAGGTAGTCCTGGAACGACTTGTCCAGTTCCTTGATACGTTCTTCGCTCAGAAGACCTTCCTTGACCAGCTGCTGGGCATAGATGTCTTTGGTGGTCGGGTGTTTGCCGATCACGTCGTACATCTTTGGCTGGGTGAATGCCGGCTCGTCGCTTTCGTTGTGGCCAAAGCGGCGATAGCAGAACATGTCGATAACGACGTCCTGCTTGAATTCCTGACGGAATTCGGTCGCGATGCGGGCCGCATGAACCACAGCTTCGGGATCGTCGCCATTGACGTGCAGGATCGGAGCCTGAACGACCTTGGCAATGTCCGAGCAGTAAGGCGAAGAACGGGAGTCGGTCGGTTTGGTCGTGAAACCGATCTGGTTGTTGACCACAAAGTGGATCGTACCACCGGTACGGTAGCCTTTGAGGTGCGACAGATCGAAGGTTTCCGCCACAAGACCCTGACCGGCAAAGGCCGCATCACCGTGCAGGAGGATACCCATAACCTGCTCGCGATTGGTGTCTTTGCGCTGGGCCTGCTTGGCGCGGACCTTACCAAGAACAACCGTGTTCACTGCTTCGAGGTGCGACGGGTTTGCCGTCAGCGACAGGTGAACAACGTTGCCGTCAAACTCGCGGTCGGCGGAGGTACCAAGGTGATATTTAACGTCACCCGAGCCCATCACGTCGTCCGGCTTGGACGGGTTGCCCATGAATTCCGAGAAGATCGCCTGGAACGGCTTGCTCATGACGTTGGCAAGAACGTTGAGACGACCACGGTGCGGCATGCCGAACACAACCTCGCGGATGCCAAGCTGGCTACCACGTTTGAGGATCTGTTCAAGTGCCGGCATCAGGGCTTCGCCACCATCAATACCGAAACGCTTGGTGCCGACATATTTGGTGTGAAGATAGTTTTCGAAACCTTCGGCTTCGATCAGGCGCTCAAGGATGGCTTCCTTGCCACGGGTGGTGAACTGCGTCTGGTTGCCGATGCTTTCGATACGCTGCTGAATCCAGGATTTCTGTTCAGGTTCCTGGATATGCATGAATTCGATACCGATCGACCCGCAATAGGTTTTGCGTGCCAGCGAGACGATCTGACGGATGGTCGCGGTTTCAAGGCCAAGAACATTGGCGATGAAGATCGGACGATCCATGTCGGCTTCGGTAAAGCCATAGGTCTTCGGATCAAGTTCCGGATGCGGTTCACGCGGTGCCAGGCCCAGCGGATCCAGGTTCGCTTCAAGATGGCCGCGTACCCGGAAGGAGCGGATCAGCATCAGAGCGCGAATGGAATCATTGGCGGCAGCGCGGATGGCATCAGAATTTACCTGACCAGCCGTGGGTGCTGCATGAGGTGCCGGTGCATAGCCCATCTGGGCCGGGCGTTCGGCGTGCCCCTGTGAGACGTCGTATCCCTCCATGCCGCCAACAACCTTGGTTTCCCGTGGCTGCCAGCTCGGCCCGCGCATTTCTGCGAGGATTTCGGAGGCGTCGTCCTGCAACCCGTCAAAAAACTCAGCCCAGCTCTGGTCAACCGCAGACGGGCTTTCCAGATACCGGGCATAAAGTTCAGCGATGTAGGTTGCGTTCGACTCGTTCAGAATCGTGTCGAGATCTTGAGGTTTCATTTGTGGTCTTGGAAGGCATGGTCCCCAAGAAGGACCACGCCCCCCCTTGCCTTTCCTCTGACTACCCAGATTAGCCCTTCAAAGCCTTCAGCATGGTCGAGCCGAGGCTTGCCGGGGAATCGGCAACAAGAACGCCAGCACTACGCATGGCTTCCATTTTCGCATCGGCCGTACCTTTGCCACCGGAAATGATCGCACCGGCATGGCCCATGCGTTTACCCGGAGGTGCGGTAACACCGGCGATGAAGCCGGCAACCGGTTTCTTGACTTTGGAAGCCTGCAGGAATTCACATGCTTCTTCCTCGGCCGAGCCACCGATTTCACCGATCATGATGATGCCTTCGGTTTCCGGATCCTTCAGGAACAGGTCGAGGCAGTCGATGAAGTTGGTGCCGTTGACCGGGTCACCACCGATACCGATACAGGTCGACTGACCAAGGCCAGCGGCCGTGGTCTGTGCAACTGCTTCGTAGGTGAGCGTACCGGAACGCGAAACGATACCGATTTTACCGCGGCGGTGAATGTGACCCGGCATGATGCCGATCTTGCATTCGTCCGGGGTAATGATACCCGGGCAGTTCGGGCCGATCAGGCGGGTCGACGAACCGTCGAGCGCGCGCTTGACGCGGACCATGTCAGCAACCGGAATACCTTCGGTGATGCAGACAGCCAGTTCGACTTTGGCGTCGATGGCTTCAAGGATTGCATCTGCTGCGAAGGGCGGCGGAACATAAATAACCGAGGCATTTGCGCCGGTGACATGTACCGCTTCTTCAACAGTGTTGAAAACCGGCAGGTCAAGGTGCTTGGTGCCGCCTTTACCCGGGGTAACACCGCCAACCATTTTGGTGCCGTATGCCAGTGCCTGTTCGCTGTGGAAAGTACCCTGCGAACCAGTGAAACCCTGGCAGATAACTTTGGTGTTTTTATCGACGAGAACAGCCATAGTTACGCGGCCTCCTTCACAGCTTTGACCACCTTCTCGGCGGCATCGGCAAGGTTGTCAGCCGAAACAATCGGCAGACCCGATTCTTCGAGGATCTTCTTGCCAAGTTCGACATTGGTACCTTCAAGGCGAACGACCAGCGGGACGTTCAGGCTGACTTCGCGGGCTGCTGCCACAACGCCGTCTGCAATCACGTCACAACGCATGATGCCACCAAAGATGTTGACCAGGATGCCTTCGACATTCGGATCCGACAGGATCAGCTTGAAGGCGGTGGTCACGCGTTCTTTGGTTGCGCCGCCACCAACGTCAAGGAAGTTAGCCGGTGCGCCACCATAAAGCTTGATGATGTCCATGGTTGCCATGGCAAGGCCAGCGCCGTTGACCATGCAGCCGATGGTGCCATCGAGCTTGATGTAGTTGAGGCTGTGTTTTGCAGCTTCGAGTTCGGCCGGGTTTTCTTCGTCTTCGTCACGCAGCTCTTCGATGTCCGGATGACGGAACAGCGCGTTGTCGTCGAAGTTCATTTTGCAATCAAGCGCAATGATGTCGCCGTCACCGGTAACAACCAGCGGGTTGATTTCAACCATGGCAGCATCGGTATCGAGGAAGCACTGGTACATCGCGGTCATGAACTTGACAGCTTTGGAAACCTGCTTGCCTTCGAGGCCGAGTGCAAACGCCAGTTTGCGACCGTGGAAGCCAGAGAAGCCCGCCGCCGGATCGATCTCGACAGTGACGATCTTTTCCGGGGTTGCTTCTGCAACTTCTTCAATGTCCATGCCGCCTTCGGTCGACGCCATGAAGATCACGCGCGAGCAAGCGCGGTCGACGAGAACCGAAAGATACAGTTCGCGTGCGATATCGCAGCCTTCTTCGATGTAAACGCGTTTGACTTCTTTGCCATCCGGGCCGGTCTGGTGGGTAACCAGCGTGGAGCCGAGCATCTGTTCGGCATTGGTGCCGACTTCTTCCGGGCTCTTGACGACGCGAACGCCGCCTTTGTCACCTGCCTTGGCTTCCTTGAAGGTGCCTTTACCGCGGCCACCTGCATGGATCTGGGATTTTACCACGTAAACCGGGCCAGCCTGGGACTGGGCAGCTTCGATGGCTTCCTGAGCGGTATATGCAACCTTGCCGTTCGGCACGGTCACACCGTATTTGCGAAGAATTTCTTTCGCCTGGTACTCATGAATATTCATGTTCGGTCGCTTTCTTGCCTTCCGTACGATTTCCGGTGGGTCAGAAATCTGGATTTCAATGTCCCTGTAACGAGCGGGAGGGACTTTGTTAAGAGGCCGCGATCATTGAAGTTTGAATAACAACAATGATTGAAAAACGGGCCGGTCACTGACCAGCCCGTTTCGCGTTCTTAGAGCATGCCCTTTGCAGCTTCGACGAGGCCGCGAACAGCGTTCACGGAATTGTCGAAGTTTGCTTTTTCGGACTCATCAAGATTGATCTCGACGATGCGTTCTACACCGTTGGCACCCAGAACAACCGGGACACCAACATAAAGACCGTCAACACCGTATTCGCCGCTCAGATAAGCAGCAACCGGCATGACGCGCTTCTGGTCTTTGAGGTAGCTTTCCGCCATCGCGATTGCCGAAGCAGCCGGGGCGTAGAAAGCAGAACCGGTTTTGAGCAGGGCAACGATTTCGGCGCCACCGTCACGGGTGCGCTGCACGATCTCGTCGATCTTTTCCTGCGTGGTCCAGCCCATTTTGATCAGATCCGGAACCGGGATACCGGCAACGGTCGAATAACGGATCGACGGGACCATGGTATCGCCGTGGCCGCCAAGGACAAAGGCGGTAACGTCTTTGACCGAGACGTTGAATTCTTCTGCGAGGAAGTAACGGAAGCGGGCCGAGTCCAGAACGCCAGCCATGCCGACAACTTTCTTCGGATCGAAGCCGGTTGCCTGCTGCATTACCCAAACCATCGCATCAAGCGGGTTGGTAATGACGATGACGAACGCGTTCGGAGCGTGTTCCTTGATGCCCTGACCAACCTGGGTCATGACTTTGGTGTTGATACCAATCAGGTCATCGCGGCTCATGCCCGGCTTGCGAGCAACACCGGCGGTGACGATGACGACATCAGCGCCTGCGATGTCTTTGTAGTCACTGGTACCCTTGAGGTCGGCATCAAACATGTCGACGGGGGAGGATTCAGCAATGTCGAGCGACTTGCCCTGTGGCATGCCATCAACGATGTCGAAAAGGACGACGTCGCCAAGCTCTTTGAGACCGACGAGGTGAGCAAGCGTGCCACCAATATTGCCGGCACCGACGAGCGCGATCTTGTTGCGGGCCATTCCGTTACCTTCTTCCCTATTGCGCTTCCTGGGGGTCGAAACTCAACTTGGGAGCGCGATTGAAAATTTAAACCTGCGAACGCGAAATAATCGTTCGTAAACACCGAGTGTCGTAAACTGAATCGCCACGAATGACAAGGGGAAACCCCACTGTTTTTACGAGGAAAACCGCCGCTTCGCGGTTTATTGCAACTATGGTCTAAACGCTTAAAAACCATTCACGTTGCAGATGCGAACATGGGCTAATGCGCAGCAAAACCAAAGCTGGTTTACGATTGCGGCCTGCCTAAATGAAAGGCAGTGCGCCCCTTTGCTGCGAATTCGTGCGTATGAACAGGATTACACTGGCGCAGCATTGCAGGAAACGGCCATCAGCCATGCGGTCGGGACGGGGCGTGAAATCCAATATATGACGATTTTTGCGTGAAGCATCGTTTCCCCTGCGTCAAACGCAAGAATCGCGCGATGATAAGCGCTCATATGGCGAATAATTGCGACGATTTTAAAGTGACGTGTATGGAGTCGTTTTCCACAGGCTGCGCTATCTCTCGCTGGGCATCAGAAAAAGGCATGTCACGACTGCGATCACAAAGACCGTTTTGATCAGCTGTCCCGCCGGTTTGAAAGCCGTCAGGTCAGGTGCGCCATATCGAGATATTCCTGACTGCGCATTTCGGTCATGCGCGACACCGTGCGCTGGAATTCGAATGAGTAATCACCGTCGGTGTAGATCTCGGTCGGGTCACACTCAATCGCACAGATCAGCTTGGTTTTGTGTTCGTACATCGCATCAACAAGGGTACCGAACCGTTTCGCCCAGTCGCGGCGCGAGTCCGGCAGTTTCGGAATAAAGTCGATGACGATGGTGTGGAAATGCGTCGCGAGCGCGATGTAATCCCCCGGACCCAGCGGACGGGTGCAAAGCTCTTCAAAGCTGAACTTGGCGACCCCGGCACCAGCCGCACTGATTTCGATCTTGCGTCCCTTGACGGTCAGGCTGTCGGGCGCGACGCGTGCGCCTTCGGTCAGGGTGGCAAACATCTCGTCAATCCGCTTGGATGCCTGTTCGCGGGTTCTCGGATACAGGAACACCTCGGCGGCCGTCAGATTGCGCATGCGGTAATCGGTCGGGCTCGCCAGTTCCAGCACATCAAGCTTCTGCTTGATCATGTCGATGAAGGGCAGGAAGTTCTGGCGTTGCAGACCATCCTTATACAGGTCATCCGGCACACGGTTCGATGTGGTGACAATCACGACCCCATGATCAAACAACTGTTCAAACAGACGGCCGAGGATCATGGCATCGGTGATGTCGGTTACCTGCATCTCGTCAAAGCACAGCAACCAGGCATCGTTTGCAAGGTCCTTAGCAATCGGTGGGATCGGATCGGCATCGTCCTTTTTCTTGGTCTGGCGATAGCGGTGCATGCGTTCATGCACATCCTGCATGAAGTCATGGAAATGGACGCGACGCTTTTTTTCAATGTCGATGGTTTCATAGAACAGATCCATCAACATGGATTTGCCACGACCAACCTCGCCGTAAATGTAAAGTCCTGACGGCGGGGTCGGTTCATCGCGCCTACGGGTCAGGCCAAACCGTTCGCGCCAGCCACCTGTGCCGGTCGACGGCTCGTAGTTGATCAGCGCGTTTTTCAGGCTTTGGAGTTTTTCCGCACAGAGTTCCTGCATCGGATCGTGGGACAGCTCACCAGCGGTGATTTTCGCGCGATAACGTGAAAGCGGGCCGTCGGTCATCAACAAATCTCGAATGCAGTGAAAGGAATTAGGACTGTGAGATTGTCATAGCTCCAAGTTGCATCGCATTGCAACAAGACGGTTTGCATTGCTGCTATCAGATCAGGCGCATCTTCTTGAACAGCCAGATTTCAAAGGCGGTAATTACCGCCAGAATGATCGACACCCCAAGGAACCCATACGGGCTGTCAGTTGCCGGAACGCCGCCGACATTGATGCCCAGAAGGCCGGTGACGAAACTGATCGGCAGGAACAGACCGGCAATCACGGTAAGCCAGTACATCGTGCGGTTCATCTGTTCGCTTTCGAGCGCCATCAGGTTTTCATTCACGATCTGAATGCGTTCGCGCAGGGAATCAAATTCCTCGACCAGACGGACGGTTTTATCGGTCAATGCGCGGGCGCGGCGTTTGAACCGCTTGTCAGACCAGACCGGTTTTTGTTCGACATAATGCGCCAGCGCATCGCGTTGCGGTCCCAGATGCCGGCGCAGGCGCGACAGCCGATGGCGAACGTCCGATCCGCGTTTGCGCAGCGCAAGGGTTTTGCCCTCCGCCACGGTTTCCTGATCGTCCTCGATCGCCTCGACATCTTCTTCCATGCCGCGCACGACATTTTCGACCCGAAAGGCAAGCCGTTCGGCCACGGTCAGGACGAAATCATCAACGCTGTTGGGGGCTTTGTGGTCGGCAATGGCGGCCCGCATGTCATCAAACGCCTTGAGCGGCTGGTTGCGCAGCGTGATTACCATGTTGTTTGTGACCCAGAAACGCACCGAAATCATATCGGCCGGATCATTTTCCGCGTTCAGGTTCACCCCGCGCAGGTTAAGCGAATAGCCAGGATCATAGAAAAACACCGCCGGACGCGTGCCGCGGGTCGACAGCGTATCGGTGATGGTCGCATCAATCCCGGCAACCGTGATCAGCCAGTCGCGCACCCCGTCGCCCATCCAGTCCAGATGTACCCAAAGATAATTTCCCTCTGCGATCGGCGGCAGGCCCGATTGCAGGGCGTCCCATCCAACCGGTTGTGCGGTGCCATCCGGGGCAATTTCAAAGGCATTGATCAGCGCGGTTTTGCTCATCGCAGGGCTCCTTGGCTGACTGCGTTCATGCAGGTCAGGGATGGGGTCATCATCACGTCACAATGACAACGGAACGAAACGTTAGATGATTCGTTACCGTTCTCAGTGTAGGGTTCGGTTCTGTGACCAAGTATCAGGCCAACCTGTTTACAAAACGCGAAAAACACTCAAGAAACGGAAGCCGGGCAGCGCTTCGGGCATCAATATGGATCATCAGGCATGACATCAGTTCGTCAGGTAATCGCAAGTCTTGCAATCTGTCTGTTTGCAATGACGGTCTCTTTCGGTTTGGCGGCACAACCAAACGAACCGCGCCCTGACTCTGTGCAGAAGATCGAACTGGAAAATGCACAGAACCGTATTGCGGACTGGGAAGCGACGCTTGATGCGATTGAAGAATCGATTTCCGGCGAAGAAATTTCCGGGCGCGTGATCTCCGATGGCCGCGACCGGATCGAAACCATCCAGCTTGCCATTAACGAGCTGCGCGGTCGGGCCGATGAACGCCTGCAGCGGTTTGAAGCCGCCCTTGGCAAACTTGGCGAGCCCCCGGCAGAGGGCGAGGAAGAAGTCCCCGAGGTCGCCCGTGAACGTGATCGGATCGGACAGGACATCGCGCGGGTTGGCGGTGTGCTCAAACAGCTTGAACTGGTCAATTTCCGCGCAAGCGAGCTGTCTGACCAGTTGTCTGGCTTGGCGCGTGAACGCTTTACCCGGCGTGTTTTGGGCCGGGTGGATGTGCCGTTTGATCCGGTTGTCTGGTTTGAAGCCTGGCGTGAAATCGTCAAGCTGCCCAGCATGGTGCAGGCACGCTATTCCAACCTTGAACTCGAAGGGGACGTCGCCGATCAGCTGTCCGAGGTGGCCCCCGGCCTTGTTTTCCTGACCTTCATCGTGATCGCCGCCCTGATTGGTGGCGAGGTGGTCGTGCTGCGCTATATGCCAGCACGTTGGAACACTGTGCCTGACGAAGACCGCGT
Source organism: Thalassospira sp. UBA4513 (assembly GCF_002388495.1). Classification (NCBI taxonomy): domain Bacteria; kingdom Pseudomonadati; phylum Pseudomonadota; class Alphaproteobacteria; order Rhodospirillales; family Thalassospiraceae; genus Thalassospira; species Thalassospira sp. UBA4513. The sequence continues at coordinate 88,581 of NZ_DGMR01000035.1, forward strand.
ATCACTGATATCGGGAACGCGGTTCCTGTTTACCGCCTTGGTGCCGGGCATCGCCCTTTTGATCGCCTATGGAATACTTGAATCGCGCGATGCGCTTCTGAGCGGTGCGATGGGTGATTTTGTTCTGCAATGCTTTGCGGCTGCCTTGTTCCTGTTGTTTGTCGGGGCCGCGGTGCGCAGTGTGCATTCACCGTTTGCGCCCACATTGCGACGCTCGGGTACAACGCCAAGGGGGGCGCGGGTTGTCGGGTTCTGTTCGCTGGCAGTGGCAGTGATTTTTGCCTTTGACATGGTGCTGTTGCAAGGGGCGACGACCCTTGGAACGTCGCTTGATATCGCGCTTGTGCAAAGCATCTCGAACGTGCTGGTGATTTCGGTTTTGCTGTTTGTCTGCTCGCTTGGGGTGTTCTGGCAACATGACGAACGCGACCGTCACGAAATCTGGTCAAAGATCGAACGCCGGTCGCGCCGTGGCCTTAAGGTTATCGCGATCATGATGCCGGTGCTGATGTTGCTGGGCTATGTCGCCCTGGCACGCTTCATCCTTGAAAACCTGATGATGGCGCTGGCGTTTTTGACCTGTTACTGGCTGCTGCGCGGTTATTGCCGGGCTTTGATGCATACCTACTTGGTGCGCCCGGAAAGCAGTGAGGACAGCAATGTCAGCGATGCGGTGCATGGAACGCTTTATTTCTGGCTGCGGGTTCTGATCGATGTGGTGATGTTTTCCATCGCCGTGCCGGTCGCGGTGATGATCTTTACCGACATTGCCTGGGCTGATCTTATTTTGGCGGTTCAGCAGGCCTTTATCGGCATTCAGGTCGGCGGCATTCATTTCTCGCTGCGCTCCATCATGCTGGCGGCCTTGATGTTTGTCATCGTGCTGGCGGTGATGCGCTTCTTCCAGCGCATGCTGAGCACGCGGGTGCTGCCCAACACCAAGCTTGATCAGGGGCTGCAACATTCGGTTTCGGCGATCTTTGGCTATGCCGGGATCTGTCTTGCCATCTTGCTTGCGGTTTCGGCCGCCGGGCTGGACTTGTCCAACCTTGCCATCATCGCCGGTGCCATTTCGGTTGGTATCGGTTTTGGCATGCAAAGCATTGTGAACAACTTTGTCTCCGGCCTGATCCTTTTGGTCGAACGCCCGATCAAGGTCGGCGACTGGATTGTCGTCGGCGCCGATCAGGGGTTTGTAAAGGACATCCGGGTGCGCGCGACCGAGATCGAAACCTTTGACCGGTCTTCGGTCGTCATCCCGAACTCCGAACTGATTTCCAACCGGGTTCTGAACTGGACGCTTAAGGAGCGTTCGGGCCGCGGCATCATCAAGATAGGTGTGTCTTACGGATCGGATGTCGACAAGGTTCGCGAGATCCTGTTGGAAATGGCCGACAAGCGCCGCGAGATTTTGACCTATCCGGCACCGCAGGTGGTGTTCATGGATTTCGGGGCCAGTTCGCTTGATTTCGAACTGCGTTATTTCCTGCGCGATATTGGCGATGTGATAGCGGTGGCAAGCTCGATCCGCTTTGAACTTGTCCAGCGCTTCCGCGATGAGGGCATCGAAATTCCGTTCCCGCAGCGTGACCTGAACCTGCGTGATATCGATAAGCTGACCGATGCCATCCGTGACGCTGGCAAAGGGGCGCCAAAGAAGGTCGAGAAGGCCGAGCCTGAGGAACCCGAAACGTCAGAAGACAAAGCAGAAGATACATCCCCGAACACCGACGATGGCGGAGCGGATCAAAAAGCTGCCCCGCCGTCTGCGACCAAGGATGTTTCGCGCGATCGCGATGCGCCTGGCCGTGAAATTCCCGATGCAGGCGGCAGTCCTGACGGGGATGCGCCGCGCTAGGGCGTGTGTTCAGTCTGCTGTTTTAATCTGCCTGTCTCTATTGGGCTTTGTGGGTTTGTCCGGTGAAAAATTCTTCAAGCTCGGCAAAGCCCATGGCCTGGTCGGAAAAACCGAATGTGCCCGTGTCGATCATTTCACGCGATGCTTTGACAAAGGCGCCATAGGCAAGGCGGGCAAGTGCTGATCCGACGCTGATCCTTTTTGCGCCCGCCTCCGCCAGTTCAGTCAGGCTGAACGTGTTTCCGGGCATGCCCATAACGACATTCACCGGTTTGCTCAGCGATGCGCAAACCGTGCGGATCGTTTCAAGATCATACAAGCCCGGCGCATAAAGAACATCCGCCCCCGCCTTTTCAAAGGCCTGAAGGCGCTTGATCGTGTCGTCAAGGTCAGGGCGTCCCCACAGGAAGTTCTCGCACCGTGCGGTCAGGACAAAATCATGGGGCAAGGCTGATCGGGCTTCGACAGCAGCCTGAATGCGTTCAACAGCAAGCGAAAAATCATAGATCGGGTTTGCCCGGTCCCCTGTGTGATCTTCAAGCGAACAGCCCGCCAGGCCGATTGACGCTGCGACCGAAATCGTTTCAGCCGCGCTTTCCGGACTATCGCCCATCCCTTTTTCAAGATCGGCCGTGACGGGAAGTGGTGTGGCCGAAACCAGTGCCTGGCAATGCTTGAACGTATTTTCGGGTGATGTCTTGCCCTCTGCAACGCCAAGGGAAAATGCCATGCCCGCACTTGTCGTTGCCAAGGCGCGAAAACCGAGTGCGGCAAGAATTCTGGCAGTTCCGATATCCCATGGATTGGGAATGATGAATGCACCGGGTTCTTCGTGAAGCGCCCGAAACAATGCCCCTTTGTCCTGCGTCATGTTCTGATCCCTTTGTGCAAAACCGCAAGTCATGCTTACCACAAAAGAATGGAACATAACAAGAACATTTGGAGCGATGGTCACAACCGCAAGGTACTGCCGGTTGGCAACATAGCGTTGATCGGATGATTAAATATCGAAAAGGGCAGCGGTGATCTTTTGCCCCATCGGGGCCATAAGGTGGCGTTCTCGTGGCGACAGCCATCTGAGTTCGGCGATCTCGCGTTCAGGCGCAAGGGTTCCGCAATAATAGCCGGTAAAGCAGGTCATGCGCACAATCGACCCTTCGGGCAGGTTGTGGCCCTGTCCGGCAAACGTGCCCAATTGGCGGAGCGTGCTGGGGATCAGATCGACGCCGAGTTCTTCCTTGATTTCGCGTTTGATGGCCTCGCGCGCGGTTTCGCCGGGATCAATCTTGCCACCGGGCAAATAGAACCGGTCACGGCCGTGGCTGCGGACCGACAGGATGTTTTCGCCGTCGCGCAAGATCCAGTTGGCGGTTTCGATCACCTTGATCAAGGCGGGGTCTGTGGTGCTATGACTGCTTGCGCGCATGTGGCCTCACAGGATTGCGACATCAAGTCCGATATCAACGGCCGGTGCGGATTGGGTAATCCGCCCGACGGAAACATAATCGACCCCGGTTGCGGCAATTGCACCGATGGTCTGAAGGTTTACACCCCCGGATGCCTCAGTCTTGCAGCGACCAGCGACAATGGCAACCGCTTCGCGCAACATATCCGGGCCCATGTTATCGAGCAGGATGATGTCTGCGCCAGCGTCCGTGGCTTCTTTAACCTGATCAAGGGTGTCACATTCAACCTCGATCTTGGGCAGGTTGGCAGCCCGGGCGGCCTCGACGCATTTGGTGATCGATCCGACAACGCCAATGTGGTTGTCCTTGATCATCACCCCGTCATAAAGGCCCATGCGGTGATTTTGCGCACCGCCCATGCGGGTCGCGTATTTTTCCAGTTTGCGCCAACCCGGCAGTGTCTTGCGGGTATCAAGCAGTTTGGCGTTTGTTTCGCCCATCGCCGCGACATAGCTGCGCGTGGTGGTGGCAATGCCCGACAGATGTTGAAGCGTATTAAGGGCTGTGCGTTCAGCCGTCAGGATACCGCGCGCATTGCCTTCGACCACGGCCAGAACGTCTTTGGCCGCAATCGCATCCCCATCTTCGCAGTGCTTTTCGATCTTCGCATCCGGGACCAGCTTGCGAAAACATTCAAGGGCGATATCAAGCCCGGCCACAACGATATCCTCGCGCGTTTCAAGCGCGACGCGCAGGCGTGCATCGGCGGGGATGACATTGTCCGATGTGATGTCACCGGTGCCGATATCCTCGGCAAAGGAACGATCAATGAATTCCGCGATTTCGGCTTGGGTCAGGACGGTCATGATGGTGGGCTGCTTTGAATTCTGGTGGGGGATGGCAAACAGCCCCGCAAAGTTTGCGGGGCTGTGAGGTTGGCTGGCTTACGCCGCGTCGTCCTTTTTGACCGGAATGTTCTTTGACATTTCCAGCATGCGTTCAAGCGGCTTGACCGCTGCGACGCGCAGGTCTTCGGGCATGACAATCTGCGGGCCGTTATTGACCAGGCACAGATACAGCTTTTCAAGCGTATTGAGTTCCATGAACGGGCAGTTGTTGCACGCACATGACCCGTCCGCACCCGGCACCGGAATGAATTCCTTGTGCGGGGCTGCTTTTTCCATCTGGTGGATGATGTGCGGTTCGGTCGCGATCAGGTATTTCTGATCCGGGCCGTTAATCACATATTCCAGAATGGCCCGGGTCGAGCCGATATGATCGGCATGCTTGAGAATACCGTCATGGCATTCCGGGTGGGCTGCGATCTTGGCATCGGGGTTCTGGGTTTTCAGGCGGATCAATTCACGCTCGGAAAACTGTTCATGCACGATGCACGAGCCGTTCCAAAGCGTCATGTCGCGACCGGTTTTCTTGGCAAGATAGGAACCAAGATGGCGGTCAGGTGCCCACAGGATCGGCTTGTCGAGCGGGATCTGATCAATGATCTCGGCCGCATTCGACGAGGTCACGATAATATCAGACGCGGCCTTCACCTCGGCCGAGCAGTTGATATAGGTGATCGACACGTGATCAGGGTGCTGTTCGCGGAATTTGCGGAACGGTTCTGGCTGACAAGAATCTTCGAGCGAGCAACCCGCTTTGGAATCCGGCAGCAAAACAGTCTTGTTCGGGCTGAGGATTTTGGCAACCTCAGCCATGAAGCGCACGCCACAGAACACGATGACATCGGCATCGGTTTCCGCCGCCTTGCGCGACAGATCCAGACTATCGCCAACAAAGTCGGCAAGGTCCTGAATTTCCCCATCCTGATAGTAATGGGCCAGAATGATCGCGTTCTTTTCCTTTTTCAGGCGCTGAATCTCAGCTTCCAGATCAAGGGTGGGATCAATCTGCATTTCCGACATTGCGTCAGCAGAAGCCTCGGCAATGGTGATCATTTCATTCATGGCGTCGTCTCATCTCGCCTGTTTGCAAGCCGGAGATAAGTCGCGGGGCCCGGCATTGCAAGTTAATGACAGTTTGAAACCTGAATATCGCCATTGCGACGGGATGGCAAGGAATAGGCGGTATACGTCCGATATTGATTGGGGCTGACGGCTGCTGAGCCAGAAAATGGAACGAAATTATCTGAATTAATAAATAAATCCGGTGTCTTTGACCGACGAATTAAATTTCGCAGTTTTGCTTGATCGCATAAATAAAAATAATTACGTTGTAAATTAACCAAAAATATTCATATGCTTGATGCTGCAAATATTTTTTGATTCTCAAATTTCCAATATTTTATTGGCCCGGGCATTTTTGTCCGTTGTTAATCCGAAAACTTTGATCTGTCTGTAATCCGAGTCAGTATCCGACGGCGGGAATGGTCCCGATCGTTTGGCCTGTCCAACGCGCATTCCGGCGCAAGGAGCCTTTTTTGACCAATCGTACCATTTCGAGAATTCTGAATTTCACACGTCCGTTCAGCATGCGTGGCCTTGCAGAAGTCCTTCCGGCCGGATCCTACAAGGTGATTACCGAAGAAACCCAGGATGAAAAGCTGACATACCCGACATGGCAGTGGGTTTCGACGCAGATTCACCTCAATACGAACTCGGACCGCCCGGACACTTCACGGGTTCTCAGTGTCGAGCCCCGCGATCTTGAAGTCGCTTATCTCCGCGATCAGAAAACCATGGATGCCCGCCCGCAAGTGGCTTTCTCGGCGCGCAAATCAAACAACCGTGCCAAACGCGCTTCCTAGCGCTGCACGCTGCCGATAGTCCTGGTCAGAGCAATCTGACCAGACGGCACTTTCATCTGAAAATCCCAGATATTCCAGTTTATTAGCCGATCTTTTCAGGGCCAACCGCTGTTTCATGACAGGGTTGCAGAATGGGAAGTTTGCCTTGAGCCAAGATGCGCCCATAACATCCATAACTGCTGCAAATGAAAGTCTTTGTTATGGATTGGGTTCCGATCGCCTTTGGCACGTTCAAGGTCGTCGCACTGCTGACCGCGATGTTCTTTGCCATCAAGTGGCATTACGACCAAGGTCAAAAGTACGGAAGACAGGCGGTCCTGCGTGCCAGCGCCAAGATCACCGGCGTCTTCGTGCTTGCACTTCTGGTCGTCGGTGGCATCACCCTGGCACTCAGCAACTTCCTTGGTTTGGACCTAAGTTACTGATCACTGTGGCACCGCCCCCGGAGATAGGGGGTCAGACGGAAAATCCGTAATACTCCCACTCTGCCGCTGACACCTTCAGCGCCATCTGTTCGTATTCGGCCTGTTTGATTTTCGTGAACGCGGTGTGGAAGCGATCCCCGAGCGTGCGTTTATTGAAATCAGATGCGGCAAACTGATCAATCGCCTCAAGCCAATGACGCGGCAGGTTGTTTGGTGCCTTTGCTTCGCCGATTTCATCTTCACATGGTTTGCCCGGATCAATTTTGCCCTCGATCCCGTCAAGGGCAGCACCCAGTGTCACAGCCGCGACCAGATACGGGTTGGCGTCGACACCGGCAATACGGTGTTCGAAATGGCGCGTTTTGCCGGGTGTGCCCGGCACACGTAATGCCACAGTGCGGTTTTCAACACCCCAGTCATCAGATGCCGGCGAATACATCGCCGATGCAAAGCGACGCCATGAATTCATGAACGGGGCCAGCAACAACATGGTCTCGCCAATCGTGCCGCGAATGCCGCCAATCGCATTGAGCATCAAGGGGCTTAGCGATCCATCCGCCTGATCGGCAAACAGGTTATTGCCGTCTTGGCCTGCAAGCGACAGATGCAAATGCATGCCCGATCCGGCTTCATTGCCGAACGGCTTGGGCATAAAGACAGCTTCCTTGCCAAAACGCCGTGCCACGGTGCGGATCAGGCGTTTGGCGATGATGACGTCATCGGCTGCGCGCATCAGATCGCGATAGCGGATGGTCATTTCATACTGGCCCGGACCATACTCCGAAATCAGGGTTTCCAGCGTCAGGTCCAGATGCTTGGCACCTTCATAGACCGCATCAAAAAGCGGTGACATCTCGTCAATTTCATCGACCGACATGGTGTTGCGCAATTTGCTGCGCCGTTTGGTGATGGCATAGGAGGCCGGGTGATACAGGCCCTGGGCATCCGGGGTTTGGTCGACCAGATAGAATTCAAGTTCGAACGCGCCCATCGGATAGAAGCCAAGATTTTCAGCCCGTTTGACCTGCGCGCCGAAAACATTGCGCGGATCAACGTCATGCGGCGCGCCGTCTTCTTCATACATGGCAATCAAAAGCTGCCCGCGGCCGGTATGGGGCAGATAGCCAAGCGTACCCGGCACTGGCCAGCAACGGCAATCGCCGCCGCCGCCAGTTTGCACGAGGCCGCAATCATCAACATCCTCGCCACTGACATCCTGCCCGAACAGGGAGCTCGGCAAGCCGCGCCCGGATTTATAGATGCCTTCTAGTTCGTGACGGCGGATCGTTTTGCCCCGGCCAATGCCGTGAAAGTCGGTCAGGATGATGTCGATGGCCTCGACATCGGGATATTTGGCCAGAAAGTCCTGTGCTTCGGACAATTGACTTCCACTGGGCGATGGGGCGTTTGCGGTGGCCACGGCACGATTTCCTAAGATGCTGACAGGGCCCTGCGGGTGCAGAGCCAATTCCAAAACTGGGCGCGATATTAGCCCTGATAACGACGGAAGAAATAGCGATCTTTTGGAACGCCTTCGGGCAGTGGTTCGGCAATCGTGCCCGGCACATCGATTTTCTGATCCGATGCAACAATTGCACCTTTGATCAATGCCGGGGGCAGGGTTGACCCGATAAAGGACGCGATCTTGGCATTAAGCGCCTCGTCCCCGGTGCCGACATCGGAGTGGACCAGTGCGACTGTGCCTTTGAAACGTTCAACTGCCTTCGGCAGGGTTTCAAAGATATCGCCAAGGAACAAATGTTCATCATCGGGGATGCATTTCGGGTGGGCGGCGATCTGCCGGTCAAAGACGAAAATCTCGCGGTCCGGCATGATTTCGCGCAGGTGATCAAACGTACGCCCGTTGCCAAGCCCGACTTCAAGCACGATGCCGTCCTGATCCTTGATCATTTCTGCTGCCGCATTCAGGCAATCGCGTTGGGCTTGAAGGCGGCGGATAACGCTGTTCAGACGGGACATTGTGCAAAAGGCTCCGGGTTGTTTTTTAGTGGCTAAGCACTTGATTTAAAAGCTTTGCCCCTTGGCGCAAGCAGCATTGCGCCAAAGGGGCACCAGTCTCAGGCGACAAACTTGGTGGCCTCAAAGGCCGGGACGCGTGCGTCAAAGGTTTCAAGCCATGTGACCAGTGTCGGATAGCTTTCGCGCCATTTGCCCTCAAAGCGCAGATCAAGATAGCCCAGCGCACAGGCAATCGCGACATGGCCAATCGTCAGGTCACCTTCCAGTGACGGGGCATTGGTACTCAGATGATCAAGGGATCGTTTGACCTTGTCCGCCTGATAGGACAGCCAATCGTCATGGCGTTTTTCTTCCGGGCGCATCCGGCTTTCATAGACCTGCAGAATGGATGCATCGACAATGCCGTCGCCCAGCGCCTGAAGGGTAAGGGCCTCCCACCGTGCGTCGCTTTCGGTGGGATGCAGGCTGGTGCCATCGACCTGCGCATCAAGATATTCACAGATCACGCGGCTATCAAAAATCTTGCGACCATCCTCAAGGATCAGGATCGGAATTTTACCCAGCGGATTTTGCTGGCGCAGGGTATCTGCCGGGTCGTTGGTGTTGGAATCTTCAACCGTCAGCTGGTCATAAATGCCAAGCATTTTGGCAACGATTTTGACTTTCCGGCCAAACGGCGACGGGCCACTCGAACGCAATATCATGGTTTTCCTCCGGGCATATCAGGTGTTTGCCCGCAGTCTAATGGCGAAAGGTGATCGCTAGGAACCGAAATTTTGCGAAAAGATTTTCAAGACCCGGCGCGGTTGCGGGCAGAACGCGGTTCAGCCCTATCGTGTTGACCCTCGTCACCCAGTCCGGCCAGATGCAATTCACGGGCAAGCCGCACGGCCGGCCGACCGGCAAAGAACACCGATCCGATGATAAACAGCCACGTCCCGGCCTTGACCGTTGCATCATCAAGAAACAACACGCTGCCAACGATAAACAGGACAGCCGCCAAAAGGTCGATGACCGAATAGGCAATTTCATAGGCGCTGTAAATCTGGCGATGGCGCGGACTGGCGTCAAAGCGGCGGGATCGAAATAGCTTCATCACTGGATCTCTTTTGCGGAGCTGTGTCTGGGCATCCAACGCCTGAGCGCGCAAAACGGTTCCGATGCGTGTTCTAGCGGTGGGGGCTAGCGCCGGGCGCGCGGATGGGTGCCGTTATAGACCGCCATCAATTGTTCGGTATCCACGGCCGTATACCGCTGGGTCGTTGAAAGCGATGCGTGGCCGAGCAAATCCTGAATGGTGCGCAAATCACCACCTCCGGCCAAAAGGTGCGTCGCAAACGAATGGCGCAGTGCATGCGGGGTGGCGGTATCGGGCAGGTTCAAAAGTTCGCGGACCTTGCGCATTTCACGCTGGGCGACTTGTGCCACAAGCCGATTTCCGCGTGCGCCCAGAAACAGGGGATCATCGCCATTGGGCGCAAACGGGCAGGTGCGGACATAATCCTCGATCGCGTCGCGCACGATGGGCAAAACCGGGACAAGGCGTTGTTTGTTGCCTTTCCCCGTGATCACCATCGAATCCCCGGTCGGGCGTTGATTGGCGTTCAGATCAAGCGCCTCGGAAATACGCAGGCCGCAACCATACAGAAGGGTGAAAAGGGCGAGGTTACGTTTGCCAAGCCACGGCTCATCCTGCCAGGCATCAGCATTTTCCAGCACCGCCATGGCATCATCTGGCGCCAGCGGTTTGGGCGTTGATTGCGGCAGGCGGGGGTTGCGGATCGACTGCACGGCGGCGTTTTGACCGCGCCCGGATCGTTCAAGAAATCGGTAAAAATTGCGCAAGCTTGATAACGCACGCGCGGTCGACGTCTTGGCCATGCCATCCATGCTGCGGCGCGCCAGCCAGCTTCGAAAATCGCGCGGATTCAGGCGCAAAAGATCCTTAAGCGTCGGTGTTTCACCGAGATGATCCTTGATGAAACCCAGAAAGGCATAAAGATCGGCCAGATAGTTTTCGGTCGTGTGGTTGGACGCGCGACGCTCATTGGCAAGCCAGCCACGCCAGTCGGCAATGGCGTCGCGCACATC
>NZ_DGMR01000035.1:99155-107205 GCF_002388495.1 Thalassospira sp. UBA4513
GGCAATGGCGTCGCGCACATCCTGTGGCAGGGTGATGGCGGTCAGACCGTTTGGGTCAGCCATCGACGCACACCAAACTCGATAACGGATGCCAGGAACATGATCAGATCATTGGCCTGTGCCGGGCTGAAATAATCCGGCTCCTTGACGCCAAAGGCAACAAGCCCGACCGGATCGCCATAAAACGGTGCCAGGCGCACAATTGCCGCAGACCGGATTTCAGATGCCTTCGGGCCAAAGATCGCCTCGTCACCAGCGTCATCGGGCAACAGCCAGACATCGTGCTCGTCACCCAGAACCTGATCAACGGCACCGACAACAAGGCGACGCACCCGGCCATCACAACTCGGCACCGGGGCCTCTTTGCATTCTTCAAAGCACAGCGCAATCGCATCAAGATCAAGAAGCTCTGGCACCAGGTCCTGAAGCGCTTCGACAAAGGTTTCAAAGCCGCGCGCATTCAAAAGTGCCAGAACCGCACGGTGAATGCGGCTTTGGGTTTCGAGATTGGATTTGGAAATATTGATCAGTTCGCTGGTCGCACCGCGCAGCTTTTCACGTTCATCGCGCAGGCGCGCAACGACATATTGCTGCATGTCGGCAACGCCATTGCCCAGTTCGCGCATCGGCAAATCAAGACTTTCAAGCAAGTCCGGGCGCGTAGTGAAGAATTCAGGATGTTCGGCAAGGTAGTCTGCCACATCGTCGGCGCGCAAAGCTGTCTTTTCCATCGGTTCCGGCTTGAAAAGTGAGAAACAAAAAACCCGGCTGCCACAATGCGGGCTGCCGGGTTAAATGCATGTTAAAAACCGCGCGCGATCCGGGTTTTTATATGTCTGTCGCGATCAGTGCTCCAAAATCAGAGGATCGACTGGCCGGTTTTTTCCCAATCGGCGAGGAACGCTTCAAGGCCCTTGTCGGTCAGCGGGTGTTTGGTCAACTGACCCAGAACCTGCGGCGGGATGGTGACAACGTCAGCACCGAGGCGGGCCGAGTCGACAACATGCTGCGGGCCACGTGCCGATGCCACGAGGACTTCGGTGGTCCAGTTCGGGTAGTTGCCATAGACATCAACGATGTCAGCAATCAGTTGCATGCCATCCGAGGAAATATCATCCAGACGGCCAACGAACGGCGAAACATAGGTCGCGCCTGCTTTGGCAGCCAGAATGGCCTGACCAACCGAGAAGCAAAGGGTCACGTTGGTCTGAATGCCTTCGTCGGTGAAGGTACGGCAAGCCTTGAGACCATCAGCAGTCAGCGGCAGCTTGACGACGACATTGTCGGCGATTTTGGCAAGCTTGCGGCCTTCGGCAACCATGGTTTCGTAATCGGTCGCAGCAACTTCTGCGCTGACCGGACCGTCAACAACTTCACAAATTTCCTTGATCAGTTCGAGAAACGGTCGGCCAGACTTTGCTACCAGCGAGGGGTTGGTGGTGACACCGTCCACGAGGCCGGACATGGCCAGTTCGCGGATTGCGTCGATGTCAGCGGTATCGATGAAAAACTTCATTGGAATTCCTGTTTAGGACCTGTTGTTCAATGATGCGGTTAGCTGCTAGGTTCTGGATCATCTGATGACGGAACCAGATCCTTGCTGTGGGACCGTTTGTTTCTGTGCCCATATGTCTGGCGTTCCTGAAACGGCTCGGTCTGATGGGCAACCTCACGGGGTTTATAATATATGCGTGCCGCAAAGGCCACCTCTGGAAATTTGTTTGCGAATGATCCGGCCTTTGAGGTAACCGCCCAGACCGTGAGCGTCCTGCCGCCGCTGCCTTTGGCAGGTCCTTATGACTATCTGGTACCCGAAGGCGTTTCTGTCGCACCCGGCGATTTCGTTGAAATTCCCCTCGGTCGTCAAACCCAGCGCGGTGTCGTCTGGGGCGATGCCAAGGGCGATGTTGACCCCGCCAAGCTGCGCGAAATTTTCGGTGTTTTGCCAACCCCGCCGATGGCGGATGTCACCCGCAAATTCATTGATTGGGTATCGGCCTATACCATGGCACCGCAAGGGGCTGTGTTGCGCATGGCCATGAGCGTGCCCGACGCGCTTAAGGCCCCCAAACCGATCTTTCGATTTACCTTAAATCCGGAATTTGACGCGGCAAGCTTGCGCATGACGCCGCCGCGCAAACGGGTTCTGGCGTTTTTGGCCGATCATCCACCGATGGAGCAGGGCGATATCTTGCGCGAAACCGGTGCCGGGGCGAGTGTGATCAAGGGGCTGGTCGACGCTGGCGCTGTGCAGCGCCTGATGGTCACCCCGCCATCGCCGTTTGAGGCACCTGATCTTGATATTCCGCGACCGGACTTGTCGCCCGAACAGAACGAGGCCGCTGATGCGCTGTGCGCACGCCTTGATGACGGTGGTTTTTCCTGCACCCTACTTGATGGTGTGACCGGGTCGGGCAAGACAGAAGTTTATTTTGAGCCGGTCCGTGCCGCACTGGCACAGGGCAAGCAGGTTGTGGTCCTGTTGCCGGAAATCGCACTTTCGGCCCAGTGGCTGCAACGTTTCCGCGACCGGTTCGGTGTTGAACCCGCCCTTTGGCATTCCGAAGTCGGGCAGGCCAGGCGTCGTGATACCTGGCGCGCAGTGGCCGATGGATCGGCCAAGCTGGTTGTCGGGGCCAGGTCAGCCCTTTTCCTGCCCTATCATGATCTTGGCCTGATCGTGGTCGACGAGGAACACGAACACGCGTTCAAGCAGGAAGATGGCGTGATGTATCATGCCCGCGACATGGCGGTGACACGGGCGCATCTCGGCAACATTCCCATCGTGCTGGCGTCTGCGACCCCGTCGCTTGAAACCCTGGCCAATGTTGAAGCCGGGCGCTATCAGCATGTTCAACTTGGCAGCCGTCATGGTGTGGCGGTGTTGCCAAGTGTCGAGATCATCGACATCCGCCAGGACAAACCTCAACGCAATCGCTGGATCACGCCGACGCTGAAAAAACGGCTGGCAGAAACCTTTGCCAATGGTGAACAGGCGATGCTGTTTTTGAACCGGCGGGGTTATGCACCGCTTACGCTGTGTCGGGCCTGTGGCCATCGGTTCCAGTGCCCGAACTGCACAGCCTGGCTGGTTGAGCACCGGGCATGGGGCAAATTGCAATGCCATCATTGCGGCTATCAGGCCAAGGCCCCGGATGCCTGCCCGTCCTGCGGCGCGGAGGGCAAGCTGGCCCCTTGTGGTCCGGGGGTAGAACGCCTTTATGAAGAGGCCGTGGAAACCTTCCCCGATATCCGGGTCGAGGTCGCGACATCCGATAACATCATGGGGCCCAAGGCCGCTGCACAGCTGATTGATCGCGTGCATAATCACGAAGTTGATCTCCTGATCGGCACACAGATTTTGGCCAAGGGCTATCACTTCCCGATGCTGACACTTGTTGGGGTGGTTGACGCCGATCTTGGCTTGGCCGGCGGCGATTTACGTGCAGCCGAGCGCAGCTATCAATTGCTAACCCAGGTGGCGGGCCGCGCAGGCCGTGGCGATCGACCGGGAACGGTGATGCTGCAAACAGCCGATCCGGCCAACCGCGTGATCAAGGCAATTGCCGCTGGTGATCGTGATGCCTTTAACGAGGTGGAGCTATCGCAACGTATGACCCATGGCATGCCGCCACATGGTCGGCTGGCCGCCCTTATTATAAGTGGCAAAAAGGAAAGCGAAGTTGATGAGGCCGCATGGCGCATCGGCCGGGTTGCGCCGCGCGGGGATGGCCTGATGGTGCTGGGCCCGGCACCCGCACCTTTGTCGCTTTTGCGCGGGCGTTATCGTCGCCGCTTCATGATCCGTGCCGACAAGTCGGTCAAGATGCAGGCACTGATCCATGATTGGCTGTCAAAGGTCAAAACACCGGGCAGTGTGCGTGTGCAGGTCGATATCGACCCCTACAGCTTTATGTAGTCGGGATTGCTTCGCGTCGTGTCGCTCATTGCGAATATTGCGACTGCCACCAGTCATACCCGTCCGGTCCAAGGTATCTTTCAAAGATACGAAGCAACCGGCCATCTTCGCGCATTTCGCGGATGATTTCGTCATACCGGCTCAGGAACGCTTCCTTGTCGGGATAATCGGACGCCTTTGAGAACACATTATAATAGGGCGCACGACGCAGTGGCGGATACAGAAAGGCGATCTTGTTGCGATAGCGATTCTGCAGACTGTCATAAATGGTGTTGAGGTAATTGACCGGTACGGCGTCAAACCGGTTTTGCAGCAACATCGGGATCAGCAGGTCACTGCGGGCCACTGTCTGGATATCAAGACCGGAATTCCAGAAGGCGCTGGTATAGGAATAGTCGGCCGCCGCCCCGATCCGCACCCGTGCGAGATCGGAAAATTCCTCGAACCGGATTTTTTCTTTGTCCTCGGCCCGGATTGCAAATCGCCAGTCCAGCAGCAGATGCGCCTCATTGGGATATCGCAGGAATTCGGCGCGCTCGTCATTCATCGAAAGCGTCAGGACGATGTCCGAGTTGCCGTTGCGGGCGTTGTGCAGCAAACGGCTGCCATTATCGACAAAACGGAACACATAATCCCGGATTCCCATAGTGCGCAGCACCTCGGTCATGATGTCGATATCAATGCCCATGGGGTCTTCATGGCCAACCCATTTCAGCGGGGCTTCTTCAAGACCCTCGATCACAAGGGTGCGGGCCGAAGGGCTTTTCCACGATAACAGGATCAGGCACACTGCTGCACAAAGGCAAATTCCCAGTTCAAGGAAGCTTTGTTTTCGTGCCGTTGGCGTCTTCATTGTCGTTCCTGTTGTACTGGAAACGGCGCAGGTGCATCTGCTGTCATATTATATTTAGGGAGTTAATTTGATAATGCTTTGTGAAAGTAATAACGAATCATCTGAAAATCAGCGCAGCATGTGCGATTGGGCAGAGCAGACATTCGGCGCGGTCAGTGATCCGGCATCACTCGTCGACCGAGCCCTTCTGGAAATGCAGGAACTTGGCGAAGCAGTTCAGGATCGCGACGTCAGCGAGATCGGCAAAGAGGCCGCCGATGTTCTGATTTTGCTGTATCGGCTGGCAGATCAGTTCGACCTCGATCTTGATCAGGAAGTGCAGGCCAAGATGGCGATCAATCGATCAAGAACCTGGGTGTCAAAAGGCGATGGCACGGGATCACACGTCTGAAACCATCGACGTCACTTGATTTAATGTGATGATACCTCTCGATGATCGGGGAACCAGATGGCTCTGCTAGGCCACGTCAAGTCTCGGTCAGGTGTGAAGTTGGTTACAGTTTCGACCGGTTTATCCCGATAATCGCACTCAGGATAAAAACCAACTCTGTGCAATTCGGGGATTCGTCGGCTGAATCAGGATTTCAGTAACCTTGCGGCCCCATCCCCAACCAGAGGCATCTTATTAAATAGTTGTAAGCCTGCCTTAAAAATGGGCGATTTCGGGGTGTTTTGGCCGAACTTTGCCAAAGAATGGAAAAGAGGGCGCAATTGCGCTTGCGCGGGGGTTGCCCACTCAAAGGACATGTGATACCAAACGCTCGCTTCCCGGAAGGAAACCCTTTCGGGGGATCATTTTTTTATACGTATCCGAGTCGTTCTCATAACCAGAATTGAGGGCTTTCACCGGTGTCCCAAAATACTGCCGCGACCGGGCTCCAAGGGCGCTACGCCACAGCACTATTTGACTTGGCCAACTCGGCCAACCAGCTTGATGCTGTCAAAAGCGATCTTGAATTGCTCGACCAGGCCATCGCAGACAGCGATGACCTCCGGAATGTACTCCGCAGTCCCGTGATTTCCCGGGACGTGCAGGCCAAGGCGATGGCGGCTCTTCTGGATAAACTCGGCGTTTCCGAGTTGACCAAGAAGACCGTTGGGCTTCTGTCTCAGAAGCGTCGTCTGTTTGCCCTGCCGGCTGTTATCGATTCCTACCTTTCCATGCTCTCGGCTCACAAGGGCGAAGTAACCGCACAGGTGACTTCGGCTTCCGAGCTGAAAAAAGAGCAAATCGAAGCCGTTACCGGCGCTCTCAAAGAAGTTGTCGGCGCCACTGTCAAAGTGGACCTTAAAGTTGATCCGGCTGTTCTTGGCGGTCTTGTCGTCAAGGTCGGTTCCCGGGTTTTTGATGCCTCGCTTCGTACTAAACTGCAGAAGCTCGAGCTCGCTATGAAAGGGGTTGCGTGATGGAAATCCGCGCCGCGGAAATCTCCGCTATTCTCAAGGATCAGATTGCCAATTTTGGTGCTGAAGCCGAAGTTGCCGAAGTCGGTCAGGTTCTGTCCGTAGGTGACGGTATTGCCCGTGTTTACGGTCTGGACAATGTTCAGGCTGGTGAACTCGTTGACTTCCCGGGTGGCATTAAGGGCATGGCCCTTAACCTCGAAGAAGACAACGTCGGTGTCGTCATCTTCGGTTCTGACCGTTCGATCAAGGAAGGTGACCAGGTTAAACGTACTGGCGCCATCGTTGACGTTCCGGTTGGTAAAGAACTTCTTGGTCGCGTTGTTGACGGTCTGGGTAACCCGATCGACGGCAAAGGCGAGCTGGGCGCCAAAGAACGTCGCCTTGCCGACGTCAAGGCACCGGGCATCATCCCGCGTAAATCGGTTCATGAGCCGGTACAGACCGGTATCAAGTCGATCGACTCCCTGATCCCGATTGGTCGTGGCCAGCGTGAGCTGATCATTGGTGACCGTCAGACCGGTAAAACCGCCATCATCGTTGACACCATTCTGAACCAGAAGCCGGTGAACGATGCAGCGAAATCCGACAGCGACAAGATGTTCTCCATCTATGTTGCAGTTGGTCAGAAACGTTCGACCGTTGCACAGGTTGTTAAGGTCCTTGAAGAGCGCGGCGCGATGGAAAACACCATCATTGTTGCTGCGACCGCATCCGACCCGGCACCGATGCAGTTCATCGCACCGTTCGTTGCTTGCGCAATGGGTGAGTACTTCCGTGACAACGGCATGCACGCAACCATCTTCTATGATGATCTGTCCAAGCAGGCTGTTGCTTATCGTCAGATGTCGCTGCTGCTTCGCCGCCCGCCGGGACGTGAAGCATTCCCGGGTGACGTCTTCTATCTGCACTCCCGTCTGCTGGAACGTGCAGCGAAGATGAATGACGAAAACGGCGCTGGCTCGCTGACCGCACTTCCGGTCATTGAAACCCAGGGTAACGACGTTTCCGCGTTTATTCCGACCAACGTGATCTCGATCACCGACGGTCAGATCTTCCTTGAAACCGACCTGTTCTACAAAGGCGTACGCCCGGCTGTGAACGTTGGTCTGTCGGTTTCGCGTGTTGGCTCGTCCGCACAGATCAAAGCGATGAAGCAGGTTGCTGGCTCGATCAAGCTGGAACTCGCTCAGTATCGTGAGATGGAAGCATTCGCACAGTTCGCATCGGATCTTGATCCGGCGACCCAGAAACTTCTGGCCCGTGGCGCACGTCTGACCGAGCTGCTCAAGCAGCCGCAGTACTCGCCGCTCAAGGTCGAAGAGCAGGTCGTTGTGATCTACGCTGGTGTTAAAGGCTATCTCGACAGCATTCCGGTGAACAAGGTTCGCGCCTTCGAAGAACAGTACCTGTCCGAAATTCGTTCGGCTGGCGCTGATATCCTCGATGCGATCCGCACCGAGAAGGTTCTGTCTGACGACAGCGAAGCCAAGCTTAAAGCGTTCCTCGACAAGTTCGCGAAAACCTTCGCGTAAGACTGAAACTTAGGCGAAGGAGGAAACGCAATGGCTAGTTTGAAGGATCTGCGCTCGCGCATTGCCAGCGTCAAATCGACGAGGAAGATTACCTCGGCGATGAAGATGGTGGCAGCCTCCAAGCTCCGTCGTGCACAGGATGCAGCGGAAGCAGCCCGTCCCTATGCGGAACGCATGGGGACGATGCTGGGCCGTCTTGCAACTGCCGTCGGCAGCAATGAAGGGGCTCCAAAGCTTCTGGCCGGTACCGGTAAGAATGACGTGCATCTGCTCGTCGTCTTCACCGCAGACCGTGGCCTTTGCGGTGGTTTTAACGCATCGATCGTGAAAGCGGCTCGT
>NZ_DGMR01000035.1:107304-155430 GCF_002388495.1 Thalassospira sp. UBA4513
AAGGGCTCAGATGCGCTCAAGCGTGAATTTGGTGACAATATTGTCGCCCGGTATACTGGCATCGAGGGCAAGAAGGGGATTGATTTCTCTTCGGCAACCGAGGTGGCAGACAAGGTTCTGGCGCTGTATGACGAAGGCGAATTCGACGTCTGCACGATCTTCTACAACAAGTTCGTGTCCGCGATTTCGCAGGTGGCAACCGCTCAGCAGCTGATCCCGTTCGCGGGTGAAGAAGTTGACGGCGAGGAAGAAGCAACCGGTTCTTCCGCGGTTTATGACTACGAACCGTCCGAAGAAGCCATTCTGGCTGATTTGCTGCCGCGTAACGTTGGCGTCCAGATCTTCGGTGCTATGCTTGAAAGCAGTGCATCTGAACACGGCGCGCGTATGTCCGCGATGGATAACGCAACCCGCAATGCCGGCGACATGATCGACCGACTGAGCATCCAGTACAACCGCTCACGTCAGGCTCAGATCACCAATGAACTGATTGAAATCATTTCCGGCGCCGAGGCTTTGTAAGCGGGTCGCAGGAAGTTAACGGATAGCTTTGTCCGAGCAGGAGACAATACCTATGGCGAACAAGAAGGCGGGGAAAATTTCCCAGGTAATGGGCGCCGTCGTCGACGTTAAATTCGACGGCGAACTGCCTCCCATTCTGAACGCGCTGCATGTTGACAACAACGGTCAGCGCCTGGTTCTCGAAGTTGCACAGCACCTTGGTGAAAATGCGGTCCGTACGATCGCAATGGACACCACCGAAGGTCTGCAGCGCGGTCAGGAAGTCATCGATACCGGTGACGCGATCTCGGTTCCGGTTGGTCCGGAAACCCTTGGTCGTATTCTGAACGTTATCGGTGAGCCGGTTGACGAGCGTGGTCCGGTTACTGCAACCAAGACCGCACCGATCCACCGTGAAGCACCGGACTTCATCGACCAGTCCACCGAAACCGAAATCCTTGTGACCGGCATTAAGGTTATCGACCTTATCGCGCCGTACACCAAGGGTGGTAAAATCGGTCTGTTCGGTGGTGCGGGCGTTGGTAAAACCGTCCTTATCATGGAACTGATCAACAACGTGGCAAAAGGCCACGGTGGTTACTCGGTCTTCGCCGGTGTTGGTGAACGTACCCGTGAAGGTAACGACCTCTATCACGAGATGATGGAATCGGGCGTTATCAACCCGGAAGGCGAATCCAAAGCCGCACTGGTTTATGGCCAGATGAACGAACCCCCGGGAGCCCGTGCACGTGTTGCTCTGACCGGTCTGACCCTTGCGGAATACTTCCGTGATGAAGAAGGCCAGGACGTTCTGTTCTTCGTCGATAACATCTTCCGCTTCACCCAGGCTGGTTCGGAAGTGTCGGCACTTCTCGGTCGTATCCCGTCTGCTGTGGGTTATCAGCCGACGCTGGCAACCGACATGGGTGCGCTGCAGGAACGTATTACCTCGACCAAAAAAGGTTCCATTACCTCGGTCCAGGCAATTTACGTCCCGGCCGATGACTTGACTGACCCGGCACCGGCAACCTCGTTTGCTCACCTTGACGCAACCACCACGCTGAACCGTCAGATTGCCGAGCTCGGCATCTACCCGGCAGTTGACCCGCTCGACTCCACTTCGCGTGCTCTGGATCCGGGCGTTATTGGCCAGGAACACTACGAGACCGCTCGTGAAGTTCAGCGTGTTCTCCAGACCTACAAAGGTCTGCAGGACATCATCGCCATCCTCGGCATGGACGAGCTTTCGGAAGAAGACAAACTGATCGTGGCACGTGCCCGTAAGATCCAGCGTTTCCTTTCGCAGCCGTTCCACGTTGCAGAAGTCTTCACCGGTACTCCGGGCGTGTTTGTTCAGCTCGAAGACACCATCAAGGCTTTCAAAGCGATCTGCGCTGGTGAATATGACCACATGCCGGAACAGGCATTCTACATGGTCGGCACCATCGAAGAAGCCATCGAAAAAGCCAAGAAGATGGCCGAAGCTGCCTAAGGCAGCTTTGGTCCCCCTCCGGCTAAGGAGCGAGGATTGTCATGACTGATACGACTGTACTGGAACTTGTTTCACCGTCTGCCCTGCTCAAGTCTGAGCCGGTCGAGATGGTCGTTGTTCCGGGCACGGACGGGAATTTTGGTGTTCTGCCCAAGCATTCGCCGATGATCTCGACCATTCGTCCGGGTGTCATCGACATCTATGCAGGTGGTAAGGTTTCCGAACGTATCTTCGTTGCTGGCGGTGTTGCAGAGGTTAATCCCGAGCGTTGCACCATTCTGGCAGAAGAAGCGGTTCCGGTTGCCGATTTGAAAGCTGACGAAGCACAGGCCCGTCTTGAAGAGGCTCAGGCCGCTCTCAAGTCTGCCGAGACTGCACACGACAAAGCCAATGCCGAGCGTGCGCTCGACATTGCCCGTGCACAGATCCAGGCCCTGAGCAACTAAGCACTGCTTTCAGAAAATCATTTAAAAAAGGCCGTCCTGATGGGGCGGCCTTTTTTGTTGTCTGACGTGATTTTTGATCGTCTTGGGGCTTCCGGGTTTCGGCCTAGCCGCGCCAACCCGTCTGTGCGCGTAAACTTGCGGCCTGCAAAATCCAGCCGCCACCAAACCCAAGCACTACGATTGTGCCAAAAGCCGCTGCAATCAGGGGGCCCGCGATTGTCACGACCTGTGCGAGATCGATGGTGCCGATGGCCTGTGCTGCGATAATTGCAATCCCGCTGCCGGCCATCAGACCGATCAGGCCACTGATCGCAACCATCAGTCCGGTTTCAAGCGCCCCGGTTTGGGTGATTTGACGCGGCCGGATACCAAGGGCACGCAGCATGGCAAGTGTCTCAGTCTGGCGCTGGCGCAGCGCGATCAGCCCGCAAATAATCACCAGAACCGCACCAAGGGTGGCAAGTGAGGTGATCGCGAGCATTCCTGCAACAACGCCGTCAAACAAGCGGGTCAGTTTTGCCAACACGTCGTTGACGAAAATCACCGGGATGTTGCGATAAATCTCAGGGATCGGGTCCATCGACGCCCTTGCATCCATTGTGTCATTGAGCCGCACAGCACCGATCACCCCATGGTCAAAGGCCGGCGACATTGGCGACAGCACAATCGGGAAATCAAGGTCAAGTCGGGTCCAGTCAATCTGACGCAGATTGGCAATGCGGACGTTATGGGGTTTTCCCATGATATTGACCGTCAGGCTGTCCCCTACCGCTGCACCGATTGCCTTTGCGACACCGGCGTCGATGGATGCCAGCCCTTCATTAACGCTCTCTGGCGCCCACCACTGGCCATCTGTAAGCGTGCTTTGGCTCATGTATGCTGTCGGACGATCCATCCATGACATGCCCCGGTCGCCGCGCAGGAACCAGTGATAGCGCCGTGGTACTAGGGCCTGCGTCAATGGCGTGCCATTCAGATGCGTGACCCGACCGTGCAGAAACGGCATCTGGGTGATGCTTTGAACACCATCAGCGCCCAGGACATCTGCCTGAAAGGCGTCTTGTTCTGTGGGTGGGATATCGAAAAACACTACATCCGGGGTCTGGGACGGCAAGACGGATTTCAAATGCTGACCCGCCAAGCTGCCAAACAGCATAACCGCGGTCAGACATGCCATTGCCAGACCAAAGGACGCGGTGATGGTCACGGTCGGCGCAGATGGCCGGGCGATATTGCGCAATGCCAGACGAAGGGTGGGGGAAAGGCGATGTCGCGTTGATAACCTTCCTGCGATGGCCCGGATTATCTGCCCGAGACCGACAAAAAGAACCTGACAGCCGACAAGAACCGCCAACAAGACAAGCGAAAGCCAGCCAAGGTCAATCAGGGCACCGGCAATGCCAAGCAAGCAGCCTGCAATGAGGGCCTCTATGATTATGAGCTTGGTCCAACGGCGTTTTAAGGGGCTTTGCGTTTCACGTTGATCCTGATGGCGAAACAGGCAAGCCGGCGAAGCACCGCTGGCGTCGCGGATCGGGTTGATAGAAACAAGGGCAACAAAGCCGAAAACAAAGCCCGCAATCAGCGGGATATTCTCGAAAGTTGGCCTTGCGTCAAAGCCAATCATTTCGGCGAACAACGGACCAAGCACCGCGCCCGCGATTACAGTCAAAACAACCGCGATCAGGATGGCGAAGCCAGTAATAAGTCCCATTTGCCAGATAATGCTGGCGGCCACTTCCTGTGGCCGGGCGCCCAGACTGCGCAGGGTCGCAAAGCGCGGACGTCGCGTGGCAAGGTCGGCTGTCAGGGCATTTCGGATGGCACTTGTCGCGATGGCAAAGATCGCAATTCCCATCAGGCTGACGAAGGCAGATGCGAAATCCCCGATGCGTTCGAGCCCGGGGACGCCGTCCGCGGCACTGACAATCCGCCATCCGCTATCTGGAAATCGGCCTTCGATGGCAGCAATAATCTGATCCGGCGATCGCGTGTTATTCGGTGGCAGTTTGATCCGCAAATACCAATAAACCTGCTTGCCCGGTGCCAAAAGTGGGCTGTTGCGATACGCGTTGAGCCCGACAATCACGCGGGGACCAAGCGAGAATAGCCTGAATTTGCGTTCGGGCTCAGCGGCGATGCGCGCGCGGATCTGATAAGGCTGACCCCCAAGATAAAGAGTATCGCCAACTCTGTACCCGCCCTCTTCAACCAGTTCGGGGCCAACAACAATGCCGGGAGTGCCATCGCTGGTGCCAAGGGCTTCCGAAAGGGGAATGTCTGGCGACAGTGCCAGATGACCAAAAAGCGGATAGGCGGCATCAACCGCCTTCAGTTCGGAAAGTACGGCCGTTTGATTATCGGATGGCTGGACCATCACCCTTTGTTCGATTGTCAGGCTGAGTGTGCCAAGCGTTTCAAGGAAAGCAATTTCATCAATCCTCGGTGCCCGGTGAAACAGGCGCAGCGAGATATCCCCGCCGATGGTCTGTTGTGCCGACTGGCGCAACCCATCGCGAACCGACTGGGTCAGACTGACGGTCAGGACCAGAATGGTCGCGGCAAAGACAAGGGTGGCAAACAGGGTGGCAATGCCGATACCGGGCTTGCGCAATTCACGCAGCGCAATCCTAAGGCTCGTCGGGATGGGCCGGGATGTCAAAAGCAGAGATGTCGGGCGGCGCACGGCAGTCTCTCTGGCAGGGGGTTACGGCGTGGGGGTCAACGCCAGTCCCAGCCAGAAGGATTCGATCATTTTCATCAGTTCGATGAATTCTGTCACATCAACCGGTTTGCGCAAATAACAGTTTGCCCCGGCGGCATAGCACAGATCAACGTCGTGCTCGGCACCGGATGTTGTCAGAACGATTACCGGAATGGATGCGCAATTGGGATCATTGCGGATATCGCGCAACATTTCGCGGCCATCCTTGCGCGGCATATTGAGATCCAGAAGAATCAGGCGTGGGCGCGGTGAATTGCGATACGGACCATCTTGCTGCAAAAACTGCAGTGCGGTCATCGCATCCTTTACGTGATGCAATTCAACCGGTTGTTTGAATTCCCGAAGTGCTTCGCGCACCAGGCGCGCATCACCAGGATTATCTTCAATCAACAACAGGTTGTTTATTGAACCGTTCTTTTGATCCGGCATGCTGATCCGCTATCCTTAGGGATGAGCTTTTGGTGCGCATGGTCATCCCTGATCTTTTGTTTTGTGAGCCTGTCAATATTTTGATCCTAAAGAAAAAGATGGCCCCCACCATCGAAAGGTATTCTTTGGAATCACATATATGATGTATTTCTTATCTATCCTTAAGTCTTAATTTCATACCTCAGCACGAAGTTCAATTCAATAAGACTTCAGTAAAGTTGCAGATATTATCCGACTGTATGGGATATAATGGTTCAAAAGTGCAGGGAAAAGAGTTTCTGCAAAACAATTTTTATCGGCAATATTACCGATAAATGCCTGCTCAGTTCGCCGAGATGCCGATTTCTTGTACCAGCGAGTCGAATCGGGCAATCAGCTCCGGCTGGTCGGCAAACACCGTGCTGGCCTTCTCGAACGCCGCCTTGGCATCGTCTTCCCGGCCCAGCACCATATAGGCCTGCATCAGGCGGGCCCACCCGTCGGGATTGTTCGGCTCAGCCTCCAGCCGTTCGGCCAATCCATTGACCATCGACATGATCATTTGCTGCTGCTCTTCAGGTGTCATTTCCTGCGCGGCGGCGATGTCTTCCTGACTTGGGCCGGGGGAGTTGTTTTCGGCAATGTTCAGGCGTCCTTCAATGTCGATCCCCTGGGCAAGGGCGGCTTCATTGATCCGGCCAACCACCATCGGCAACCACGGGGCATCGCCCGGGGCACCATTGGCAAGCGCGATCCAGCGATCAACCGCCGCACCGACATTGCCTTCCTGTGCATCGGCAAGGCCAAGATAAAACTGGATGCGCGGATCGGTACTGTCGGTTTTTTCGGCTTCGCGCAGCACGCCACGGGCTGCTGTGTTGATTTGGCCATTATTGCTGCGGATCAGGCTTTCGGCATACATGGCCAGATAGTCACCGTCGCGTCCCGACCGTTTGACGGTTTCAAGAAACGCGGTTTGCGCTTCTTCCGGGCGGCCAAGCGCCATCAGGCTGGCACCCAGCAATTCCCAAGCCCGCAGATCATCTGGATTTTCCAGAAGCCTTTGCGACAGATCGCTAACGGCACGATTAAGCACCGACTGGCGGTCTTCATCCGCGGTCTGGGCCATGCGCACGGCATTGATTTCATCGGTGCGGCTGGTGATCGGGCGGTCTGGCATGGTCGGATTGCCAAGATCAAGATAAAGCCCGAACCCGCCTGCAATGAACAGCACAATAAAACCGGCGGCAATGGCCCGGACGGGTTTGTTTGCCGATGTCTGCGCGATGGTGTCAGTGGGCTGTTGCTTTTTGATGCGCTGATCGGCCGCCAGAATACGACGCTGAACTTCGGTGCGCGTCGCATCGGCCTGCTCGGCGCTTAGAACCCCGCGTTCAATATCACGGTCAATCTCGGAAAGCTGATCACGATAAACCGCAAGGTCGCGCGAAAGCTCGTTTTCCGGGCTGCCATCTTCAAGCTCCGATGCGGACGGCGCATCGCTTGCCTCATCCGACGCCGCTTTACGACTGCCGCCAAAAATCGGCCACAGAATGAACCCCGCAAGCAGCAGGGTAATCGCGCCAAGAACAATCCAGATGGTCATTATTTAGGTATCCTGTCCTTGGCTTATTCTGCGGGCACTGCTTTGGCGGCAGTTTTGTGGGAACGGGTTGGTGCCCCGATGCGATAACGACGATCCGAAAGCGACATCAAACCGCCAAACACCATGACAAGCCCGCCAAACCACATCCATGGGATCAGCGGTTTGACGTAAAACCGCGTGATCCATTTGCCACTTTCATCCTGATCGCCGATGACGGCATAGATATCGCCGGTGAAGCTTGATTGAATGCCGGCCTCGGTGGTTGGCATGCCTTCGACCGTATAGACGCGTTTTTCCGGTGTCAGGACAACGGTGCGTTCGCCCGGTGTGGTGATGGTGATTTCCGCTTCGCGGGCGGCATAGTTCGGCCCCTGATATTCGCGGATGCCAGACAGGATAAAGGTATGCCCGGCAAGTTCGGTGCTTTCGCCGACGGCAAGTGACTGAACGGCTTCCTCGGTCCAGGCCTGTGATCCGGTGATACCGGCCACCACGATTGCCACACCGGCATGGGCCAGCATCGTGCCGTGGGCCGAGCGCGGCAGATTGCGCATGCGGCGCAGGCTGGTGCCAATTGGCTCGCGGAACAATTTGATCCGGCCCGACCATTCAAGGATCGATCCGACAAACAGCCAGGCTGCAAGCCCCATCCCGAACAGGGCAAAGGCCGGGCCACCCGAAAGCCAAAGTGTCACCAGCACGACAACGGCGGCAACCGCAAGGGCGATCTTGAGCTTGTTAAACACGCCCAGAAGGTCGGCACGTTTCCACGGCATCAATGGCCCAAAAGCCATCGCGACAATCACCGGCGTGATGATCGGAACGAAGGTCGCATTAAAGAACGGTGCCCCGACCGAGATTTTCTCGCCAGTCAGGGTTTCAAGCAGCAACGGATAAAGCGTGCCGAGCAACACCATGGCGGCGGCAATCGACAAAAGGACATTGTTAAAAATAAGCGCCCCTTCGCGCGAAATCGGCTGAAACAGCCCGCCGCCCTTCAATGTCGGTGCCCGCCAGGCATAAAGTGTTAGCGACCCGCCAACCGCAATGAACAGCAGGAACAGGATAAACACCCCGCGCGTCGGATCGGTGGCAAAGGCATGCACCGAGGTCAGAGCACCCGACCGCACAAGAAACGTCCCCAGAAGCGAGAAGGAAAACGCCAGGATCGCCAGAAAGATGGTCCAGCTTTTCAGTGCGTCACGCTTTTCCACTACGATGGCCGAA
Organism: Thalassospira sp. UBA4513; assembly: GCF_002388495.1. Lineage (NCBI taxonomy): Bacteria > Pseudomonadati > Pseudomonadota > Alphaproteobacteria > Rhodospirillales > Thalassospiraceae > Thalassospira > Thalassospira sp. UBA4513. Next base: position 115,710 of record NZ_DGMR01000035.1, read on the forward strand.
TGCAAAAGCGCAGTCCCCGCAAGCCATGGCATGAAGGATGCGTTTTCGACCGGGTCCCAGAACCACCAGCCGCCCCAGCCAAGCTCGTAATAGGCCCACCAGGAACCAAGCCCGATGCCAGCGGTCAAAAAGACCCAGGCTGCCAGTGTCCAGGGGCGCACCCAACGTGCCCAGGCCGGATCAACCCGGCCTTCAATAAGGGCTGCGACTGCAAAGGCAAAGGCGACTGAAAACCCGACATAGCCGAGATAAAGGAACGGCGGATGAATGGCGATGCCCGGGTCCTGCAACAGCGGGTTCATGCCTTCCCCATCCAGCGGCGGGTTCAAGACGCGCTCAAACGGGTTCGAGGTCAGAACAATAAACAGGATAAAGCCAGCCCCGATCAGCCCCATCACACCCAGCACACGGGCCAGCAGGGTAGGCGGAAGATTGCGGCCAAATGCCGCAACCGCGCCACCAAACAGGGTCAGGATCAGCACCCAAAGCAGCATCGATCCTTCGTGATTGGCCCAAACACCGGTGATCTTGTAGATCATCGGTTTGGAGGTGTGGCTGTTAGCCAGAACGTTAAGGACCGAGAAGTCGGAACTGACATAGGCATAGGTCAGCGCAAGGAAACTCGCCGCGACCAGTGCAAAGCATGCCAAAGCCAACCGTGGTGCGACGGCCAGAAGTGCGGCGTCACGCCGCGATGCCGCCAGAAACGGTACGGTGGATTGGGCCACTGCCATCACCAATGACAGTATCAGCGCGTAATGTCCGATCTCTACAATCATATTATCGTTTCTCGTCCCTAGCAGGCTTTACAGTATCAATTATGTGCCCGGATGCGACATATAATCCCTTTAAAAAGGCTTGGAAACCTTGCGGAATATCAAATATGCGCTATTTGCTGCCCTAGGACGGGCGAAAATATGGCAATAGACATTACATATTGTACGCAAACAGGCTATAAAACGGTGGTCAGTAAGCGTATTGGTAGGCCAGAGGTTGACAACTGATGAGTCAATGTCCCGTCATTGACATAGCACAGAAAGAGACTTGGGCGCGTCGTGCAACGACGGCCTCCATTGTCATTGCTGCGACACTGATCCTGATCAAGGCTGTCGGCTGGTTTCTGACCGATTCCGTCAGCCTTCTATCTTCGATGATTGATAGCATGCTTGACGTTGGTACCTCTGTGATCAACTTCATGGCGGTGCGGTCGGCCTGGCGTCCGGCGGATTACGATCACCGGTTTGGCCATGGCAAGGCAGAACCGCTTGCCGGTCTGTTCCAGTCTGCCTTCATGATTGGGGCTGCGATCCTGGTTCTGGCAGAGGCGGCATCGCGCATCACCGAACCCATGCCGATTTCCTTTGCCGTCGAAGGCCTTTGGATCATGGGCGTTTCGCTGATCATGACCATTGGCCTGGTTTTGCTTCAACGCAAGGCGGTGCGGATTTCAGGCTCCGCCGCAGTCGAGGCGGACTCGCTTCATTACAGCAGCGATATCCTGTCCAATCTGGCGGTGATGATTGCCCTGTTTGGCGGGATGTCGGGCCTTGCCTGGGCCGATCCGGCGATTGGTGGACTGGTTGCGATCTTCCTGCTGTATTCCGCGGTCAAGGTTGGTCGGACCTCGGTCAAGGTTTTGATGGATGCGGAACTACCCGAATCTGATAGCCAGCGCATCATCGAACTGACCATGAAAAACCCCGATGTCATCGGTATCCACCGTCTGCGGACCCGGTCATCGGGCGTGCATCGCTTTGCCGAGATCGAATTGATCATGGATGGCGGCATGCTGATGCGCGAATCGCACACCATCTGTCATCAGGTGATGGACAGCATCCGTGCCGAATATCCTGATCTCGATATCACCATCCATCCCGAACCGCCCGAAGACATCCATCTTGATGAATTCAGCGGCTATACCGAGGATCCGGAATTCTGGCACACCGGTCGTGCCAAACGTGCCGGGCAGCACGACATCCCGGTCAATAACAGTGGCGGCGAAGTCGCGGCCATGGGGCGCTAGGCGCCAGCCGGTTTCACAGATGACCACAAAAAATGGCGGACCCTTTCGGGCCCGCCTTTGTTTTATGCAGTGTTTTTGCAGTTTGCTGTGTTGAAACCTAAAGAACGGTCAACATGCTTGCGACCAGCGGGTGACGGACGATGTCCTTGTCACGCAGCTGGACACAGGCGACATCCTCGACATTTTCAAGACGTTCGGACATCTCCGAAAGACCCGACATTTCCGGCAGAAGGTCGGTCTGGTCCGGGTCGCCGGTCAGGATCATGGTGGAGTTCCAGCCAAGGCGGGTGACCAGCATCTTAAGCTGTCCGTATGTGCAGTTCTGCGCCTCGTCGATCACCACAAAGGCGTTGTTGAGTGTGCGACCCCGCATATAACCGATCGGTGCAATCTCGATTGTGCCGTCGGAGATATAAGTCTTAAGGCGCTTGGCCCCCAGACGATCATTGAGCGCATCATAAAGCGGGCGCAGATACGGGGCCATTTTGGCTTCGACATCGCCTGGCAGGAAGCCGATATTTTCCCCTGCTTCAACGGCCGGGCGGGCCAGAACGATGCGGGCGATATCGCCGTTATCAAGGGCTTCGACCGCCTTGGAAACCGCGATATAGGTCTTGCCGGTGCCGGCCGGGCCAAGGGCCATGACCAGATTGTAATTGTCGATGGCATCCATCAGGGCTGCCTGGTTTTCACTTTTCGGGCGGATGTTGCGGCGGTAGCTTTGATCGCGTTGTCCTTTCTGTTCTGTTCCGGTCTGATCCGACCCGCCAAGCGGGTGCCAATCAGCATTGTTTTCATCAAACAGTTCATGAACATTGTTATTAGACTGCTGCGGACGGTTACGACGACGTGCTGCGCGCTTACCCATGACAATCACCTCAACAAAGTGGCCAAAAAAGCAAAACGCGCCATTCCGTTATGGAAAGGCGCGCATTCAATTTTCATCTCGCGATGGAAGTGGCGGTAGGAGTTTCCGCCGGTCACAGCATGTTGCATGTGCGATCCGGGGGGCGAAAATTCTCGGTTTAAGACGCTTTTTCGCGGCACTCGGGAACTCCTCCTGCGGTCCAGTTATTGACCGTTAATTGGAATCGTACCCCTATATGCAGTGTCTTGTCACGGCTTTTTGCGCGATTAAAGTTTCATGAATTCGCTTTATGAGTCTTTTCAGGTATTTATCCCGCATCTGCGAAGGAAGTTTTTTCCAATCAACCGTGTGTTGGTGTCGCTGAGCGCGATGGCAACGCGGCACTGATCACCCAGGCAAGGGTTAAAAACGCGATTGATGTCACAAGACACCCGACCAGTCCGCCATACAGATACGCCACCCCCGAAAGCACCGTTCCGGTCAAACGCCCGATGGCGTTCGACATATAATAGAACCCGACATTCATCGCGACCTTGTCGCCCTCGGCATAGGCAAGGATCAGGTAGGAATGCAGCGATGAATTGATCGCAAAGACAATCCCGAACACCAATAATCCACCCAGAACGGCAAGTTCCGGGGCAAAGTCCTGTGTGATGGCGATGGCAATAGCAGCAGACACGGCAATAAGGGCGGCGATCCAGATTTGCGCAGTTCGGCCATCGGGTTCACGGGTTTTCGCACGCAGCATCTTCGGTGCAATGGCCTGAATAAAGCCATATCCGATCACCCAAAGCGCCATGTAACTGCCGACCTCAATATGGCCCCAGCCAAGCTCTGACGCCAGAAACACCGGAAGGCCCACGACAAACCAGATATCGCGCGATCCAAACAAAAACAGCCGGGCGGCGGACAGCACATTGATCTTGCGATCACGCGAAAAGACATCGCGAAATTTCGGCTTCATGGCGCCCGCCGGGCCTGCCATCGCAGAGCCGAGCGATATGGCAACCGCCACAAGTGTCAGCGCAAGACCCGCTGCCATCGCCAAAAGCGCACCGGAAAAGCCAAGCCAGGACAGCAACGCACCACCCATGAAAAAGCCCACACCCTTGAGTGCGTTCTTCGATCCGGTCAAAAGCGCGACCCAGCGGAAAAGCGCCCCTTCGGCATTTGCCGGGACCAGGACTTTGATTGCCGATTTGCTCGACATCTTGGTCAGATCCTTGGCCACCCCCGATGCCGCCTGAAGCCCCATGACATAGGCGACCGAAATGGCAGGGAGCCAATCAGGATTGGTAAATGAAAGCGCGGTCAGCGATGCAATTTGTAATACCAGTCCGGCAAACAGGGTAAAGCGCAATCCGCGTGCCTGTGCTAGCCATCCACCGACCAGATTGGTGACGATCCCGGCCACTTCATACAGGATGAACAAAAGCGCGATTTCAAATGCCGAATAGCCCAGCGCATGAAAGTGCAACAGCACCAACATACGAAGCGCCCCGTCGGTCAGGGTAAAGCCCCAATAGGCCCCGGTGACCAACGCATAGTTGCGGATTGCGGCCGACATTTTTGCTATTTCCCCAACAGGTGTTGCGCGACTTTGGCCGCCAAATCCGCCATCCGGCAGACATATCCCCATTCATTGTCATACCAAGCCAGGATTTTGACCTGCCGCTTGTCGATCACCATGGTTGATCCGGCATCGATAATCGAAGACCGGCTGTCATTAAGGTAATCGGCACTGACCAGCGGGCGTTCTTCATAGCCAAGAATACCGGCAAGATAGGTTTCAGATGCCTCGCGCATCAGACGATTGACGGTCTCGGCATCGGTGTCTTCTGCGACTTCAAACACGCAATCGGTCAGCGACGCATTCAGCAACGGGACACGCACGGCAATACCGTTGAGCTTGCCCTTGAGTTCCGGGTAAATCATCGTGATCGCAGTCGCCGACCCGGTGCTTGTCGGGATAAGCGATTGCAGGCACGACCGCGCACGGCGCAAATCCTTGTGCGGCAGATCGACAATCGTCTGGGTGTTGGTCACATCATGAATGGTGGTGATCGATCCATGCACGATGCCAAGCTTTTCATGCATAACCTTGACCACCGGTGCCAGGCAATTGGTCGTGCAGCTCGCCGCCGTCAAAAGGTGATGCTGCGTTGGGTCATAAAGATCATCATTCACGCCATAGACGATGTTAAGCGCACCTTCCTTGACCGGGGCGGCAACGATGACCTTTTTAACCCCCTGATCGAAATAGGGCTGCAATGTCTCGGGCGTTTTGAATTTGCCGGTGCATTCCAGAACAATGTCGCACCCCATGCCAACCCAATCGGTCTCTCCGGGGGTGGCGTTTTCGCTAAAACTGATCTTGTGCGTCTGATCGATCACCACATGATCATCGATGCAGGCAACACCATTGCCCCAGCGGCCATGGACCGAATCAAATTCCAGCAAATGGGCTGCGGTAACAGCCCCGCCCTTGATTTCGTTGATGTGGACAAATTCAAGGTCCGGGTGTCCCCATCCTGCGCGCAGAACCAGACGCCCCATGCGGCCAAAACCATTGATGCCAATGCGGATTTTGCGGCTCATATCAGGGCTCCCTTAGTTTGCAAGTTTCGATGGGGTGAACCAGCTACGGGTGCGGTTGGCAATGGCGACAAGCGACAGCATCACCGGCACTTCGACCAGCACACCAACCACGGTGGCAAGGGCTGCACCCGATGAAAAGCCAAACAACCCGATGGCGGTCGCCACAGCCAGTTCAAAGAAGTTCGATGCCCCGATCATCGAAGACGGGGCGGCGATTTTATGCTCCACACCCAGCACCTTGTTGGCGACATAGGCGATGGCGGCAATGAAATAGGTCTGCAAAATGATCGGCACCGCCAGAAGGGCAATGATCATCGGCTGGGCAATGATCTGCTGTCCCTGAAAGGCAAACAGCAAAACCAGCGTGCTGAGCAACGCAATCATCGATACGGGTTTGAGCTTGGCGTCAAAGCTATTGAATGCCGCGACCCCGCCTTTCATGATGCGATTTCGGATGATCTGGCCGGCAATCACCGGAATAACGATAAACGCCACAACAGAAATGGTCAGCGTTTCCCAAGGGATGGTGATTGCCGAAATGCCCAGCAACAGGGCCACAATCGGCGCAAAAGCAAAGATCATGATCGTGTCATTCAGTGCCACCTGGGTCAGCGTAAAGTTCGCATCCCCCTTGGTCAGGTGTGACCAGACAAACACCATCGCCGTGCAAGGGGCCGCCCCCAAAAGGATCAGACCGGCGATATAACTTTCAATTTGTGACTCGGGCAAAAGCGGGCGGAACAGAAAGCCGATAAACAGCCAGCCAAGGGCCGCCATGGTGAACGGCTTGATCAGCCAGTTCACACCAAGCGTCACACCGATCCCGCGCCACTGCCGACCCACTTCATGAAGCGCACCAAAATCGACTTTCATCAACATCGGAACGATCATCAACCAGATCAGAACCGTCACCGGCAGATTGATCTCATAGGCGGTCAGATTGCCAATCGCCTGAAACAGTTGGGGAAAAAGTTCGCCAAGGATGATGCCGACTACGATGCTGACCGCAACCCACATGGTCAGAAGACGTTCAAACAAGCTCATTGGGGCAGATTCATTGTTGGCGTCGCTCATACTTCCTCGCTGGTCGAGATTTTCCCGATCTTGTCGAGTTCATTTTGAAGTGACATCCGGTCAAGCGACTTGAACGGGAGGCTGGTGAAGATCGAAATCCGATTGCGCAACATGCGATAGGTTTCCGCAAATGCCAGGCGTTTTTCTGCTTCGCTACCTTCGGCCTCCGCCGGATCGGGCACACCCCAATGGGCGGTCATCGGCGAACCGGGGAAAATCGGGCAGTCTTCATTGGCCGTGGCGTCACAAACCGTAAAGACGAAATCAAATTTGATTTCATCCTGACCCGAATAGGTTTCCATGTCTTTGGAGGAAAGCGTCGTCATATCATGACCCAGACTTTCCAGAAGGTCACGAGCATGGGGATGTATTTCGCCGCGCGGGTGTGATCCGGCGCTATAGCCAAAGAAATGATCGTGACCTTCTTTGTTCAAGATGGCCTCGGCCATGATGCTGCGTGCCGAATTGGCACGGCACAGGAAAAGCACGTTATAGGTACCACCAGACATGTCTTTTCGTCCTCTGTAAAGGCGTTGTGAACTAACAGCAGTCCTTGTCTGTTGCCCGAACAATCCCGCAAAGTTCCGGGCGGCCATAACAGCAGTCATCGGCAAGGAAGCTCAAAAGATCGCGCATCGCATCGGGAACGATCCGGTAAATGATCGACCGGCCTTCGCGGGTGCTGGTAATCAACCCGGCCTGACTAAGGGTTGTCAGATGCGATGACATGGTGTTGTGCGGAATGGATATCTGCCGGGCCAGTTCGCCCGCGGCAATACCGTCATTCCCGGCCCGGACCAGCAACCGAAATGCTGCCAGTCTGTGTTCCTGTGCCAGGGCGCCAAGGGCGCTGATTGCGTGTTTTGTTTCCATGTGTCGGGAAATATCGACATATTGTCACGCTGGCAAGTGACATTTGTATTGCAGTACTGGTCAAACCCAAGTGTGATATCAAAAAGGATATTTGAATCAGTCAGATGCGGGAGTTTCAGAAAATGTGTTTAAATAACTAGAAATATAGTTATAATGGTGGCATGAGCGAAAAAACCATTGCACCGGCCTTTGCCGCACTGGGCCACGAAGCCCGTCTGAAAATCTATCGTCTGCTGGTCAAGGCCGGGGACGAAGGGCTTAATATTGGCGATATCGGGCGGGTGCTTGGCCTTCCGGCATCGACCCTTTCCCATCATCTGGGCACCCTGGTTCAGGCTGGTCTTGTCAAACAGGAAAAGCTGGGGCGCGAAACCCGTAACCGGGCGGATTTCGATGTCATGCGCGATCTTGTCGGCTTCATCACCGACGAATGCTGCAGCGGTGTCGATCTTGATGTCGCCGGTGAAACGGAAAAGGCCTGCTAGGGCGGGTCTCTTTTTTTGGATCAATATAACTAATTTTCTAGGGATATAGATATGAGTGCCCTGACATTTCAATTGCGCCGCATCGGCACTTCTGCCCGACAAACAGACCGGGTTTTGCTGGCAGCCTGCATCATCCTTGCCGCGATCTTTATCTTTGACGCGCCGCAATTTGTCCCAAGTGTGCAGTTCACGGCTGAGTCCCTTGTTGGCACGGCACCGTTTCTGGTGCTCTCAATCGGTATTGCCGCCTATGCGACGGCAACCGGGGCCGATAACCTGATTTCGCGCGCCTTTGCCGGGCGTCCGGTAAGGATGGTGTTTACCGCGGCCGCCTTTGGGGCACTGTCGCCATTTTGCTCCTGCGGGGTGATCCCGCTGATCGCGGCCCTGCTTGCCATGGGGGTTCCACTGGCACCGGTCATGGCGTTCTGGTTGGCCTCACCCGTGATTGACCCGGCAATGTTTGTTCTGACCGCGGGCACGCTTGGGACGGAATTTGCGGTGATTAAAATGATTTCGGCGATTGGTCTTGGTTTGATGGGCGGCTTTGTCACCCTGTGGCTGGGGTCGCGAGGCTTCCTTGCCGATCCGTTGCGTGACGGCGTTGGTAATGGTGGCTGCGGCGGGGCCAAGGTCCGTTCGCACAAGGCGGTTGTCTGGAAGTTCTGGCACGATGATGAACGGATCAAAAAGTTCAGATCGTCCGCCATTGCCAACATGCTCTTTTTGGGCAAATGGATCGCCTTTGCCTTCCTGCTTGAAAGCATCATGGTCGCCTATGTCCCGGCCGAAAATGTCAGTGGATTGCTTGGTGGCGACGGGATTGGCCCGATTGCGATTGCCACCCTTGTCGGGGTTCCGGCCTATTTGAATGGCTATGCCGCCCTTCCGATCATGGAAGGCCTGATTGCGCAGGGTATGCAATCGGGCGCGGCGATGGCGTTTTTGGTGGCTGGCGGGGTATCGTCCATCCCGGCGGCGATTGCTGTTTTTGCGCTGGTCAAAAAGCCGGTCTTTGCGCTGTATTTGGTTTATGCGCTGGTCGGTTCGTTCGCAATTGGCGTTATTTCGCAAGCCTGGCTGGGTTAAACCGCCCGCTTCATGTCCGATATGATGATTTCACGGTGGCAATGACGTTAAAAATCGCTACATTGCGCGCCAAGAAATTCATATCGGATTAAAGTTGATAACCATGTCGATGATTGACAAGCAGGTATCGCGTCGCCGTACCTTCGCTATCATTGCTCACCCGGATGCGGGTAAAACCACCCTGACCGAAAAACTGCTTCTTTTCGGGGGTGCCATCCAGATGGCTGGTGCAGTGAAGGCGAAAAAGGAACAAAAGGGTGCCCGTTCGGACTTCATGAAGATCGAACAGGATCGCGGTATTTCCGTGTCCTCTGCCGTCATGACGTTCGAGTTCGAAGAAAATATCTTCAACCTGCTTGATACGCCGGGCCACGAAGACTTTTCCGAGGATACCTATCGCGTGCTGACCGCCGTTGACTCGGCTGTCATGGTGATTGACGGTGCGAAGGGCATCGAGGCCCAGACGCGCAAGCTGTTTGAGGTCTGCCGTCTGCGTGACGTGCCGATCACGACGTTCGTTAACAAGCTTGACCGTGAAGCCCGTGATTCGTTCGAACTGATTGATCAGATCGAACAGGATCTTGCCCTTGATGTCTCGCCGGTTACCTGGCCGATTGGCTCGGGCCGTGATTTCCATGGCTGCTACGATCTGGTCAATGATCAGCTTCTGTTCATGGAAAAAGGTGGCAACGTCGTCAAGGAAGCCATTCCGATCAAGGGGCTTGATGATTCAAAGCTTGATGAACTGATCCCGGATTACCTTCTGGAAAAGCTGCGCGAAGAAGTCGAAATGGTGCGCGAAATCTGTCCGCCATTTGATTTGCAAAGCTACCGCGAAGGCCATCTGACCCCGGTCTTCTTTGGGTCGGCAGTCAATAACTTTGGCGTGCGTGAATTGTTGCGCGGCATTGGCGAAATCGCACCGACCCCGCGCCCGCAAGAAGCGGCAACGCGCCTGGTCGAGGCGATCGAGCCAAAGGTCGCGGGCTTCGTGTTCAAGGTACAAGCCAACATTGATCCGAACCACCGTGACCGTATTGCCTTCATTCGTCTGTGCTCGGGCCATTTCAAACGCGGCATGAAGCTTAAGCATGTGCGCGCAGGCAAGCAGATGGCGGTGCATAACCCGATGCTGTTCTTTGCCAATGAACGTGATATTGCTGAAGAAGCCTGGCCGGGCGATATCATCGGTATTCCGAACCACGGCACCTTGCGCATTGGCGATACCCTGACCGAGGGCGAAGATCTTCGCTTCCGCGGGGTTCCGGCCTTTGCACCGGAATTGCTCCAGAAAGTCCGACTTGATGATCCGCTCAAGGGCAAGCACCTTCAGCGCGCGCTTGAACAGCTCGCCGAAGAAGGCGCATCGCAGGTCTTCAAACCGATGATGGGCGCGGACTGGATTGTCGGCGTGGTCGGACAGCTTCAGTTCGAGGTTCTCAAGGAACGTATCTCGGCCGAATACGGCATCAAGGTGCATTTCGAACCGACCCCGGCCTATGCCGCCCGCTGGGTGGTGGGTGATGATCCGCTTGAAATCAAGAAATTCCGGGATGCCAACCAGTCGGCGCTGTTCGAAGACCATGACGAAACACTGGTCTTCATCGCGCGTAACGCCTGGCATCTTGAAACCACACAACGCGACTGGCCGAACCTCAAATTCGAAGCCACCCGCGAACAGAACCTGATTGCAGCGTAATCAACTTAAAATGTAACTGAGCAAAACAAGACCACTGATCAAGTCAGTGGTCTTGTTCCTTTTGGCTATATTGCTCAATAAAACCATAAGTTTGAGTAATTTTATCAGTACTGACAGGTCGTCGTTTAGAGGCATGTGAACTCCTTTTTGTACTAAGTTCACACGCAATTATAGGGACGAACTGAGTTGACAATACCGTCATGTTCAGGAGCTCAGCCGCTAATTAAATAGCGGCCGACACCAACCAGAACCATGCCCACCGTCATGGCGGCAAACAGGTTGCGCGCAAGCGCCATGGTAATCACGGTGGCTGCTGCCCCGGCAATGCCGATGGCCCCTGCCGAAAGCGCGCTTGGTACCCAGACGGAAATCAAAACCGCACCGGGCAGGCGTTCCAGCACATGCGCCCAGCGGCCATGCTGCGGCAAACGATCGGCCATCAAAAGCCCACCCAGACGCATGCCATAGGTCACAGCCGCCATACCAAGGATGGTCAGAACGGCCTCAAGGCTGAAACTTGTCAGATCGGGGAATTGGCTCATTGGCCGGTCTCCATTGCAGTCTCCGTCGCAGGTTTGGCGGCGTTTGTGCCTTCGGGTGCGCCATAGGCGTCCCTGCCTTCAACGGCAAATTCGGCCTCAAGGCTGTCATCATCCATGTCTTCACGCCATGTCAGGGCGGCGACAAGGACACCGGCACCCGCACCGGCCAAAATTGACCAGGTGCCGGGCAAAGTGTAATGGCCGATGACCGATCCGATCGCTGCGGCAATCCATGGCAAAAGGTCAACCTTGCCCTTCCACATTCCAATGGTCAGCGCGGCAAAGACGGCGGTAAAGGCGAAATCAAGCGCATAGACTTCCGGGTCGGGAATGCCCCCGCCAAGCAGGTAACCCACCGTATTGCCGGTCGCCCAGACCACGCCCAGGAAAATTCCGCCACCCAGCAAAAAGCCCGGATTGGCCAAATCCTTTTGCGTCATCGAAACGGCCCAGTTTTCATCGGCGACCATATGCATGCCGGTCACCTTGACCCACAGCGGACGACCGCGAAACACCGGGCGCAGTGACGCCCCGATCAGGATATAGCGCATATTGATCACCGCTGTTGCGATGATGATGGTCGCACTCGGAATGGTTTCTCGCCAAAGATCGACCGACACGAACTGTGCCGATCCGGCAAACACGGCGAGGCTCATGAACAACAGCTCGCCAAGCGACAAGCCGCGCTGTGCGGCCAGCACCCCAAGCACCGCACCAAAGATGATGGTGCTGGGCAAAAGCGGCAGGCAGGCAAGTGCACCGCGCCGGATGGTATCGGCGTCGAAATGCCCGATCTGGGTCTGGGGCTGGGGTTGGTTCTCGGTCTGACTTTCGGTCTGTCCGGGGCGTGACATTTCCGACGTTTCCTGTGGTTGTTGGTGCCGGTTCGTTTTGGCGACCGGCACTTTCATGGGCGTAAACGGGTGGGCGAGGAGCCATCATTTCAGGCACCATACTGCCCGATATCAAATAGGCGGTATTGGACGATATTGCTATCGGTTGTTGCTGCCGGTTTTGGGCCTGCGGCTCAGGCCCGTTCGGTGGCGAAATCGGCGATCAGCATATCAAGGAACAGCTTGGTGATCGGATCAGGTTGCTTGCTGTCATCAAGGCTTGCCTGAAAGGTGACTTTGACCTTCAACCGATCCGGCAGGACCATGCGCATGCGCCCGGCCTCGACAAATTGCCTGGCGTAATGTTCGGGCAAATAGCCCAAAAAGGCGCCTGACAGGATCAGGCGTGCCTCCGCCTCCATGTCCGAGACGGTCGCATGCGGGCGCGAAATGGCGAATTCCTTGAGGTCGCGACCCAGCCAGGATTTCCGCCCGATCAGGCGATAACGCCGGATTTCATCAATATCAATTTCCGCATCATCCAGCGCAAAAAGCGGATGGTCTGACCCGCAATAGAACCGGTGGATTTCGTCATAAAGCGGGATATAGCGCAGACCCAGCACGGTCTTTGGAAAGCTGCAAATACCGATCTGGATATTGTCAGTCACCACCTCGCGCAGCAGGTCATTGGGCGGATAGGTCACGACATTGAGTGTCACATCCGGTGCGCGTTCCATAAACCGTGCAATAGTCTTTTCGATCCGCCGTGCTCCCGGATCGGTGATGGTGTTATCGGTAAGCCCGATGGTCAGGGTTCCGCTCAGCTTGTCACGCAGCGCCCGCATCTTGGTTTCATATTGCGCGACCGATTTGAACAGCCGGTGGGCTTCTTCAAACACCGCCTGGCCTTCGCGTGTCAGGGCAAAACCACCCCGCCCGCGTTTGCAAAGCGTAAAGCCCAGCCGTGTTTCAAGGGCGGTGACATAGCTTGAAATTGTTGAAAGTGACAGATTGAGATCACTTTGCGCCGCGGCAAAACCCCCGGTCTCGACGATGGTCAGGAAGATGCGCAAAAGCTTGAGATCGGCCTGTTCCGTGATCATCGGGCGGGGTCCGTGTGCAAGGGGCATTACTTTGAGGATTGCCAAAGTAAAGTTCAGAAATACGTGATTTTTAACTACCGCGCAATTTGATCTGATCGGGCCAACAAAAACATCCGGCCATTGGTTCAGATCGTACCGAACCGATGTGCCACTTCAGGAGGTCCCATGTTCACCGACGACAAGCTTGCAAAACTGCGTGAAAAATACAGCAACGCCAAGGGTGCCGACATCTGTGATCCGCATTTCCGTGAAGTGGCGGCATCGCAGTTTTCCGAAAGTGGCGGGCGCAAATGGCCGTTTGCCGGGGTGCCGACTTTCCTCGATGCACCTTTTGCCGCCGATGCCGAGAAAGATAATTTTGCAGACCTCGACATAGCACTTGTCGGCGTGCCGATGGATCTGGGTGTCAGCAACCGTGCCGGTGCAAGACTTGGCCCGCGCGCGGTGCGCAATATCGAACGCATCGGGCCGTATGAACATGTCCTTCGCATGGTGCCCGGTGCCATGGCCCGCATTGCCGATATTGGCGATGTCCCGTTCAGAAGCCGCTATTCGCTTGAAAGCTGCCACGAGGATATCGAAGCCTATTTCAGCAAGATTGTTGGCGCTGGCGTCATTCCGATTGCCATCGGCGGTGACCATTCGATCAGCTACTCAATCCAGAAGGCGGTGGGCAAGGATCGCCCGGTTGGCATGATCCATCTTGATGCCCATTGCGACACCTGCGGGGCCTATGACGGTTCGCGCTTCCATCATGGCGGCCCGTTCCGCGAGGCGGTGATGGATGGCGTGCTTGATCCCGAACGCACCATCCAGATCGGTATTCGCGGCGCGTCGGAATATGTTTGGGAATTTTCCTATGACAGCGGCATGACCGTGATCCACGCCGAAGAAGTGCCGAAAATGGGCATTGATGCCGTAATCGCCAAGGCCCATGAAGTGGTCGGAGATGGCCCGGTTTATCTGTCCTTTGATGTTGATTGCCTTGATCCGTCCTTCGCACCGGGTACGGGCACGCCAGAGGTCGGTGGCCTCACCTCGCGCGAGGCACTGGCGATCCTGCGCGGGCTCAAGGGGCTTGATTTTGTCGGTGCCGACGTTGTCGAAGTTGCCCCGCAATATGATGCCACCACCAACACCGCCCATATCGCCGCACAGGTCCTGTTCGAAGAACTGTGTCTGGTGGTCGATGCAATGAAGCGCCGCGACGCTGGCGCGTAAATACAACTGATGTCTCCTGCCCAGGGCATTCGTATGACGGGCAGGCGATGTTGGTTTTGTTCTGGTTTAAGGATCAAGACTTGCGATAAACGCGCCTGGGCTGACGCCCCACATCGCCTTGAAATGCCGGTTCAGGTGACTTTGATCGGCAAAGCCGGTGGCGGCTGCCGCATCGGCAATGCTCGCCCCGTCAAACAGCAACCGCTTGGCACGTCGTAACCGCATGTGATTGAAATAGGTATGCGGCGGAAGCCCGGTTGCCGCCCGAAACACGCGCAACAAATGAAACCGGCTGAGCCCGGTAATCATCGCAAGATCATCAAGCGACATATTGGCATCCAGATGTGCGGCCATATAGTCAATCACCGCCTGAACACGTTTGTCTTCTAACCCCGGCTGATAGAGATAGGGCGGGGCATCGGCATGGCGCAGCGCAAGGCGGGCGGCGCTATAAAGAAGCTGACTGTCGCGTTCCAAAAGGCTGTTGGCACCATCGTCATCCGGGCGAAACAGGCGATGCAGGTCTTGCAGTTGCAAATGCAGTTCCGGGTCATTGACGACGCAGTTTCCAAAAAACGGCAGGCCGCTGTTCTTGGGCGAAAGCTCCGTCACCAGATCGCCAAATACCTTCGGGTCAATGAACATGATCTGGTATTGATAGCCATCATCGGATGCCGGGCCGCCATCATGCACCTGCATCGGGTTCATCATCAAAAGCTGCCCGCGGGCGGCGACATAATTGGTGCCGCGCGTCATAAACCGCTCCGCCCCGTTCAGGATCGTGCCAAAGGCGTAATAATCGTGGCTATGCTTGGGAAAGGAGAAGTTCTTGTAATCGGCTTCGAACATATCAATCCCATCGGCTGCCCGCCAGTGGCGGGCAATCTCGCGGGGGCGGCCGGTCGCCGGTCGCGATGACGTCTGGCGACGCTGGGCTGCCGTGTTCTGTCGCGCAGCACTGTTCATAACGCCATTATAACGACAAGCCCGGGTGCCAGCTTGTACAATATTGTCATCGTGACATTTTAATTGGCATCATTCCAAAACATCGCCGCAGGCCCGAGCAACCTTGCGGCGGATGGTCGAGTCGCGGCCGATTTATGGAAATCTGCTGGTTCGACGCCCTTCGAAACGGATAATGACCTTCGTCCAATTGTATAATGCGATGTTCATATGAACATTTTCGGGTGGTCAGAATGTTGTTTTGCGCAGCGCAAATGACCATCCGGCACCTTGTTTGATCGACAAATGCGGGTTTCATCCAACTGTTACAAAACCGCGCCCTGCACACATGTATGAATCGCGCCAAACGTAAATTTTGCTGTTTGGATGTCCCATGTTTCTTGATCGCATTCGTATCGGATCGCGCATCTTCGCCGGTTTCTTTGTTCTGGTTGTTCTGCTGGTTGGCCTGTCTGCCTTGTCTTCAACCTATCTTCTGGGCTTTGGCGCGCATGCAGACCGCATTGCCAAAAGCACCGGTCTGGTCGGGCTTGCCAATGACTATGCGCTGCGTCTGGAACGTCTTTCCAACCAGGTCTTGTTGTTTGCCCAGACGGTTGATCCGCTTGACCGCGAAGGCATCACCATCATGCGCCAGGCGGCCGAGCAAAGCGGTGCCACCCTTGTCACCCAACTGCGTCAAAACGGCGATAGTGACCGCGCAGATGCGCTTGAAAGTCTGAGTGCCGATTACATCGCAACGCTGGAGCCCCTTGTGCTGCGGGCTGAAAACCTGTCGGCGGCATCGGAAACCATGCTGCTTGGTGCCAATCAGCTTGGCAAATCCGCAAGCCAGCTTGAAGATTTCATCGCCAAGCGCGATCCGGTGATTGCCGAGAAATATGCAGATAAACTTGGCGCGGCCAATCTTGCGGCCATCGTTAATTCCCTGCAATTCCCGATTCTGCGCACCGCGGAATCGCTTGATGCCGCCCGCACGCAGACCTCGGCCCTGACCGATCTTCAGGAAGAAATCAAAGCGTCCTTTGACGGTCTGACGCGCAACGAGAAAAAACTTTTCTCCTACGCGATCCGCGACAATGACTTGCTAAAACAGGGTGCCAACCAGCTCGAAGCCTCCATCGCCGGGTTCCGTCAATCGATGGATGACTTCAAATCGGCCGTCCGTGAAGTCCAGACCATCACTCAGAATATCCGAACAGACGCCATGACCAATCAAACTGCCCTGGTCGAGGCCGCCCATAATCAGTCGGAAAACTCGGCCCTGACCAACATCGTGGTTGCCGCCATCGGGGTTCTGATTGCCGTCGCCCTTGCCCTTGGCATCGCGATCAGCATCCTGCGTCCGCTGCGTCGGGTAAATGGTGACATGACGCGGCTCAGTGAAAACGACACCGATATCACCCTTGCCGATATCAAGCGCCGCGATGAATTCGGGGCGATGTCACGGACCGTTGCGATCTTCCGCGAAAACGCGCTTAAGATCGAAAAAATGGCCGAGGAACGCATCACGCTTCAGCGCATCGAGGAAGAAAAACGACGTGCATCGCTTGGCGCGATGGCCGAAACGATTGAGGGCGAGACCACCGGTCTTGTCAAATCGGTCAATCATCAGGTGACCCGCATGCGCGAAGCCGTGGTCGAGGTCGCGGCCGCCGCCGAACGCGTCACCGGACAAACCGAAACCGCAACCAGTGCCGCACACGACAGCCAGTCGCATTCCAATGCCATCGGCGATGCTGCCAACCGTCTGCGCGAAGCCATCGTCTCGATCGCCAACCGCGTCGAACATCAACGTGAAATCGCGCAAAGTGCTGTCGGCTCGACCGAGGAATCGGCAAAGGCCGTCGATGACCTGCGCGAAGTTGCCACCAGCATCGAACAGATTGTCGACCTGATCCGGGGCATCGCCGGGCAAACCAACATGCTGGCTCTGAATGCCACCATCGAGGCCGCTCGTGCGGGGGATGCTGGCAAGGGCTTTGCCGTGGTCGCGGCAGAGGTCAAAAACCTTGCTAGCCAGACCGAACGCGCGACCGAACAGATCACCGAACATGTCAACGCCATGGGCGCTGTTACCGATCGCTGTGTTGCCTCGATGGAGGATGTCGGGGTCACGGTTCGTTCGATGATGTCGATTTCCGAAGAGGTCGCAGGCGATGTTGAACATCAACGCCGCGAGACCGAGGAAATTACCGGTGCCATCGCCCTTGCCGGCGATGCGGTGCGCAATGTTGCGACTGCCATCGGTGCAGTATCCGAAGATATCGAAGTCACCCGCAAGCTCAGCCTTGATCTTAATCGTCGTGCCGACGAGGTTGACCGCAATGTGACCGAGCTCACAGCATCCCTTGACCGTGCGGTGGCGTCCGCGGCAGGCAACGAAGACGCAGATGCTGATGACGACAACGCCAACGACACCACCAGATGGCACGATGACAATCTGGTGGTCTTCCCGCAAACGCAACAGCGCGGTGCCGCCTGATTTGTCGGCATCAGCCCGCCGTTTCACTGCTAAAATTCAAAATTGAACAACAAAGGCCTGCACACCGTATAGAGGGTGTGCAGGCCTAATGCATTTGCTCAGTGCTATCGGCGCAAAACGCAGGATTTGTCAGCAGTTAAGATACAAACTGCGACGTTTCTGATACACTTTTTGTGTGGTTCTCACTGGCGGGTTGCAATATCGTTCGGGGCAACGGTATTTCATCAAAAGCATAAAGCCTACTATTCGGTACTGAATTGAAATACCGGCACTTTCCCGGCGCGGGAACAGTGTCATTTGCAGTAAGGTTGTTTGGTCAGCCCGACTTGGAAGTATCAATGTGATGGCGCGTAAATCAACGCTTCTGATCGCAGGTGTTGCACTGATTGTTGTTGCGGCCTCTGCCTATATCTTTGCCAAAGACGACATCACGGCGTTAATTGCGCCCGATGCGCAACCCGCAAGCACGGCACAGCGCGGCGGTGGCGGCGAACGCAGTCTTCCGGTCATTGCCGAATATGCCAGCCTGATGGATGAAAAGACCGTTGTCGAAGCGGTCGGCACGGGCAAATCGGCCCTGGGCGTTTCGATCTATCCAGCCGTGTCGGGCGAAGTTGCAGATGTGCTTGTACGCGCCGGTGACAAGGTGACCGAGGGACAGGTTCTTGTCATCCTGGACTCTGATCGCGAACGCCTTGCCCGCGATCTTGCTGCTGTTCAGGCCCGCGATGCCGAACAACTTCTTGCCCGCTATGAAAAGGCCCGTCCGCTGGGTGCCGTTGCCGAAAGCGAAGTCGACAGTGCCCGCACCGCCCTGGCCGAGGCCCGCATTGCCCTTGATCAGGCAGAGGTCAATCTGGCCGATCGGACCATTCTGGCCCCGTTTGATGGCATCGTCGGCATTCCGCAGGTTGAGGCTGGCGACCGTGTTGACAGCTCCACAGCCATCGTAACGCTTGATAATATCGATAGCATTCTGGTCGATTTCGAAGTTGCCGAAACACGGTTTGATAATGTCCGTCCCGGCCAGTCTGTCCGGGTCGAAACCTGGAGCCTGCCGGGCGAGGAATTCACCGGTGTGGTTGAGTCTATTGGCAGCCGTATCGATCCCGAAAGCCGCACCTTTGCCGTGCGCGCCCGGGTGCCAAACCCCAATAGTCGCCTGCTCGCCGGGATGTCCTTTGCGGTTTATGTCGACATCGAAGGCAAACAATACCCCGCTGTTGCCGAAATCTCGGTCCTGTGGGGTGATGAAGGCACCTATGTCTGGCGGATCGGCGATGAAGACAAGGTCTCGCGCGTTCCCGTCCGTGTTGTGAAACGGACCAATGGCCGGATCCTTCTGGATGGCGGGATTGAAGAGGGTGATCTGGTCGTGGTCGAGGGCGTCTTGCGTCTGCGTCCGGGCCGGACTGTTTCGGCAACCATTCGCGGTGATAACCCCGCGCCTGAAAATGCGCCGTCGGATGCGGGCGGCGTTGCCACCCGCGAAGGCGCTGGCGAGGGGTCCTGATCATGACGACAGGAACCGAAAATCACGATCATAACGATCTTGCGTCACTCAGTATCCGACGCCCTGTTCTGATCAGTGTGGTGTCCATGCTGATCATCCTGGCCGGTCTTGCCGCGATGCTGGGGGTCGAAATTCGCGAACTGCCCAATGTCGACCGCCCGACCATCACCGTGACCGCCGACTATGACGGGGCATCGCCGGAAACGGTCGATTCCGAAGTCACCGGGATCATCGAAAGTGCGGCATCGCGCGTCAGTGGCATCAAGGAAATCAGTTCGCAAAGCGAAGAAGCCAATGCCCGCATTCGCATCGAATTCTACCCAGATGTTGAAATCAACGATGCCGCCAGCGACATCCGCGAAGCCATCAGCCGTGCGGAACGCAGCCTGCCCGACGGGGTGGAAAACGTCCGCGTGGTCAAGGCCGATGCCGATGCCAGTGCGATCATGCGCATTGCGGTTGTCAGCAACAGCCTGACCGAGGAAGAACTCGCCAACATCGTCGAAGACCAGATCAGCCCGTCCTTGCTGTCTGTGCCCGGAGTGGCCGAGGTCGGGGTTAACGGGGATCGCGAACGCGTTTTGCATGTGCGCATCGACCCGCTCCGCATGGCAAGTTATGGCCTGTCGGTTCAGGATGTGGCCGACCTTCTGCGAACCGCCCAGTTTGATATTCCCGCCGGCAGTTTTGAATCATCCGATCAGAAATTGTTTGTTCGTGCCGATGCATCCGTTTGGGAGGTCGACAGACTGAACCAGATGCTGGTGCGCGACGGTGTCCAGATGGGCGACGTTGCCGATATCTATTACGGCCCGGACGATGCAACATCCTATGTGCGACTGAATGGTCGCACGGTGATCGGGCTGAGTATTACCCGTCAGGCACAATCCAACACGATTGCGATTTCCAATGGCGTGCGCGATGTCGTTGAACGCCTCAACGAGCAATATGACGATCTTGATGTGTTCGTGAACTCCGATGACGCGGTCTTTATCGAAGGCGCGCTGTGGGAAGTAATCTTTAGTCTCGGTCTTGCCATCGCGATTGTGATCGGGGTGCTTTATCTGTTCCTCAGATCCTTTACCGCGACGCTGATCCCGACCATCACCATTCCGATTGCCCTGATCGGTACGGTTGCCGCCATCTGGGCGATGGGCTTTTCGATCAACATCCTGACCCTTCTCGCACTTGTTCTGGCAACCGGCATGATTGTCGATGACGCGATTGTTGTGCTTGAAAACATTCAACGCCGCCGTCATCAGGGGCTTGGGTCGATGGCCGCGGCAGTGCTCGGCTCGCGCCAAGTGTTCTTTGCCGTGATCGCCACCACGCTGACACTGATTTCGGTGTTCGTTCCGATTTCTTTCCTGCCAAGCACGGCGGGGCGTCTGTTCCGTGAATTCGGTTTTGTGCTGGCCTTTGCGGTGGTGGTGTCATCCTTTGTCGCACTGTCGCTGTGTCCGATGCTGGCATCGCGCCTGAAACATATCGATCCGCATGATGGCAAGGCCGACGACGCCCCCAACATGCTGGAGCGTTTCGGCTTCTTCTGCGCCGGGATTTATCGCCGCATTCTCGAAGCCGCCCTTGGCAGCCCGATCATTACCGTAATGATTTGTGTCGTTGCCGGTGGGCTTGCCTTTGGCGTCTATACCAACGTTACGCAGGAATTGCTGCCCGATGAGGATCGCGGACGTATTCTTGTTTCCATGCGGGGTCCGGACGGGGTCGGCATCGACTATATGGACCGTCAGGTCGAGGCGGTTGAAGACATCCTGCGCCCGGTGGTCGAGGCGGGGGATGCCTATAACATCTACACCATTGTTGGCCTGTGGGATCCGAACCGCGCCCTTGTGATCGCCCCGCTAAAACCGTGGGAAGAACGGTCCCGCTCGCAGCAGGAAATTACCGCGTCGATCCGCGGGGATCTGAATGCCCTTCCGGGTGTGCAGGCCTATGTCTGGCAGCCCAACAGTCTGGGTTTGCGCGGCGGTACGGGCGAGGGACTTGAATTTGCCCTGACCGGGACAAGCTATCGCACGCTGGCCGAAAATGCCCGCGTCATGCAGCAGGAGATCGAGGCGAACTATCCCGGCCTCACCGGCCTTCGGGTATCCTATCAAACCACCCAGCCGCAGCTTCTGGTCAATATTGATCGCAAGCGCGCCTTTGATCTCGGTATCCCGATCGAAGAACTTGATACCACGCTGCGTGCGATGATCGAAGGATACGAAGTCACCGAAATCAATGTCGATGACCAGAACGTCCCGATCAAGCTGCGCAGTGCGTTGGGCAGCATCAATGACCCGTCGGACCTTGAAAATCTGTTTGTCACCGGCACCAATGGTCGCATCCTGCCGCTGTCTTCTGTCATCACCTTGACCGAAGAAGCCGTCGCCTCCGAACTTGAACGCGAAGGGCAGCAACGCGCCGTCACCATTTCGGCCAATCTGGCACCGGGCTATACCCTGGCCGAGGCGGTCGCGGATGTGAACACGGTTGGCGATCAGTTGCTGCCACCCGGTGTCGGCATCCTGTTCCTTGGCAATGCCGCCGCCCTTGGTGAAACCGCCAATGATGTACAGATCACCTTCCTGATTGCCGTCCTTGTCGTGTTGTTGGTTCTGGCCGCCCAGTTCGAAAGCTTTACCTCCGCGCTTGTAGTGGTGTTGACCGTGCCGTTTGGTTTGGCGGCGGCGATCTATGCGCTGGAGCTGAGTGGCACCTCAATCAATATCTACAGCCAGATCGGGCTTGTGATGCTGGTCGGGTTGATGGCCAAGAACGGGATTCTGGTTGTCGAATTCGCCGATCAGCTCCGTGATGCCGGTAAATCCGTGCGCGATGCCGTGCATGATGCCGCAATGGTCCGTCTGCGCCCGATCATGATGACCATGATTTCCACTGTTCTGGGCGGCTTGCCGCTCGTCCTTGGCACTGGTGCCGGGGCAGAGGCACGTGCAGCCATCGGCTGGGTGGTGTTTGGCGGTCTTGGCTTTGCCACGGTCTTTACATTGTTCCTGACCCCGGTGCTTTATCTGTTGTTGGCCCCCTTGGTGTCGGCCCGTGCCGATGGTGGCAAGAAACTGCAATCGCAACTGCGCGCTGCCGAAGCCATTCCCGATCATGGCGAGGCGGCATCACATGTCGCGGCGGAGCCCGGAAGTGGCGGTCTTCAAGGAAGTGCGAAATAATATGAATAATCCTCACATTTCTGCGATTTCGGGAATTGCCCTTCTGCTCGCACTGGCCGGGTGTCAGTCTGTCGGGCCGGATTATACCGCGCCGAATTTCGATCTTGTCGGCGCCTATACCCCGGAAATCCCGGTGATTGCCGCCAATCAAAGCAAACAGGACCGCTGGTGGGAAAGCACCACCGACCCGGTTTTAAATGGTCTGATTAATGAAGGGGTCGAAAACAATATCGATCTTCAGATCGCAATCAGTCGCATCCGTGCGGCTGCGGCGACTGCACGTGGCGTTGCCGGGGCCAATGGGCCGCAGGTTGGCGCGTCGGTTAACGGATCGGCCAGCCGGTCGACCTCCAGCCGCGCCAATGGCGATCAGGTGACCGATATGGGCTATGGCGCGGGCATTGATTTGTCCTGGACCGCCGATATCTGGGGCGGTCAGTCCCGCGAGGAAGAAGTCGCCGAGGCAGATTACCTGCAACAGGTTTACCTGCGTGAAGACGTCTATCGCACGATGATTGCGGATATCATCCGCAACTATATCGAACTGCGCGGGGCGCAGCGGCGTCTCGCCCTTTTGCGGGACTCGCTTGATCTGCAACGCCAGACCAGCAACATCGTGCAGGTCCGTTTGCAAACCGGCCTGGGTTCCGAGCTTGATCTGTCGCGTGCACGCGCCGAAGTCGCCGATCTTGAGGCAACAGTTCCGATCCTGCAAACCACGATTGACCGGTCGATCAATGCGATCTCCATTCTGGTCGGCGCACAGCCGGGAACCCATCGTGATCTGTTGCTTGATGCATCGCCACTGCCCGAATTTCAAAGCAGCCCGCCAATTGGCATCCCGGCCGATTTGCTGCGCCGCCGGCCAGATGTCCGTGCGGCCGAGCTGGCGCTGATTTCCGCGACCTCGCAAATCGGGGTGGAAACCGCAACGCTGTATCCGGAATTGACCCTTGATGGGTCGCTGGCGCTTGGGGTGACCGGCTATGGCACAGGCCCGATTGTCCGCACCGCCATGGCGGCGATCGGGGCATTAATCGATGCAACCCTGTATGATGGCGGCGAACGGCGTGCGAATATCACGGTGGCCGAGGAAGAGGCAGAACAAGCCTTCCTCACCTATCGCCAGACGCTTCTGAGCGCGATTGAGGAAGTCGAAAGTGCGATCTACGGCTATGTCGGGGCGGTTGCCCAGCGTGATTCCCTGATCGCATCGGTGCAATATCACCGCGATGCCTTTGAACAGTCACGTGTGCGCTACGTGCAGGGTCTGTCGGACTTTCTTGATGTGCTCGATTCCCAGCGCAGTCTGACAACGTCGCTGCAATCATTGGCCGATTCAGAAACCGATCTGGAACTTGAAACCATCAATCTCTATAGTGCGGCGGGCTTAAGTGTCGAGGATGTCGAACGTTATGCCAACGAGGCTGGCGTGACGTTGGTAAACGGCTAGAACCTGTTGCGGCAAAGCACATATCAGCAAACTGTGGCTTGAGTTTCGGCGCCGTTCATCCTAGGTCTTTGGCAATCTGAATTCCGGGGAAAACCATGACCGGCGATCTGTTTGCCAATGAACCACCACGCAACCTTTTGCCCTTTGACGGCGAAGTGCTGTTGCTGCGTGACATCATGGATGTTGATGAAGCCGACAAAACCTTTGCCCGGCTTCAAAGCAACATCGTCTGGCAACAGGAAATCGCCAAACTCCATGGCAAGGAAATCCCGGTCCCGCGTCTGACCGCATGGTATGGCGAAGTCGCCTATCGCTATAGCGGGGTCTATCACCCGGCCAGTCCGTTTCCCTCTATCGTTGCCCCTTTGCGCAGCTTGGCCGAAGAACTGGCTGGGGCGTCGTTTAATACCGTGCTGCTCAACCAGTATCGCGATGGGCGCGACAGCGTTTCCTGGCATGCCGATGATGAGGAAGTTCTGGGCGAAAACCCGGTGATTGCCAGCCTGACCTTCGGGCAGGAACGCCGGTTTCATTTCCGTCACAAGAAAACCGGTGATCGCCTCAGCATCGATTTACCGCATAACTCGGCCCTGATCATGTCAGGCCCGACACAGCATTGCTGGCTGCATCAATTGCCCAAAACAGCGCGCCAGGTCGGCCCGCGGATCAACCTGACCTTCCGCAATACCCGCCCCGAAAGCCGATAAGTGATCGTATCCTGACGCGGTAATGCGTTCTGGTAGTATCGTGCCGGTTCTGGCTATAGTGTCGGCAATTCAACTGGGTAAAGATCACACACGACAGTTTCGGGGATAGGGCACGCATGGCAAAACGCGTAAAACTTCTGGATGTCGCCAAGGCGGCCGGGGTTTCGCAGGGGACAGCCTCCAATGCGTTTGGCAAGCCTGATCTGGTCCGCCCGGAAGTCCGCGAACGCATCTTTGAAGCCGCGCGCGAACTGGGCTATCGCGGGCCGCATGTGATGGCGCGCATGCTACGCACCGGCAAGGCGGGGGCGCTGGGCGTCGTGTTTCCCGATAATCTTGAATATGCCTTTACCGATCCGGTGGCGATTGAATTGCTGCGCGGGATCGGGCGCGAATGCGCGCGCCATGGGGTCAATGTCATGATCATTTCGGCGGAAAACCCCGAACAGGCGATTGCGGCGGTCAATAACGCCGCGGTCGATGCCTTTCTGGTGCATTGCTATTCCGATAATAACGATATCATTGCGGCCATCCAGCGTCGCAATCAGCCGCTGATCAGTATCGATACCGACATTGCCGGTGCGGCGGGCACAGTGGTGCTCGATGACTTCTCGGCGGCGAAAAATGCGGCCCAGCATTTACTTGATTGCGGCGCCACGAAATTCGCCATTTTGTCGCTTCAGGCAACCGAGCACGATCATTTCGGCCCGATGAGCCCCAACCGACTGGGCGCGGCCAGCCACCGGGTGGTGCGCGAACGGCTGGCGGGCTATCACGCGGCGCTTGAGGCCGCCGGAATTGCCGCAAGTGATGTTGTGCATATCGAATGCGACAACCAGTCCGAACAAAGCGCGCAAATGACGACAGAGCTTCTGTCAAACCATCCCGAAATCAACGGCATTCTCGCCATGTCGGACGTGATTGCCATCGGCGCAATTGACGCTGCGCGTGCTATCGGGCGCAACGTGCCGGGCGATCTCAAGGTCATTGGCATTGATGGTATTGTCGCTGGCGAACGCACCGACCCGCCACTCACCACCATGCATCAGGATTCGGTGGAAAAAGGCCGACTTGCCGCCGAAATGGCGCTATCGGATGAACCGGGCAAAACCATCACCCTGCAAACCAGCCTGTTGCTGCGCGGGTCTACTCAGGCCCCGAACTAGCCGAGCTCGGCGTAGCGATAACAATCCGTCGTGTGGTCCATCACGATGCCGGTGGCCTGCAGGAAGGAATAGATGATCGTGGTGCCGACGAACTTCATGCCGCGTTTTTTCAGATCCTTGGAGATCTTGTCGCTAAGCTCGGTCGAAACCGGCACATCTGACATCCGTTTCCAGTGATTGATCACCGGCATTCCTCCTACAAATGACCAGATGTAGGAATCGAAGCTTCCGAACTCTTTCTGGATGGCGATGAATGTTTGCGCATTTTGAATAGACGCCGCGACTTTTAATTTATTTCGAATAATCCCCGGATCGGCCAGAAGGGCTTCCTGCTTGGCCGCGTCATAGGTCGCGACCTTGTTCACATCGAAATTGTCATAAGCCGAGCGATAGGTATCTCGCCGTGCCAGAATGGTCAGCCAGCTTAGGCCCGCCTGCGCACCTTCAAGGATCAGCATTTCAAAGAAATGTCGGTCATCATGCACCGGCACACCCCATTCCGTGTCGTGATAATCGACATAAAACGGCTTGTCGGCATGGCTCAGGGCCCAGCCGCAACGCGGGTGGTGCTGGTGGCGCAGGTGATCTTGGTTCTGCATGCTAATCCTCCTTCTGGCGTGCGCATTCTGGCCGCGGAGCACGCGAACCCGCAAGCTGTAATCGGGGGAAGACTGACATCTCCTGACAGTTTCTGGCAGGCGTTTTGGCAAGCCGGTTGGTGAGCATGATCACAAAGCGATGAAAACTTGGAGCCAATCGCACCAAAATCAACGCTGTGTGCTTGCGTTAGCGGCCATTGCCGACTAGGTTTTGCTGCGTGCAAACATCTTTCCGGGCCCAAAGCATCCGTGCGCCCGGCGATTGTAAGGAGCGGCGATGCTGGCGATTTTTTGGCTTATTGACACTGTGGTGGGGATCTACATTTTCATGCTGATTGCATCTGCAATCCTGTCATGGCTTGTGGCGTTCAACGTGATCAATACCAGCAACCGGTTTGTTTATTTGGTTGGTGATTTCCTGTATCGGGTTACCGAACCGGTATTGCGCCCGATCCGGCGGATCATGCCTGATCTTGGCGGCATTGATATCTCGCCGATCATCCTGATCCTGATTTTGCAGTTCGCCAACATGCTGATCCAGACCGATGTCCGGATGGCGCTTGTCGGCTATTGATGTCTCATTTCGCCTAGTAAAATGTCTCATTTAGACAATGTCTGATCCCTCGCCCGTGTTACGGTCCGAGCCATCAGGGGTTCGGCTGTTTGTTCGGTTAACACCAAAGGCATCGCGCAACGCGATTGGCGATGTGGTGGCCGACGCTGACGGGCAGCAGTGGCTTAAGGTGTCGGTAACGGCCGTGCCCGAGAACGGCAAGGCCAATCAGGCATTGATAAAACTTTTGGCAAAAGCGGCCAAATGCCCTAAATCGTCGGTCAGGATTGTTTCCGGGCAAACTGATCGCACCAAAACGCTGCTGATCGACGGAAATCCCGAAGAGCTGATGGCGAAAATATCCCAACTCACGGGGCGGACAGACATATGAGTGACGCGAAAATCATCGACGGCAAGGCATTCGCAGCCAAACTGCGCACCGACATCACAGCCGAAGTATCGAAACTTAAAACCGAACATGGCGTAACACCGGGTCTGGCCGTCATTCTGGTCGGCGAAGACCCCGCCAGTCAGGTCTATGTCCGCAACAAGGGCAAACAGACCCTTGAATGCGGCATGAATTCCTATGAGCACAAGCTTCCGGCGGAAACTAGCGAGGAAGACCTGCTGGCGCTGATCGCCAAGCTGAATGCCGATGAAAATGTCCATGGCATCCTGTGTCAGCTTCCGGTGCCCAAGCACATCAACGAGCAGGCCATTCTGGCCGCCATCGACCCGGCCAAGGATGTGGATGGCTTCCACGTTGTAAATGCCGGCGCACTGGCAACGGGCGGCGAAGGTTTCGCGCCCTGCACGCCGTATGGCTGCCTGATGTTGCTTAAAGATACCCTCGGGGATCTGTCGGGCAAACGTGCGGTCGTGGTTGGCCGATCAAACATCGTTGGCAAGCCGATGGCGCAGTTGCTGCTGAAGGAAAGCTGCACGGTCACCATCGCGCATTCGCGTACCCGCGACCTGCCTGAGGAAGTCCGCCGTGCCGATATCGTGGTTGCCGCCGTTGGCCGTCCGAACATGATCAAGGGTGACTGGATCGCCCCGGGTGCCACCGTGATTGATGTTGGCATCAACCGCGTTGAAGGCGCTGAAGGCAAAATGAAGCTGGTCGGCGATGTCGAATTTGAAACCGCCTCCAAGGTGGCTGGTGCCATCACGCCGGTTCCGGGCGGTGTCGGCCCGATGACCATTGCGTGTCTGCTCAACAACACCCTGATTTCGGCCTGCCGTGCCAATGGCCTTGATGTGCCGAACCTTGGGTTTGATAGCTAAGCGACAGGCATCAGCGACATTACAAAGGGCAGCCTATGGCTGCCCTTTTTTGTTTTTGATGTTAGCCAGTTTGGGAATAGTTCTGCTTACGCATGCATCCGCAAAAAAGGGGAATGTTCACCAAGCAATAGTTGTTATGCTTCGCTCGGCACAATTCGGTCTTTCAGGTGTATTGGAATGAAAGATGATTCTTTATCATTATTGCAGCAACGAGACGTTTTTATCCATTCTTCGAGCTAGAGAGATTTGGGCGTCTGAGTTGTCTCTGTCGAATGATCGTATGGAAGGGACATGGCTTGGGGGAGTTTTGTCCGATCTCTGCGACAAGCACGGTATAGATGTGGCAGATAAAGCACGGTTGTTATCAATATTTGATAACGTAGTTTCTTTTTTTGGCGCTGCTGGCTTCTGTCTTTCAGAGGAAGGCGATTTGCTTAGTCAGTGGCGTGGCTACGCCAATGACGGAACGGGAGTATCAATTGGCTTTTCGTCAGAATATTTTGAGGCGCTTTCAAAGATTTTAGGTGAACGTGGTAATATTAGTTTTAACTTAAGAAAAGTGAACTATGATCTAGAGGCGCAGCAAAATAATCTCAAAATTCCAGTTGAGAAAATAGTCGAGTTTCTTGAGAAAGGAGCTTTTCTAAACCCCTTCGGGGGACTGCTGTTTCAGCCGACGGAAGAAGAACAGAAAAGGTATACAAAGGCATTCGGCGATCTTAATTCCTTGTTGATGAGTATGGGGTTTGAAATGTTTCAAATGAAGAACCCTGCCTTTAAGGAAGAAATGGAATGGCGGCTTGTTTCGATTGTTTTGCGAGGAACAAAAGAAAACCTTAGTGATCTGACAAGAATGGAGTATCGGTCTGCGGCGGATCGCATAATTCCGTATAGAAGATTTCCGTTGTTGAGCTTGTCGCAAAAACCCATCCAAGAAGTAATACTAGGTCCAAGGAACATAACTCCTGAAAGGATTATCCAAGGAGCCCTAGTTAGGTTTGGCTTTTCTGATGTCGCTGTGACGACCTCAAAATCTTCTTATCGATAAACAAATGCTGCTTCTCGAGGATTAAAGTGGCCAAACCCATAGAAGCATCGGCACACCAACCGCCACAACGATGATTTCAATCGGCAGGCCGAGGCGCCAGTAGTCGCTGAAGCGGAAGCCACCGGGGCCGAGGATGAGGGTGTTGTTCTGATGGCCGATGGGGGTCAGGAACGCACAGGAGGCGCCAATCGCAACCGCCATCAGGAACGGGTCGGAGCTGGCATCGAGTTGGGCGGCACTGCCAATCGCAATCGGGCACATGACAGCGGCGGTTGCGGCATTGTTCATGAAGTCCGAGAGCGTCATGGTGACAATAAGGATCAGGGCAAGGGCAACTGGCGCGCTTCCTTGTGCGACGGTATCGAGCAGGAAGCGCGCAATCAAATCGGCACTGCCAGTACTTTCCATGGCATTGGCGACCGGGATCAGCGCGGCCAGCAACACCACAACCGGCCAGTCGACCGCATCATAAAGGGTGCGCGGCGAGACCACACCCACCAGCAAAGTGGCAAGCACACCAAGTGCAAACGAAATGGCGGCAGGCAGGATGCCAAAGGCCGCAAGCGCAATCGCAACGGCCATGATGGCGGTGGCCTTGAAGGCCTGTGTCTTGTCGCCAAGGTTGAGCGACCGTTCGGCAAGCGGCGCGCAGCCAAGGCGATTGCCAAATTCGTTAATGGCCGCAGGCGTGCCTTGCATCAAAAGCACGTCCCCGGCCTGCATTTTCATGGTGCGCAAGCGTGACATCGAACGGTGTCCCTGACGGGACAGGGCCAGCAAGTTGATGCCATAGCGGCTGCGGATGCGGATATCGGCCGCAGATCGCCCGATGAAGGATGCGTTCGGCAGGACCACGACCTCGATCAGGGAGATATCGTCTGACTGAAGGGCCGTTTTCTTTGTATCAGAGTCCTTTTTCTCCGATTTGGAGGCGTCTTCCTTTTCGGCGTCAGCCTTTGGCGCGTCGCCGGATTTTTCGGCTGCCTTTTGGGCCTTTTGCGCGCGGACCTGTTCCTTGGCTTCTTCCTTTTGTTCGGCGTTGGCTTCTTCGCTGCGCAGTTCGGCTTCAAGGGTCAGTTCAAGGCCGGAAAGGGCACTTGCCAGTCCTTCGGGTTCGGCTTCGATCAGCAGGATGTCGTCTTGTTGCAGTTCGCGATAGGGACTTGGTGCCGGAATGCGGCGTTCGTTGCGGATCAGGCCGATCACCTGCGCGTCCGACTTTTCAAGCTCGTCATTGATGTCGCGCATGAACATGCCGATGGCCTTGCTGCCCTCGGTAATGCGGGCCTCGGTCAAATAGGATCCGGTCTCGAACCCTTCGGCCCCGGCGCGTTGACGGGTTGGTACCAGAAAGCGGCCCAACAGAATCACAAACAGCAGTCCGGCAAGGGCGATGGCAACGCCGACCGGGCTGTAATCAAACATCGAAAAGCCTGCCCCGTTTACCTCGGCGCGAAAGCCCGAAACTATCAGGTTGGGGGGCGTACCGATAAGCGTCGTCATGCCGCCAAGGATCGAGCCAAAAGCAAGCGGCATCAGGATTTTGCCTGGTGGCAGGTCCT
Source organism: Thalassospira sp. UBA4513 (assembly GCF_002388495.1). Lineage (NCBI taxonomy): Bacteria > Pseudomonadati > Pseudomonadota > Alphaproteobacteria > Rhodospirillales > Thalassospiraceae > Thalassospira > Thalassospira sp. UBA4513. Next base: position 146,648 of record NZ_DGMR01000035.1, read on the forward strand.
GTTTGTTGGCGATTTGCAGGGCAATCGGCATCAAAAGCGCCAGTGCCCCGACATTGTTCATGAAGGCCGACAAGATCGCGGCCAGAAGGCTGAGTGCTGCCATGGTGACAAACGGCCCGGCCGATTGCGGCAGGACAGTGCGCGAAAGGGTATCAACCGCCCCCGACCTTTGCAGGGCTGATGACAGGATCAGGATACAGGCGACCGTGATCACGGCCGGATGACCAAATCCGACAAAGGCCCCGTCGGTCGGAACCAACCCCAGAACCACACAAACCAGAAGGGATGCCATCGCCACCATGTCATGGCGCCAGCGCCCCCATAAAAACAGCACGACGGTGCCAAGCAGCACGGCCAGAATCATGATTTGCGGGGTGGTCATTCGGGCTGTCCTGTTTGTTGGGGCGCTTTTGTCGCGATCAGGATTGAAGCCTATGAGGGCGGTGATGCGCGGTCAAGTTCGTCCGTGCGAACGACGGCAAAATCATCCTGCCAGAATTGTCAGGAGCCTGTGTTAGCATGCACCTGTTTTTATTCGATTTTCCAAGTGTGTCCTGATGCCGATTGACAGTGCTGCCATCCCGTCCCCGACCGTTTCGATATCTGCCAAACAGGCACGTAACCTCGCACTTGTCGGGCAGGGCTTTGCCGCCAATCCCGACCGGGATGTGACCAAGCGCCAGATCCTTAAAACCATCCGGGCGACCAATATGTTGCAGGTCGACAGTGTCAATGTCCTGACACGGGCGCATTACATGCCGATCTTTTCGCGGTTGGGCGTTTATGACCCGAAGATGCTTGATGAAATGGTCTGGGGAACGGCGCGCCAGCGCAAGCTGTTTGAATATTGGGGTCATGAAGCATCAATGATCCCGGTTGAGGATTATCCGCTTTATCGTTGGCGGATGCGAGATGCCGAACGGGGCATGGGCACGTGGGGACGGATCGCGCGGGTTCAGCGTGAACAACCCGATCTGATTGACAACATCCTGCGCCATATTGACCAAGAGGGCGCGGTCGCAGCCAGTTCCCTTGAGACCGAGGGACGTAGCAGCGAGAAATGGTGGGGCTGGTCGAATACCAAAACCGCGATGGAATATCTGTTCTGGAGCGGGCAGGTGATGGCGCGCAAACGGCGCAGCAGTTTTGAGCGCGAGTATGATTTGCCGTATCGGATCATTGGCGACGCGGCACATGAACCCGACCGGGATCGGCAGGATGCGATGTGCGATCTGATCTGTCAGGGGATTGCCACCATGGGGGTCGCCGCCGAGATTGATCTGCGCAAATATTTCCGTCTGCCAACCGATGAAACCAAAGCCTGTCTGGCGCGACTGGTCGAGGAGGGCCGGCTGTTGCAAGCCGACGTCGAAGGCTGGAAACAGCCAGGCTATCTGTGCCCGAAGGTCAATCCGCGGTCACGTGCCAAACCCACATGCCTGATGGTGCCGTTTGATCCGGTGATGTGGGAACGCGATCGGGTGGAGCGGATTTTCGGCTTTAACTACCGGATCGAGATTTATGTTCCGGCCGAGAAACGCCAATACGGCTATTACGTTTTGCCATTCATGTTAAATGGCGAATTTGTTGCCCGGGTGGATTTGAAATCAGATCGGCAGGCCGGGGTGCTCAGAGTGCAGAGCGCGCATCTTGAAGACCATGTGAAGGCCGCCGATGTTGCCGGGCCGTTGATGGAAAACCTGCAACGGCTGGCGGTCTTTTTGGGACTGGGCGGGGTCGAGGTGATGCCCGCCAATGACTTTTCAAAGTATCTAGGCTCAGTACGCTACCAGTTTGGGTAAAAGGTAAACGGGGCGCAGGTCCCACATCCGCGCCCCGTTTATCCGTCGAACTGGCTGACCACAAAAGCTTCAGGACAATGTGGTCATATTGTTTCACCTGGCCTTACCAGCAGGTGTAACCCCCATCTGCCAGAACGATGGACCCGGTCATCAGGCTGGAAGCATCAGATGCAAGGAACAGGACAACCGATCCGATTTCTTCGGTCAGGCCAAGACGGGCCATCGGGGTGCCGTTGATCCATGCGTCATACATTTCCGGCTTGGATTTTACGAATTCATTGAGCGGGGTTGCGATATAGGTCGGTGCGACCGCATTGACGCGCACACCACGGTTGCCCCATTCGGCCGCCAGCGACTTGGTCAGGTGGTGGACCGCTGCCTTGGAGGCGTTGTAATAGGCCTGTTCCTGCGGCTTATTGACGATGAAGCCGGACATGGAACCGACATTGACGATGACGCCGCTTTTCTTTTCAAGCATCTGCTTGCCGAATTCACGGCAGCACCAGAAGGTGCCGTTCAGGTTGACGTCAATGACATTGAGCCAATGTTCATCGGTGACGGTTTCTGCCGGGGTTTCCGAACGCGCGATACCGGCATTGTTGACCAGGATATCAACGCCGCCCTGCTTGGCCATTTTTTCGGCACTTGCACGGACCTGATCGGTGTTGGTGACATCCATGATGTCGATATCAGCCGAATAGCCTTTGGATTTCAGGTAATCGCGGCCTTCTTCGGCAACACCTTCGCTGATGTCACCGATGATGACATGGGCGCCGGCCTCTGCCAGAGCTTCGCAGCAGGACAGGCCGATGGCACGACCGCCGCCAGTGACATAGGCCCGACGGCCCGTAAGATCGAACTTTTTCAGATACATTTTGGACTCACAAGTGGCTTGGTTGGTAAGACGGGATCGCAATGTTTGTGGGACATCGCGATCCGGTTTTTGCACGTATCAGGATTTGGCCAGCGCCAGCCCTTGGGCATCAAAGCGATGGATGCGATCCTGTTCCGGGGTCAGGAAAATCTTGTCATGTTCGCCAAGCGGGATTTCCCCGGTGGCACGGACCGTCATCGGACCGAGACCGTCGGCTTCGACATGAAGATATGTTTCGGCACCAAGGTGTTCGGCGATCTTGACGGTTGCCGGGATTTCACCCTTTTCGGTGCTGACCGCGAAGTGTTCCGGGCGAATGCCGATTTCGTGGCAATCGTATTTTTTGGCAAGCTCCCCGCCCAGGAAGTTCATTTTCGGTGACCCGATAAAGCCTGCGACAAACTTGTTTGTCGGGTTGTTGTACAGTTCCATCGGCTTGCCGACCTGTTCAACACGGCCCGCCTGAAGGACTACGATCTTGTCGGCCATGGTCATGGCTTCGACCTGATCGTGGGTCACGTAGATCATGGTGGTTTTGAGTTCCTGATGCAGACCGGTGATTTCGAGCCGCATGTTCACACGCAGCGCCGCATCAAGGTTGGAAAGCGGTTCGTCAAACAGGAAGGCTGCCGGGTTGCGGACAATCGCACGGCCAATGGCGACACGTTGACGCTGACCACCCGATAGTGCACCCGGGCGACGTTCAAGATAGTCGGTCAGGTTCAGGATCTTGGCCGCAGACTGGACTTTCTCTTCGATAACTTCCTTGCTTTCACCAGCCATTTTCAGGCCAAACGCAATGTTGTTATAGACCGTCATATGCGGATACAGCGCATAGGACTGAAAGACCATGGACAGGCCGCGTTTGGCCGGGGCCTCGTTGGCGACATCGGTTCCGTTGATCAGGATTTTGCCATCGGTGACGTCTTCTAGGCCTGCAATCAGTCGCAGAAGCGTTGATTTGCCACAGCCCGACGGACCGACGAAGACCACGAATTCACCGTCATTGATATCAAGATCGACACCGGGAATAACATCGAGTGTGCCGAAGGTTTTCTTGACTTTTTCCAGTCGGATAGCACCCATTTTGGTGTTCCTTCTTTCCAGATTGCTATCAGGCTGCGGTTACTTGACCGCGCCGAATGTCAGACCACGAACCAGCTGTTTCTGAGAGAACCAGCCAATCACGAGAATTGGGGCAACCGCGAGCGTCGATGCGGCTGAAAGCTTCGCCCAGAACAGGCCCTCGGGGCTTGAGTAGGAGGCGATGAAAGCTGTCAGCGGGGCTGCATCGGACGTTGTCAGGTTGAGCGTCCAGAAGGCTTCGTTCCATGCCAGGATGATGTTGAGCAGCATGGTCGATGCGATGCCGGGAACCGCCATGGGCAACAGCACAAAGATGATTTCCTTGGGCAGGGTTGCGCCATCCATGCGGGCCGCTTCGAGGATGTCGGTCGGGATTTCCTTGAAATAGGTGTAGAGCATCCAGACCATGATCGGCAGGTTCATCAAGAACAGAACCATGATCAGACCAAAGCGGGTATCAAGCAGTCCCCAATCGCGGAACACCAGATAGATCGGGACCAGAACGCCGACCGGCGGCATCATCTTGGTCGAGAGCATCCACAGAAGGGCGTCCTTGGTGCGCTTGGTCGGGTTAAAGGCCATTGCCCATGCGCAGGTCACGGCAAAGACCAGACCGACCAGGGTGGACCCGACCGCCAGGATCACCGAGTTCATCGCGAACTTGAAATAGTTCGAGCGTTGCTGGACCTCGGCATAGTTTTCCAGTGTCCAGTCGAACGAAATGAAGCTCGGCGGGATGGAAACCGCTTCGAGTTCGGTCTTGAAGCTGGTCAGCACCATCCAGAAGATCGGGAAGAAGATCAGAAGACCCACGATCCACGCGAAGACCGAGAAGCTGACATAGCCAAGGGGTGTTTGTTTGCTTTCCATGTCGTGCCCCTATTTGTCCAGGTTCTTGCCGATGAGGCGGATCAGGAAGATCGCCACGATATTGGCCAGAATGACCGCGACAATGCCGCCGGCAGATGCGCCACCAACATCGAACTGCAACAGCGCCTGCGTATAAACGAGGAAGGCGATGTTGGTCGTTGCCAGGCCCGGTCCACCACCAGTGGTGACAAAGATTTCGGCAAAGACGGTGAGCAGGAAGATGGTTTCGATCAGAACGACCACCGTGATCGCACGGCTAAGGTGCGGCAGCGTAATATAGAAGAAGATCGCGACCGGACCGGCACCGTCCATCTGGGCGGCTTCTTTTTGATCGCGGTCAAGCGATTGCAGGGCAGTCAACAGGATCAAAACGGCAAAGGGCAACCATTGCCAGGACACCATGATGATGATCGAGGTCAGCGGTGCATTGGTGAACCAGTCAATCGCGGGCAGCCCAAACAGGCTGGCGATCCAGGCAAACATGCCTGACACCGGATCCATCAAAAGGTTCTTCCAGACCAGCGCATTCACGGTCGGCATGATGAAGAACGGTGCAATCACCAGCAGGCGCAAGACACCGCGCCCGAAGATCGGCTGATCAAGCATCAGACCCAGAAGGATGCCACCCACCACCGTGATGACCAGAACAGACCCAACCAGCAAAAGAGTGTTGGTAAGGGACGCGAAGAACGCCGGATCTGTCAGGAAGAATTCGTAGTTAAGTGTACCGATCCACTCTTCCATTCCCGGCGACAACAGGTTGTAGCGCAGGAAGGAGAAGTAAATCGTCATGCCCAGCGGGACGGCCATCCACAAGAACAGGACGATGATCGACGGTGCGGACATGATACGCCCGGTAAGGGTCGAGGCCCGTGTCGACATGATGTGCTCCCCGAAATTGTCGTTTCGATCCTTAGGCCCTGAGCCTAGTCTTTAAGGGAAAAAAAGGGTGGTGTGTTTTGCAACCACCACCCAAGTTTCTCTCAGGTCAAGGAGGTTCAGACCGGACGTCGCATCAAGGGCGGAAGTCCGGTCTGGGTAGTGTATCAGTAGTAACCAGCCTTGCGCATGGTGCGATCGGTGCTGGACTGAGCGGCCGAAAGAGCCTCTTCAACACTCATCTGACCTGCAAGGGCTGCGGAGAACTGCTGACCGACCGTGGTGCCGATACCCTGGAATTCAGGGATTGCAGCGAACTGAACACCAACATACGGCTTCGGTTCCAGGGTCGAGTTGATCGGGTCTGCGCTGTCGATCGCCAGAAGGGTCTCGTCTGCGAACGGTGCCGCTTCAAGATATTTCGGGTTCTGATAAAGCGACATACGGGTGCCCGGCGGTACGTTTGCCCAACCTTCTTTGGAGGCAACCAGTTCCAGATAGGCTTTCGAGGTCGCCCAGGAGATGAACTTCTGAGCTGCTTCTACTTTCTGGGAACCCATCGGAATGCCAAGGTTCCAAGCCCAGAGCCAGTTCGCACCAGTGCAGGTGACAGCGCACGGAGCTTCGGTGAAGCCGACCTTGTCTGCAACTTTGGATTCTTTGGGGTTGGTCACGAAGGATGCAGCAACGGTGGCATCAATCCACATGCCGCATTTGCCGGAGTTGAACAGCGAAAGGTTTTCGTTAAAGCCGTTCGAGGTCGCACCGGGAGGACCGTAATTACCAAGGACGTTGGTATACATGTCGAGGGCATTTTTCCACTCGGCACTGTCGAAGGTCGGGTTCCAGTTCTCGTCGAACAGGCGTGCACCAAAGGCGTTGCCCATGGTGGTGATCAGCGCCATGTTTTCACCCCAACCGGCCTTGCCACGCAGGCAGATGCCATAGACACCTTCGTCAGGCTTGTGGAGCTTCTTGGCGATTTCAAGGGTCTGGTCCCAGGTCAGGCGACCGTTGATTTCAATACCGGCAGCTTCGAACAGATCGGTGCGGTACATCATCATCGAGCTTTCGCCGTAGAACGGGGCCGCATAAAGCTGGCCATCGTTGGAAACGGCAGAGCGGATCGCAGGCATCAGGTCATCGACGTCATAGTCGGAACCAAGATTATCAAGCGGTGCGAGCCAGCCTTTTTCAGCCCAGATCGGCACTTCGTAGGTACCAATGGTCATGACGTCATACTGACCGCCTTTGGTGGCGATGTCAGTGGTAACGCGCTGACGCAGGGTGTTTTCCTCGAGCGTGACCCACTCAAGGGAAATGTCAGGATTCTTGGAGGTGAAATCATCCGTCAGCTTCTGCATGCGGATCATGTCACCGTTGTTGACCGTAGCGATGGTCAGTTTCGTTTCGGCATTGGCGTGTGCAACACCGCCTGCCAGCAGCGCACAAAGCGCTACTCCCATTACGCGTTTCATATTTCCTCCCAAAGGACTATTTACCCGCTGAGCAACTTCGGTTGCCCACATTGATCATTTGTTCAGGTAATGAGCATTCACTCAATTTCGCTATTGCTTGTCAAACAAAATCGTTTTTGCGGCGCACAAAGAAACGCCCTGCCGATATGAGTGGCAGAGCGCAGAACTATTTGCTGTGTGGGTGAAAAATGCCGCGTGCTAGCGCAGCAAACTTTCCGCAGTGGCTTCGTCGGTAATCAGTGTTGAAATCAGTTGGCCACGCATCGCACCGCGAATCGCGGCAACCTTTTTCGCACCCTTGGCGACCGCAATGGTGTTGGTTGCGGGCTGAACAGCCGGCGCACTGGTCACGCAATGATTGACCGGATGATCGAGGATATTGCCGTCCTGATCAAAGGACCAACTGATCACTTCACCGATGCCGCCACTTTCGCGCAGTGACACCAGCTCGTCTTTCGAGATAAAGCCGTCAATATGCAGCGGCGCATCATCGCCAAGATGCCCGACCCCGATAAAGCGGATGTCGGCTTCGCGCGCGAGCTTGAGGATATTGTCCATCGGGGGCTGTTGCTGCATGCGTTCGCGCATCTGCGGATCGGCAATGATAACAGGGATCGGCAGCGGGTAATGCGGCGCACGGGTGCGGTCGGCAAGGTCGGTCACCGCGTCATAGAAACTCGCCGCCCCGTCATGGGCGATGGTGCCGACCAGGGATACGATCTTGTGATGATAGGCATCAATACGCCCAATTTCATCGACCATGGCGCGCATGGCGCGCCCCGTACCAAGTGCGATGATTTTTGGTTCGGTAGAATGCAGCGCACGTTCGAGATAGTTTGCCGCCGCCTGCGCCATGCCAAACATCGCATCGGGTGCCGCCGGATCGGTTGGCACCACATCGCAACCAGCAATGCCATAGGTCTCGCAGATCGCCTTGCCCAGTTCCATGCAGCGCGCAATCGGATGATCGAGGCGAACCTTTACCAGCCCCTCGCTGACGGCTGCGGACACCAGACGCTGTGCGGTCGGGCGTGACACGCCAAGCTTCTGGGCGATTTCATCTTGCGTGTTGCCAGCACAGTAATAAAGCCAGCCAGCGCGGGCTGCTTCATCGAGGCGGGCCGCTTCCTTGCGGGTGCGTTTGACCATCTCATTCCCCGGACTTTTTGATCCGTTGCCAAAAGGCGAACAGGTATTTTTTGCTTTTGAAAATTTGTCTTCTTTTTCCCTAGCGCCTTTTTTTGCCTCTGACCAGCATCTTGCCGGGATATGGAATGACAAAACCCGCCCATGACAGGCGGGTTTTGTTTGAAATCTGTTGCCGATCCAAGGGATCGCTTATTTCTTCGGCAAGAATTCTGCGACCAGTTTTTCGGCAATCTGAACCGCGTTCAGGGCGGCACCCTTGCGCAGGTTGTCGCCAACACACCATAGTGACAGGCCGTTTGCGACCGTCGGGTCCTTGCGCACGCGCGAGATAAAGACATTGTCTTCGCCCTGGACTTCCTGCGGGGTGACATAGCCTTCGTCCTGACGGTAATCGACAACCGAAACACCGGGGAAGTTTTTCATCGCCTTGCGAGCTTCTTCGACCGTGATCGGTTTTTCAAACTCGATATTGACCGCTTCGCCATGGCCGACAAAGACCGGAACGCGCACGCAGGTGGCATGAACGGCGATTTCCGGCGCAAGGATTTTGCGGGTCTCGACCGACATCTTCCATTCTTCGCGGGTCGCGCCATCATCCATGAAATTGTCGATATGCGGGATGACGTTAAAGGCGATCTGTTTGGT
>NZ_DGMR01000035.1:155498-160857 GCF_002388495.1 Thalassospira sp. UBA4513
ACGTTAAAGGCGATCTGTTTGGTGAATTCCTCCTTCTTGGGGGGATCATTCACATAGATGCCTTTGGTCTGGTTAAACAGCTCGTCCATGGCGGCACGACCGGCACCCGACACCGACTGATAGGTCGCAACAACGATGCGTTTGATCGTTGCGATGTCATGAAGCGGTTTAAGGGCCAGAACCATCTGAATGGTCGAGCAGTTCGGATTGGCGATGATGTTCTTTTTGGCGTATCCGGCCAGCGCATCGCCATTGACCTCGGGCACGACCAGCGGAACACCCGGTTCCATGCGCCAATAGCTGGAATTGTCGATGACAACGCAACCTGCCTCGGCAGCCTTTGGCGCTAGTTTCTTGGCGGTTTCACCACCGGCCGAGAACAGGGCGATATCGGCCTTTGAGAAATCAAAGGTTGCGGCATCAAGAACACTGATCTCGTCATCTTCGCCATAGCCCACGGTGCGCCCGATGGATTTCGACGATGCCAGCGCAAAGATTTCGTCTGCCGGGAATTTGCGTTCGGCAAGGGTGTTTAGCATCTCGCGCCCGACATTTCCGGTCGCGCCGACAACGGCGATTTTGTAGCCCATCAGGGTGCCTCTTTCAGTCTTGTCGGCATGGTGGTCACAACGGTACCGGAACGGGAAAACCCCGTGCGACAACGGATGACGCAGCGACCATGCCTTTGGGTAATGTCTGATAATCTGCGGCGAGATGTAAGGGTTTCTCGGCGATTGCGCAAGCATGTCGTTGCCAATGTGATCATGATTACTACTTGAGATCGCAGAAAAATCTGGCAGAATTACCAAAGGGGTTCATGTAACGAACCTGAAATCAGAAACGTTTTGCATCTTGCCAGGTTGATTTCTGAATTTCTGCCTGGTTGGCGTCCAAGCCACCGATGTGACCACCTGACGATCCTCCGGACGGCCAGACAAAACGATCCTGATCACGGGTTCATTACAGATATGCGGCATTGCTGCATATGGGGCGATCACTATTCGGACTTTTATCAAAAGGACGGCCAATGACGTACCCGATGAGTTTGGATTGGACACAGAAAAAGGTTCTCGATTTCTTTCGGGAACATGTCACGCGCGGGACTTTGATATTCCGTGTGGATGACAAGCACGAAATCGTGCTGGGAGATGGATCAGAACCGCGGGCGGGTATGACCGTCCCGGATTGGACCAACACACTTAAAATGGCACTGAGCCCGGACCCGGGCTTTGGCGAAGCCTTCATGCATGGCGGGTTCGACCTTGTGAACTGCGAGATGGAGGACCTGATCAAGGTGCTGCGTCTTAATTTCGAAGGCGGGCATTCGACCAGCGGGTTTGGCAGCTTTATTGAAAAGCTGCAGGCACTGAAATTCCAGATCGGGCAGTTTACATCGGTCCGGGCCGCGTCGCACCGCGTGCGCCATCACTATGATATCGGCAATGATCTTTACACCCGGTTCCTTGATCCGGAGATGCAATATTCATGTGCGTTCTGGGATGATGGGGCCCAGACCCTTGAAGAAGCCCAGCACCGGAAAATGAGCCTGACCACCCAGCGGCTCCAAATCAATGAGCCAGGCCTGCGTGTGGTCGATATCGGTTGCGGCTGGGGCGGTTTAAGCCGCTTTATCCACCGCGAAACCGGGGCAGAGGTGCATGGCATCACGCTTTCGACCGAACAATATAACTGGGCGCAGGAAAAACGTTCCGAGATGGGCGGCAATATGAAGGCGGGACTTGATTACCACCTGCTGGATTATCGGCTGTTTGCCGATGCCAACGCCGGGAAGTATGACCGCGTGGTATCGGTCGGCATGTTTGAACATGTCGGTCGCCATCAGTTCAAAACCTATTTTGAAAAGGTCAGTGAGCTGCTTAAGGCTGGCGGGCGGGCCGTGATCCATACCATCATCAAGCCGCGGGCTGAGTTTACCTCGCCATGGATTGATAAATATATCTTCCCCGGCGGGTACATTCCGGCGGTACACGAAGTGATCGAGGCCGCCGAACATGCCAACCTGACGGTAGAGGCCTCAAACTTCCATGCCGGTCGCAATTATGCCCAGACACTGATTGCATGGCGCGATCGGTTCTGCAAAGTCGCCGATGAACTTGACCCTGAAAAGTACGACGAAGAATTCAAACGCATGTGGGAGTTTTATCTGGCCGGATGCATCAATGCCTTTGACGCGGGCGAAGGCGGCGGCGGTATGCGGGTCGGCCAGTTCGTCTTTACCAAGCCGGGCTTTGAATATGCCTGAGGATCGCAATGATAGAGGGCGGGGAGCGATGGTTTCCCGCCCTGTTTGTTTTCTGCCTGCTGCTTCCCATATTCAATAAAGAGCCGTGCGACCCTGTTGCGGCGAAATGCACCGCATGACTGCAAATCAAAATCAAAACAAAGAAGATCAAAGACGTGCCTTCAAACCAAGCCACATCGCGTGATGGACCGGCACGACAGATGTGAAAAAGCGACATACCGGTCATTCTGTCGGGAGGAAACGACATGTTTGAAATGATCAGCCGGGATGACGCGACCCGCGCCAGCGGCGGTGACACGGCACTTGCCCCGCATATCGGACGGCCTGAGGACTATGTCCGGGCCCTGGCCGAAATAGAAATGTCGAGCTGCGAACGCGATATGCTGCGTGCGCACGCCACAGCGCCGGGGCGCATGATTACCGGGCTGAAGCTGGCCGAGACGGTCGGGCATTTCGGATGCCGTATTGGCAATAAGAAGTACGGCCGGCTTGCCGCCAAGGTCGCGGCCGCAGCAGACCTTCCGATGTGCAAAACCGATGTAAGTGATTATCTGGCGGCGATATTCACCCTTGCCGAGGGAACACAAAGCGACGGCGAGGACTGGACATGGGTGATGCATGACAATGTCGCCCGTGCGCTTTCGGATGCGGGCATCGTATGAAGTCCCGAATTGCTGATTTCATAAATTTCGAATTTTACGGGCGGGTCGTGTAACGCGGGCCGTCCGTGTTTCGTCCTTGTGGGCAGAAGGGGAACATTTCCCCTGTATTCCTCGTGTCACCAAGGAGAATTGCTATGACCCGCTTTGCCTTTCATGAAGTCAGCCCAAAACTGTTCCAGGCCCAGTTTGACCTTGCCGCCAAGCTTGGCGAAAACCCGCTGATTGCACCCGTGCTGCGTGACGTTATTGAGTGCCGGGTATCGCAGATCAATGGCTGTGCCTATTGCGTTCGGATGCATTCCGACAGCTTTGCCAAACATGGCGGCGATCCGGTCAAGCTTGCGATGTTGCCGGTTTGGCAGGGTGCCGAAGGGTTTAGCGTGGCAGAGCGTGCGGCACTGGCATGGGCCGAATGCCTGACCCGGGCAGAATGCCAAGTCACGATTTCGAAATGCCATCGCGTGCTTCTTGATCATTTCGAAGAAGCCGAGATTTCGGAGCTGACCTGCATCATTGCCACGATGAATGCGTGGAACCGGTTGGGCATTGCGCAGCATGAATTTGCATGATCGTCGCAAGCTTCCTGACGGAGGCGTAAAAACCCCTTACAATCGGAGACACACAGCGATACGGGATTTCCCCGTATCGCTTCACGCGTTTGGTGGGACATCTGTGGCAGATCGGGTTTTTGAACAACACAGGGCACGGTTGACCGCGTTGGCTTATCGTATGCTGGGCAGTCACGCCGATGCCGAAGATGCGGTTCAGGATGTCTGGCTGCGGTGGCGCAATCAGGATCATGAAACGATCAATGACGCCACCGGCTGGCTTGTCCGGGTGTGCAGCAATATTTGCCTCGATGTTTTGAAATCAGCCCGCCGTCAGCGCGAAAACTATGTCGGTCACTGGCTGCCAGAACCGTGGTTGCCGCCCGAACAACCCAAAGCCGAAACGCAACTGATCGAACAGGACGGTCTTGGGCAGGCTTATATGTTGATGCTTGAACGTCTTGCCCCGGTGGAGCGGGTAGCGCTTGTGCTGCATGAAGTTTTTGATTGGATGCATGACGATATCGCCCCCCTGATCGAACGCACGCCCAATAATACCCGCCAGATCCTGTTTCGCGCCCGCCGCAAGATGCAGCGCGATAGTGATCGCGATGCGACGCCCGAACCGAATGCAACGGCGTGTGATCGGGATCGGCTGGATGCGTTTGTCACGGCCATCGGGACGAGTGACGTTGGCCGGTTGCTAGATCTGCTGGCACCTGATGTGATTTTGCATTCCGATGGTGGTGGCAAGGCACTGGCGACGGCCAATCCGCTGTTTGGTGCTGATCATGTGTCGCGCTTCTTTCTTGGTGTCTGGGGCAAGCGCAGTCCCGGTGAGCGTATCTTTGGCGTCACGATCAAGGATCAATGCTGGATCCTTATGGCCGAAGACGGTGTTGTGGCAACCGCACTCTGCGCGACCGAACGTGATGGGAAGATTGTTGATCTGTTTGTCCACCGAAACCCGGACAAACTGGCGCTGTTTTCCGGCATTCTTGCCGATGCCGTCGAGATCACCCATTAATGCAAAAAGGCCGGATAACTATCCGGCCTTTTTAATATCGGGATCGTTGGAAACGATCAGACGAGCTTGTCGAGTTCGCTGATCAGCGACTCACCCATAACTGTGGTCGAGACCTTGGCCATGCCCGGCTGCATGATGTCTGCTGTACGCAGGCCGCCCTTAAGGACGTTCTGTACGGCGTCTTCGATCAGGGTGGCATCATCGCCCATATCAAACGAATAACGCAGCATCATGGCGAAGGACAGGATGGTTGCCAGCGGGTTGGCGATGTCCTGACCGGCGATGTCCGGGGCTGAGCCGTGTACCGGCTCGTAAAGCGCCTTGCGCGCACCGTTTGCATCGGCCGCACCAAGGGATGCAGACGGCAGCATGCCGAGCGATCCGGTCAGCATGGCGGCACAATCGGAAAGAATGTCGCCAAACATGTTGGTGGTGACCATCACGTCAAACTGTTTCGGGTTACGCACCAGCTGCATGGCGGCGTTATCGACATACATGTGGCTCAGTTCGATTTCCGGGAAGTCCTTGGCAACACGTTCGACAACTTCGCGCCACAGAACGGTGGATTCCAGAACGTTGGCCTTATCGACAGAGCACAGGCGCTTGTTGCGTTTCATCGCCATGTCAAAGGCAACGCGCGCAATGCGTTCGACTTCCGGCTCGGAATAGACCAGCGTGTTAAAGCCGTGACGGACACCGACGCGTTCTTCAATGCCGCGCGGCTGACCGAAATAGATGCCACCGGTCAGTTCACGCAGGATCATGATATCAAGACCCTTAACGACGTCTTCTTTAAGCGTTGATGCACCAACAAGGGCGTCAAACACGAGTGCCGGACGCAGGTTGGCAAACAGGCCCA
>NZ_DGMR01000035.1:160960-161199 GCF_002388495.1 Thalassospira sp. UBA4513
AGGCCCATTTCCTTGCGGATTTTAAGAAGGCCACGTTCCGGTTTGATGTCGAACGGCATGTCGTCCCATTTCGGACCACCAACAGCACCCAGCAGAACAGCGTCGGCTGCCATTGCATCCGCAAGCGTTTCGTCGGTCAGCGGGTTTTTATGGGCATCAATGGATGCGCCGCCGATCAGACCTTCGGTAATTTCAAAATTCACGCTGCGCTTTTTCGCCATCCAGTCCATGACGCGCTG
>NZ_DGMR01000035.1:161403-161727 GCF_002388495.1 Thalassospira sp. UBA4513
GATGTTTGCCGCCCGTTTTTGCAATTACAGCGACAGCCAGGGCTGCGATGCAGCGCGCTTGGCTTCGAAATCGTTGATGGCATCGGCCTTCTGCAGGGTCAGGCCAATGTCGTCGAGGCCATTCAGCAGGCAATGCTTGCGGAATTCTTCGACTTCAAACTTGATGCAGCCGCCGTCCGGACCGGTGATTTCCTGATTTTCAAGATCAACGGTGACGGTCGCATTCGCACCGCGTTCGGCGTCGGCCATCAGCTTGTCGACATCTTCCTGCGGCAGACGGATCGGAAGGATGCCGTTCTTAAAGCAGTTGTTATAGAAAATGTC
>NZ_DGMR01000035.1:161830-163221 GCF_002388495.1 Thalassospira sp. UBA4513
CAGCCGAAATTGTCGCCCGCGACCAGGATCTGCGCGTTGCGATAGGCGGGCTTGTTCAGCACGAAATCGGGGATCTCGTTGCCGTTGTCGTCATAGCGCATTTCATCAAACAGGTTCTTGCCAAGGCCCGAACGTTTGATGGTTTTGAGGAACTGTTTGGGAATGATCATGTCGGTATCGACATTGATCATCGGCAGCGGTGCTGCAACACCGGTGAGCTTGGTGAATTTTTCCATTATCTTATCCCTTGCTTCCAGTTTCCCAGGCCAGACCGAGTGCTTCGATCAATTCTTCGGTCGCGTCGAGTTCCTGTGCCACGAAGTCCGGCAGGTTGATGCCGGTCAGTTGCGGCAGGAGGTGCTCAAGCACCGGTGCGCGGCCCAGACGAGGGGCACTTTCGCGGAAATTGATCAATGTGTGATCGGCCATGGGGAACCTTCCTTAACCGAGTTTGCGAATGTCGGTCAGATGACCGGTGATCGCAGCCGCAGCTGCCATGGCCGGGCTGACGAGGTGGGTACGACCACCACGGCCCTGACGGCCTTCGAAGTTACGGTTCGAGGTCGAAGCGCAACGCTCGCCCGGGGCCAGACGGTCCGGGTTCATCGCCAGACACATCGAGCAGCCCGGCTCACGCCAGTCAAAGCCTGCTTCGATGAAGATCTCATGCAGGCCTTCTGCCTCTGCCTGTTCTTTCACAAGGCCGGAGCCCGGAACGATCATGGCATTGACGGTCTCTGCAACCTTGCGGCCCTTAGCGACTTCGGCAACAGCACGCAGGTCTTCGATACGACCGTTGGTGCAAGAACCGATAAAGACGCGGTCGATCTTGATTTCCTCGATCGGGGTGCCGGCGGTCAGACCCATATATTCCAGCGAACGGGCAATGGCCTTTTGCTTGCCAGCATCCTTGCCGTCAGACGGGAACGGAACGGTGCCGGTAACCGGAACGACGTCTTCCGGGCTGGTGCCCCAGGTCACCTGCGGGACGATTTCGGCGGCATCGATTTCGACAATCTTGTCGTAATGTGCGCCTTCGTCAGACGGCAGGGTCTTCCAGTATTCAACAGCCTGCTCGAACGCGGCACCTTTCGGTGCCATCGGGCGGCCCTTGATATATTCAAAAGTTTTCTCGTCCGGCGCGATCAGGCCAGCGCGTGCGCCGCCTTCGATCGACATGTTGCAGACCGTCATGCGGCCTTCAACCGACAGCGAACGGATGGCAGAGCCAGCATATTCGATGACATAGCCGGTGCCGCCAGCAGTGCCGATGCGACCGATGATCGCAAGGGTGATGTCCTTGGCGGTTACACCCGGATGCAGATCGCCTTCGACCTTGACCAGCATGTTCTTGGCCGGTTTCTGAACCAGCGTCTGGGTGGCCAGAACGT
>NZ_DGMR01000035.1:163405-163635 GCF_002388495.1 Thalassospira sp. UBA4513
ACGATGTGCACGATGCCCTGACGGAGATCGTTCATCGGGAAATAGTGAATGCCGGTGTCCTTGGCGTTCTGGTCAAGGGTTTCAACCTGAATGCGGCTGTCTTCTTCCTTGATGCCTTCAGAACGGTCAGAGGTCGGAACGTTGTGATCCGGCACAGCGAGCGTCAATTCCGGATGGCGCACTTTGCGGCCCGAATTGCGCAGACCTTCGAAGGCCTGCGGGCTGGTCAC
>NZ_DGMR01000022.1:0-2948 GCF_002388495.1 Thalassospira sp. UBA4513
ATGACCGGCTATCAGGAAATCATGACCGACCCTTCCTATGCCGGTCAGATGATCACCTTTACCTTCCCCCATATCGGCAATGTCGGCACCAACGACGAAGATATCGAAAACGCCAAACCGGTCGCCCTTGGCTGCATCCTGCGCCAGGACATTACCGAGCCGTCAAACTACCGCGCCCAGAAACATTTCAACGACTGGCTGGCTGAACATGGCCGGATCGGGATCGCCGGTGTGGATACCCGCCGCCTGACCAAACGCATCCGGACCGAAGGCGCGCCGAACGGTGTTATCTGCCACAGCGAAGATGGCAGTTTTGATATCGAAGCCCTGATCGCCAAGGCCAATGACTGGCCCGGCCTTGAAGGCATGGACCTTGCCAAGGACAATAGCTGCACCACCGGTTACGACTGGGACGAAGCGCTTTGGACCCGCGAAGGCGGATACGGCAAGGTTGGCAATGCCAAGCACCATGTCGTTGCCATCGATTACGGCGTAAAGCGCAACATCCTGCGCAACCTGGCAAGCCTTGATTGCAAGGTCTCGGTTGTTCCGGCCACCACCTCGGCCGATGAAATTCTTGCGATGAACCCGGATGGGATTTTCCTGTCCAACGGTCCGGGCGATCCGGCGGCCACCGGTGAATATGCGGTTCCGACCATCAAAACCCTGATCGATAGCGGCAAGCCGGTATTCGGGATTTGCCTGGGTCATCAGATGATGGCGCTCGCACTTGGTGCAAAAACCATGAAAATGGATGTCGGCCATCGTGGTGCGAACCACCCGGTCAAGGACACGACCACGGGTGTTGTTGAAATCACATCCCAAAACCATGGCTTTGTCGTCGACAAGGACAGCCTGCCTGACAACGTCGAAGCAACGCACTTCTCCCTGTTTGATGGTTCCCTTGCGGGTCTGCGCCTGAAAGACAAGCCGGTCTTCGCTGTTCAGTACCACCCCGAAGCATCGCCGGGGCCGCATGACAGCCACTACCTGTTCAAACGTTTCGTTGGTCTGATCGAGGACGCCAAAGCCTGATCCCCTGATCAGGACACGCCCAAGATTACGCGATTAACGGACTTAAACGAGGCGGTGCAGCCATAGCGCCTGCCCTTGCGAAAAGCGGAAAACGACATGCCGAAACGTACAGATATCAAATCAATCCTCATCATCGGTGCCGGCCCGATTGTTATTGGCCAGGCTTGCGAGTTTGACTATTCCGGTGCCCAGGCCTGTAAGGCCCTTAAGGAAGAAGGTTACCGCGTCATTCTGGTCAACTCGAACCCGGCGACCATCATGACCGACCCGAACCTGGCCGATGCGACCTATATCGAGCCGATCAAACCGGCCATGGTCGCCAAGATCATCGAAAAGGAACGCCCGGACGCCATCCTGCCGACCATGGGGGGTCAGACGGCGCTGAACACCGCACTTGCCCTGTTTAACGACGGCACGCTTGAAAAATACGGTGTCGAGATGATCGGTGCGAAAAAGCACGTCATCGAAAAGGCCGAAGACCGCCAGCTGTTCCGCGAAGCCATGGACAAGATCGGTCTTGAAAGCGCGCGCTCAGCCATGGTTCGCACCTTTGAAGATGCGGTCAAGGCACTCGAAGTCACCGGCCTTCCGGCAATCATCCGCCCAAGCTTCACCCTTGGCGGCGAAGGTGGCGGCATTGCCTATAACCGTGAAGAGTTCGAACAGATCGTCCGCAATGGTCTGGCGATTTCGCCGACCCACGAAGTGCTGATCGAAGAATCCATTCTCGGCTGGAAAGAGTATGAAATGGAAGTCGTCCGCGACAATGCGGATAACTGCATCATCATCTGCTCGATCGAAAACGTCGATCCGATGGGCATCCATACCGGCGACTCAATCACTGTCGCCCCGGCGCTCACCCTGACCGATAAAGAATACCAGATCATGCGCGACGCCTCGCTAGCCGTTCTGCGCGAGATCGGTGTGGATACCGGCGGCTCGAACGTTCAGTTCGCGGTCAACCCGGATAACGGTCGCCTGATCGTCATTGAAATGAACCCGCGCGTGTCGCGTTCTTCCGCCCTGGCATCCAAGGCAACCGGTTTCCCGATTGCCAAGATCGCAGCCAAGCTTGCGGTTGGTTACACCTTGGATGAACTTGATAACGATATCACCGGCGTCACCCCGGCCTCGTTCGAGCCGACCATCGACTATGTCGTCACCAAGATCCCGCGCTTCACCTTTGAAAAATTCCCGGGCGCCAAGCCGCTTTTGGGGACTGCCATGAAGTCGGTCGGCGAAGCGATGTCCATCGGTGGCTGCTTTGCCGAAAGCCTGCAGAAAGGTCTGCGGTCGATGGAAACCGGGCTTACCGGCCTCAATGAAGTCAAAATCGAAGGTGCGCCTGACAAGGCCGCCATCCGTGCCAAGCTGACCCAGCCGATCCCGTTCCGTATCCTTTATGCTGCCCAGGCTTTCCGTCACGGCCTGACGCTTAAGGAAATTCAGGGTGCGACCAAGTTTGACCCCTGGTACCTCAAGCAGATCGAAATGCTGGTCGCCGAGGAAGAAAAAGTTCGTGCCAACGGCATCCCGACCGACAGGCAGGAATTGCTGCGCCTCAAAAAGCTCGGCTTCTCGGACGCACGTCTTGCAGAACTGGCTGGCAAGGACGAAGACGCCGTTCGTGCGGATCGTCACGCCCTTGGCCTGCGCCCGGTTTACAAGCGCATTGATACCTGTGCGGCCGAATTCCCGTCGCGCACCTCGTACATGTATTCCATGTATGAAGGCGATGGTTTCGTTGAACCGGAAAACGAGGCAGAAGTCACCGACCGCAAGAAAGTCATCATTCTTGGTGGTGGTCCGAACCGTATCGGTCAGGGGATCGAGTTTGATTATTGCTGTGTACACGCGGCCTATGCGCTGCGCGAAGCCGGCATCGAAGCGATCATGGTCAACTGCAACCCGGA
>NZ_DGMR01000022.1:3022-16000 GCF_002388495.1 Thalassospira sp. UBA4513
GTCAACTGCAACCCGGAAACGGTTTCAACCGACTATGACACCTCGGATCGTCTGTATTTCGAACCGCTGACCGCCGAAGACGTGATCGAGCTTTGCCAGCTTGAACAAAGCAACGGCGAACTGCTGGGTGTGATTGTTCAGTATGGTGGCCAGACCCCGCTGAAACTTTCTGCGGCCCTTGAAAAGGCTGGCGTTCCGATCCTCGGCACCAGCCCGGACAGCATCGATCTTGCCGAAGACCGCGACCGGTTCCAGGCCCTGATCAACAAGCTTGGCCTGCGTCAGCCGGCCAACGGCATTGCGCGTTCCGTCGACGAAGCCGTCAAAATCGCCGAGGGCATCGGATACCCGATCGTCATCCGCCCAAGCTACGTTCTGGGTGGCCGCGCGATGGAAATCGTTCACACCACCGAAGACCTTCTGCGCTACATGCACGAAGCGGTTCAGGTTTCCGGCAAAAGCCCGGTTCTGATCGACAGCTTCCTTCAGGACGCGATCGAGATTGATGCTGACGCGGTATCTGATGGCGAGAACGTCTTTGTCGCCGGCATCATGCAGCATATCGAAGAAGCCGGTATCCATTCCGGGGATTCGGCCTGCTCCCTGCCGCCCTACTCGCTTGATGAAGCGATGATCGAACGCCTTAAGGAACAGACTGTTCAGCTGGCAAAGGCACTTGACGTTATTGGCCTGATGAACGTTCAGTTCGCGATCAAGGATGACATCATCTATCTGATCGAAGTGAACCCGCGTGCTTCGCGTACGGTGCCGTTCGTCGCCAAGGCAACCGGCAACCCGATTGCCAAGATCGGTGCACGCATCATGGCCGGCGAAAAGCTCGGCGACTTTGAAATTGATCACGGTCCGTTCAAGCATATCGCCGTCAAGGAAGCGGTCCTTCCGTTCAATCGCTTCCCGGGCGTTGATACCTTGCTTGGCCCGGAAATGCGTTCGACCGGTGAAGTCATGGGTCTGGACACCGATTTCGGTCGCGCCTTTGCCAAGGCACAGATGGCCGCAGGCCATACGCTTCCGCTTGAAGGCAAGATCTTCATCTCGGTCAAAAACTATGACAAACCTGCTGCTGTTCAACTGGCGCGCGACGCCATTGCGCTTGGCTTTGGCATCGTTGCGACCCATGGCACAGCAGAAGCTCTTGAAAAAGAAGGGCTAGACGTCACCCCGGTCAATAAGGTACAGGAAGGACGTCCCCATATCGTGGACATGATGAAGAACGGCGATATCAAGCTGGTGTTCAACACCACCGAAAGCAAGCAGGCCGTGGTCGACAGTTTCTCGATCCGCCGTACTGCGCTTACCGATGACATCCCGTACTACACCACTGTCGCCGGTGCCCGCGCTACCCTGCGCGCCATCGACAACCTGAAACGCGGCGCACTTGAAGTCCGTCCCGTTCAGGAATATCTTGGGGACAAGTACTAAGGTTCTTAATCTGAACCTGACGGAAGAATTCAGACCGCCCGGCGGGATGCCGGGCGGTTGATTTTGTAGTATCGACCGCTAATAAGAATAGGCTGTGAGCGCGATGGAAAAAGTACCAATGACCCCCCAGGGGCATCAGCGTCTCGAAGAAGAACTGAAGCATCGCAAGTCCGTCGAACGTCTTGAAATCATCAAGGCCATCGCGGATGCCCGCGAGCATGGCGATCTTTCGGAAAATGCCGAATACCATGCCGCACGCGAACGCCAAAGTTTCTGCGAAGGTCGTATTGCCGAGCTCGAAGACGTGCTCAGCCGCTCCGAAGTTATCGACATCAAATCCCTTGCGGGTGATGTCGTGAAATTCGGCGCCAAGGTTCAGCTCGTTGACGAAGACACCGACGAGGAAACCACCTATCAGGTGGTTGGCCCGATCGAAGCCGACATCAACGCTGGTCGTATCTCGACCACGTCGCCAATCGGCCGTGCGCTGATCGGAAAGTCGGTCGGTGACTCTGTGGAAGTCACCGTGCCCGGCGGCACCAAAAGCTATGAAATTCTCAAGGTCGATTTTTCCTGACCGGGAAACAACTGATGCGTATCAGGGCCCGGGCATTCCCGGGCCTTTTTCATTTCAGAATTTCATACGAGACACAGACAAAGAAAAAGCCGGGCAAATGCCCGGCTTTTTTCGCAGGTTGGGACGCGTATTGCGATTTATCCCGATTTCGCCAACTGATCGAGAACCTCTTCAACATTTTGGTTCAGGTCGGACGCTTCCGAACCTAGGTGATCCGCACTGCCCAAAAGCTCTGTTGCGGTTTCCCCGGTCTGATCGGAAATTTCAGAAAGCTGATGGATCAGGTCCGAAAGGTCGCGGGTTGCGTCAACCGTGACATTCAGGCTTTGCGCAATCTCGCGCGTTGCGCCTTGCTGTTGTTCCATCGTCGCTGAAATCGTGGTTGTGACTTCAACCAAATCGCCAATGGTTTCCGAAACCCCGTTTACGGCCGAAACGGAATCCCCCGTCGCCGCCTGAATTTCAGAAATCTGCTGGGCAATCTCGTCGGTCGCGCGTGCTGTCTGGTTGGCAAGGTTCTTGACCTCGTTGGCCACAACCGCAAAACCTTTGCCCGCTTCACCGGCACGCGCCGCCTCAATCGTGGCATTGAGTGCCAGCAGGTTGGTCTGGGACGCAATATCGGTAATCAGGTTGACGACTTCACCAATTTTCTCGGCCGCCTTGGACAACCATTCGATCCGCTCGCTTGCGGTTGACGAACGCGCAACCGCGTTATCGGTGATTTCACGGGCGCGCACGATCTGACGCGAAATCTCGTCGGCGGATGCGTTGATTTCTTCCACGGCTGAGGCCGCTGATTGAACATTCTGCGATGTTTCCTCGGACGCATGAACCGCACCGAGCGATGCTTCACGGCCCGTGCGTGCGCGATCATTAAGGCGCTGCGCACGCTTCTGCAATTGAACCGATTCCGCATCCACAGCACCGGCAGATTTCCCAATCATCCTGGTGATCTGATCTGCCAGTTCGCGCTTGAAGTTATCACGTTCAATGTTGCGCTGTTTACGAAGCTGTTCGTTCTGGGCCAACAAATCCTGTGCAGATTTGGCGGCCTCTTCGGCTTCGCTGCGCGCGATATCGGCATGCGCCAACGTCGAATAAAGGCTTTTACACGACCAGACCAGAACCCCGGCCTCAACAATTACCACCACCGCATGCAAAACCACACGGAAGAAATCGGCACCTTCCGGAAAGACCCAATAGGGCACAACAAAATTCAGGATCAGGTGGTGCAGCGCAATCACGCCGGTTGCAACAACAATCGTTTTCCAGCACACCAGCGCGCCAAGCACAGCAAGTGCTGCAAAGAAATACATATGAATGTCGATCTGCCATTCATGTCCGCGGAAGGCATAGACCAGTACCGCGACCTGCAAAATCATTGCAGAAGAAACAATAAAGCGCGAAATCTGGGCCTGCGGTCCGGCCGCACGGCAAACGACGAAGGCGACAGCCGCAAAAATCGCACTGGCGATCAAGGGCGAAACCGCATCATTGCTGGCGAAATATCCGGCGACTGCACTTAGCGGAATATGGATTGCTAGAATGACGAACAAGGCCTTGATCGCATTCGCGCGAATTTCGACTAACTTTTCCATAGGTTCAAACCCGATTATCAAAAGGCATTTTTGCTGGCGTCAGCATCAAAACAGACCGACGCAATCAAGGGAGAAAGGGTAAACAAAGCACCGAAATCGTCGGCTTCTGGCACCACACCATCGTCATGCACGACAACAGCCATATGCCCAAAACCGCCGAACCTCGTAACGCGACCGCCAGAAGCACCCACCCGTTCAAGGATCTCCGCCTCGGTCATGTCAAACGGGAACACCATCCCGACCCCCTGAAGCGCTTCAGAAGGGCGATAGGACAGAATCACAAGCAGCACCAAACCCGCAAAGGCAAACAGTCCGGTTGGCACAATCCCGCGCCAGCCATCTTCTTCCGAAGACAATCTTGGCGTCACTTCCGTATGTTTTTGAAATAATTCCAATTACTATCCTAAAATATAAAACTGATCTCGAATGGATAGGCACTCTTTATGTATGCACTATACCGGCAAGCAACAAGGACACTCGGCGAGATGTTTCTACGCCCTAGAGACAATGTTCTTTGAAATCGGCAGAAACGCCGGATATCTGGGATTATTTACGCAAATCATCTGATGCGGATCATGTTAACTGCCAAATAAATGGCGTCTTTGATCAGGCGCAATGGCACATAGCAATATGCATAGGTCAAATAGGATTGATTAGATTGCTCGCACGATAAAATGGCGCAAAACAAATAAACCGGCGCTTCTTGGCGCCGGTTTCTGCTGGGTTCGTCAGGAATGTCAGATGTCGTAAAAACTGACTAATCAGTCTTCGACCTCAATATCGATCGGCACTCCGGGCATGTTTTTCGCAGTGCGAATCGAAAGTGCCGACTTAACGTGATTGACGTTCTCGGCAACTGTCAGTTCGGTGGTCAGGAATTTCTGATATTCATCCCAGCTGTGCGAGACGATTTTCAGAAGAAAGTCCATTTCACCCGCCACCATGTGGCATTCGCGGACTTCCGGCCAAGCGGCCGCACGGGCTTCAAACGCACGCAGATCATGTTCTGCCTGGCTGGCAAGCCCGACCATTGCAAACACAGTCACGTTGTAGCCCAGCGCCTGAGCATCCACATCGGCATGATAGCCCTGAATGAAACCGGTTTCCTCGAGTGCGCGCACACGACGCAAACAGGGGGGCGCTGAAATACCTGCACGGCGTGCAAGTTCCACATTGGTCATGCGGCCATCTTCCTGCAGATCGCGCAAAATTCTGCGGTCGATCTTGTCGAGTTTGACCCGTTGCATTTATTCCTCGATTCTGTGCGCGAAACTTACCCCGATTGAAACAATATTACAGCGAGGCAAGTTGCTGGCAATAATATAATCCGCATCAGAATGCAATCTTGTGCTTGGATGCCGTAACTGAAAACGCTGAAAAATCTGCTTTTTGGCGCAAATTTCCGCCATCCTGCACGACCATTCCGATGCGCTTCGATGCCACAATGAAACTACCTGTTTCAAACGTAAAATTTCACCATTCAAAAAACGCGAAACAAGGTGCTCAAACTTTGCGTGAAGCGGTTGCGTCTTGCCCGGACTGCCCATATGTTCGATCTCTGTTTTTACTCATCTCGGACGTATACAAAGAACATGGCCCAGGAACATCAGACCAAAGTCCTCATCATTGGCTCCGGCCCTGCCGGGTACACCGCAGCGATCTATGCCGCGCGCGCGAACCTTGAACCTATGATGGTGATGGGTCTTCAGCCGGGTGGCCAGTTGACGATCACAACTGATGTCGAAAACTATCCGGGCTTCGCGGATGTCATTCAGGGTCCGTGGCTGATGGACCAGATGAAGGCACAGGCCGAGCATGTCGGCACCAAAATGGTGCATGACCTGATCACCGAAGTCGATTTCTCCAAACGTCCTTTCGTCTGCAAAGGCGACTCCGGCGACACCTATATCGCAGACACGGTAATCATCTCGACCGGGGCACAGGCACGCTGGCTTGGCCTTCCGGGCGAAGAGAAGTTCAACGGCCGTGGCGTTTCGGCCTGCGCGACTTGTGATGGTTTCTTCTATCGCAACAAGCCAGTCACGGTTGTCGGTGGTGGCAACACCGCGGTTGAAGAAGCCCTTTATCTTGCAGGTATCTGCTCCAAGGTCACCCTGATCCACCGCCGCGATGAACTGCGTGCGGAAAAAATGCTCCAGGACCGTTTGCTGAAGCATGAAAAGATCGAGGTTGTCTGGGACAGCGTGGTTGAAGACATTCTCGGCGGCGACGGTCCGATGGACGGTGTTGAAGGTGTGCGCGTTCGCAATGTCAAAACCGATGCGCTGCTTGATATCCCGGCGGACGGTTTCTTTGTTGCCATCGGCCATGATCCGGCAACGGCCGTGTTCAAAGGCCAGGTCAACATGGATGACGAGAACTATATCCTCGTCAAGCCGGGCAGCACGGTGACCAATATCGAAGGCGTCTTTGCCGCAGGCGACGTGACCGACAAAGTCTATCGTCAGGCGGTGACCGCCGCTGGCATGGGCTGCATGGCCGCCCTTGAAGCCGAAAAATTCATCGCCGAACACGAAGGCTGATTTCCGTGCATGGGCCCCTGTGGCCCGATACGCACGATGTAAACAGCAAAGGGGACGCTTATTGCGTCCCCTTTTTTAATGACTCCAACCTGCCGCGATCCCGCCAATTGCCTGACATTGGACCGAAAATTGCAACATCCCATGGTGTTTGCGGGAAAATGTCTTCTTGCAGAAAACGTCACAGGCCTCATATTGATTGAATAATCATGTACTTGGTCAAAGCCTGTGACGCACTTAATAGTGTGGAAACCAAATTGGCCATAAAAGAAGAGAACAATTATCAGGGGTCTGGCGCATCGACCGTGCGCTGGTGACATCTAGGAGCAGGTCTATGGACTGGGACAAGCTGCGTGTTTTTCACGCTGTTGCCGAAGCCGGGAGCTTCACCCACGCAGGGGAAAACCTTAATCTGAGCCAGTCGGCCGTCAGCCGACAGATCAGCGCACTCGAAGAAAGCGTGAAAGTCCCGCTTTTCCATCGCCATGCGCGTGGCCTGATCCTGACAGAACAGGGCGAGTTGCTGTATCGCACGGCACATGATGTTTTTGCCAAGCTTTCGATGGCAGAGGCCCGCATTCGCGAATCAAAGGAACGGCCGAGCGGTCCGCTCAAGGTCACGACAACCGTTGCCTTCGGTTCGACCTGGCTGACACCGCGCATCAACGAGTTCCTTGAACGGTATCCGGAAATCGAACTGTCGCTGGTGCTCAATGACGAGGAACTCGACCTTGCCATGCGCGAGGCCGATGTTGCCATCCGCATGCAACCACCCCGTCAGGCCGACCTGGTTCAGCGCCAGTTGATGACGCTGCGCTATCACGTGTTTGCATCGCCGGAATACATCAAGCAACACGGCATGCCCAAAACACCCGAAGAGCTCAAGGACCATCGCCTGATCATCTATGGCGCGGATGCCCGTCCGCCGGTTTCCAACGTCAACTGGATGATGGCAACCGCACAGCAGTTCAAACCGGACATGCGCCCGATCCTGAAGCTCAATAATATCTATGGCATTTTCCGCGCCACCGAGTCCGGCCTTGGTATTTCGGCACTGCCCGATTACTTGCTGCCAACCAACAGCAATCTGGTCCGCATTTTGCCGGAACTCGAAGGGCCAAGCTTCGATGCCTATTTCGTGTATCCGGAAGAACTGCGGCATTCCAAACGTATCGCGGTGTTCCGTGATTTCCTGATCGAGGAAATTTCAAAGGTCAAGGCAAAGGCCGCGGCAGCCGCCAGCGCAAGTGCCACGACCGAGAAATAGAATCCCGGACATCGTTTATCCGATTCTGCAACAGCCCGGCCCTGCCGGGCTGTTGGCGTTTATGGGGTGTTTTGCCAATATCGGGGCACATCAAATATCAGTCGCGCCATAATGTCTTAAAATTGCTGACATTTTATTGTCATGCGCCTGACGCATGGTTGACTTGTAGTCATTCTATTTTTGGTCCACCCAAGGATCACTTATATTCATATCATAAGTTGTGAGCATCCGCACAAAGCGAGCTTGCTCCGGCTTCCTGATCTTTGGACGATCCGTCCGCCGGAACGATATCCGGTCTGGAATCTTCAAGAGATTCCCTACGTCTCCCAGACGTAAGCCTCCCTGTTGATCTTGCCGGTAGCTCCCCCGCTACCGGCTTTTTTTTGTGCCCCTGCACAATGAATTATCCCCGCAAACAGTGATCTAGCCAGAAAACCGTCGGAACGAACTCGTAAAATCGTATAAATATCAAATACTTGACATCATTCTAAACGTCCCCATATATTTATGCAGAAAATGCATGGCTGAAAAAGCAATTTGGCAGTGGTCATTATCGTCAAAAACGCTATCTTCTCCCTCGAACCGCAGCGGAACACTCCGCACCGCGGTACAGAGTTTTCTCCCTGACCGATTATGTCGGTCTTTAGCCGGACGCCCTGTCCGGCTTACCCAGGGCCCTGCGAAGGGTCCTACGTCTCCCAGACGTGAAGCCTCCCTGATAAACTTGCCGGGCACATTTGTTGCCCGGCTTTTTTTTTGCTTTATCGCCTCCTCGCCTTCTGCCCATTGCGCCTGCTCGCACGCAGCTGTGATCAACCATCACCCGATCTCGACTTGGCAAGTGCCGTCCTTGGTTTCACTATGGGCAATCAATGTGTCCAATAAGGACACCCATCTGCATGATCGGGACATCGGCTCCATGAAAAGCACGCTGAGCGCCTTCCTGTTTGGCAAGAATGCCAACAGTCACCTGCCAGAGCGCGTCCAGAGCGCGATCGAAAAACAACAATATGAAAGCGAAAAGCTGATCGGCTGGGTTCAGCTGTTGTTGGTAACGATCTTTGCAAGCCTCTATGCCATCTCCCCCAAAACCGTGATGTCCGATGGCATCCATCCTGTGCCATGGGCATTGGGGCTGTATTACCTGTTTACCCTCAAACGCCTTGCCCTGACCTATCGCAACAAGCTATCGACCTGGTTCCTGACTGCCTCAGTCATCGCCGATATCGGGCTTCTGATGGTCCTGATCTGGAGCTTCCATATCCAGTACATGCAGCCGGCAAGCTTCTATCTCAAAGCACCGACCGTGCTCTATGTCTTCATCTTCATTGCCCTGCGCAGCCTGCGCTTTGATCCGCGCTATATCCTGATAGCTGGCGGGACAGCGGCGGCAGGCTGGATCATCCTGACCGGCTATGTCATCTGGTCGGAGGGCGGCAAAAGCATGATCACGCGTGATTATGTGACTTACCTGACCTCAAACTCGATCCTGATCGGGGCGGAAATTGACAAGATTATCGCAATTTTGCTGGTTACCGCTGTTCTGACCGTCGCCGTGATGCGGGCCAAAAGATCGTTTATCCGGGCTGTCACGGATGAAATAGCCGCGCGCGATCTGTCGCGCTTTGTGTCGCCCGAAATTGCCGATCGCATCACCCATGCCGAACAACAGATCCGGCCGGGCGACGGTGAAGCAGTCAACGCGACGGTAATGTTTACCGACATCGAAGGATTTTCATCAATCGCCGAAAAGCTCGCGCCAAAAGAACTGGCCACCATGCTCAATGAATATTTCACCGAAACCAACGCGGTGATTTCGCATTTCGGCGGGGTTATTACCCAGTTTGAAGGCGACGCGATGCTGATCACCTTTAACGCCGTGACCCCCGATACGGATCATGCACTCAACGCCGTGCGCACCGCCCTTGCCATTCAGGAACTCGCCAATCGGCGCATTTATTCTCATGGCGGGCAATTGAAAACCCGCTGCGGGATCAATTCCGGCGAAATTGTTCTGGGTGCGGTCGGCTCTGAAAGCCGCCTGACCTTTACGGTGCATGGTGACAACGTCAATATCGCATCCCGGCTTGAGGCACTGAACAAGGAGTTCGGCACCTATATCCTTGCAACAGAGGATACAGTCCGTGCGTGCGGCAACCACGACGATATTCCGGCATGGACGCCGCGCGGCGATGTCACGGTGCGGGGTCGGGAAAACCCGACAAAGATCTTCTCGCTCACACCAATCAAAATCACCGGTCACACGCCAGTGCAAGACACGGCCCGCCAAACGGCATCGCGCGCCTGAAAATCGTTACCGAACGGCACATCCCGGACAAATTAAAAGCCCGGGGAGCTGTAAGCTCGCCCGGGCTTTGGGGACAGATGGTCTTGGGGAGACCTGTCAGATGCGCTGCCTTGCCCGTGGGGTGCATGACGCCTTGGGGGATAAGGGCGTCCGTTCCGGGCCTCGATGCGCCGTGAGGGAGGGGCACGGCATCGAAGTTTTCGCATCCGACAGTTAGGAATATGCCTTTGAAATGCGGCTCAAAATACGGTGTCTGATGACCATTTGGGGGCAAATTGGGGCAATTGCGGCGGCGCTGATATGGGGTGATCTTGCTGCCCCGCCATCCGGACAAAAAAGTGGGGCGGGATAAAACCCGCCCCAATCTATTCGGGGTCATTCATGGTCTTGGGGAGACCAAGTCAGCCGGGGTATTTCAGGTGGGGGAACAACCTGAAACCATTTGGGCCAGTATCGTGAGGGGGGACAGAGACTGCTGACCACGTCCTCGACTGACAGTTGTGAATATGCCCGGAAATCAAGGCGGGAAAACAGGTCACATTGGGCCATTTCAGGGCGAATTGTGTTCCAATAAAGGCATATGAAACTCAACCCATTGATTTCATTGAGTCCAGCAAATGCTACCTCACACCAAAATATCTGATATTCTTTTTTTGACTAGGATTTTCGCGACACACCAACGACCGGTTTTAGCCACACTGAAGGCTCACTGAAATATCCCTACTTTCTGTAATAGAATTGCCCTATCGCAAACAGTTAAACAATCAATTGGTGTAATTAAGAGTTATCACCCATACTCTCTTCAAGACAAAGAGAGCACATTAGCCCGCTTGGTTTGAAAGCGGCGAAAGGAGATAGATATGCAGATCGATATTGGCATCAATGAATCCAACCGTACCGCTATCGCCGACGGCCTTGGCCGCGTTCTGGCCGACAGCTATGCGCTATATCTAAAAACGCACAATTTCCACTGGAACGTCACCGGCCCGATGTTCCAGACCCTGCACACCATGTTCGAAGAGCAGTACACCGAACTGGCGACCGCGATTGACGAAGTTGCGGAACGCATCCGTTCGCTGGGCGCCTATGCCCCGGCCAGCTTCTCGGCCTACGGCGAACTGACAGCGATCAAGGAAGAAAAGGGCGTGCCTGCCGCCAAGGACATGATTGCGCAACTGGTCGAAGGCCATGAAACCGTGATCAAGACCGCGCGTTCGCTCTATCCGATTTGCGATAGCTCGGATGACGACGCCACTGCAGACCTTCTGACCGCCCGCATTCAGGTTCATGAAAAAACCGCCTGGATGCTGCGTTCCCTGCTTGAAGGCTAAGCACCGACTTTTCGCGTCCCCAACGCAAAACGGCCCGGAACATTCCGGGCCGTTTTTTATATATGTGCGTCACAAGAACACCACACCCTTGCGACGCACGATGCCTGTGACCGGGAAAGGAGCAACCCGATCAGCGGGCTGAAAGCTACTTACTGGCTGTGTTTGGCAATCGCCGCGCGTGCGGCGGCCACGATGGCGGCACCATCGACGCCCTTGTCATTCATTTCCGCGATCCAGCGATCAATCACTTCATCGGCCTTTGCGGCGAACTTTGCGGTTTCATCGGCTGAAAGCGTCACCAACTCGCCCGATTTGGCGAAGATCTCCTCACCACGGGGTTCAATTGCGTCCCATGCCTCGCCAATTTCACGGGCGATATTCTGGCCAGAGTTATCATCGATAACCTTCTTCAGATCATCTGGCAGGGCTTCATAGCGATCCTTGTTCATCGCAAACATGAAGACCAGCGTGCCAAAACGGACACCCTGATCCCCCTCGATGGCATACTGGGTCATATCCGGGATCTTGAACGGAATGGCAACCTCATGCGGGATCAACGCACCATCCACGACACCAAGCGACAAGGCCTGCGGCAAATCTGGCACCGGCATACTGACCGGCTGTGCGCCCCAGCTTTCGAGCATCCAGGCGCCGGTGCGCGACGGTGCCCGCAGTTTCATGCCTTCGACATCAGCAAGGCTTTCGATCTTTTTCTCGGTGGTGAAGATCGCCTGCCCGGTATGGACATGGATCAGCAAAGGCTTGATATCGTCAAAGTCCTGCGACAGGTGCTCTTCATAGATATCCTGAATGGCCATGTTGGTGATGGCCGCACTGCCGGTATGAACAAACGGCAACTCGAACACTTCACTGCGCGGATAGACACCCGGCGTATAACCAAGTGCACTCCACCCCAGATCAACCGCACCATCGCGAATATGGCTGTAAAGCTCGGTTGGCTTGCCGCCCAGCGCCATCGCCGGATAAATCTCGATCTTGATGCGACCGTCAGATTGTTCCTCGATCCGCTGGGCCCATGGCTCAAGGAATTTGGCCTGTGCCGTTGCCTTGGGCCCCAGCACATGTTCCAAAACGAAGGTAAATTCCGGTTCGGCCTGCGCAGAAAGCGCGCTTGCCAAACAGCCAGCAGCAACTGCTGCCGATACAAACAGGCGTTTTAACATTTTCAACCTCAGACGTTTTCCCTGAAAATGCGCTCAGCACCCCCGCCCGCTTGGCACGGTTTTGGCGCGGTGTTTCACAGCACTGAGCGTCTCTCTCTTTTGGTAGCGTTCTTTGACCGGTTCGGATCCGGCTTTGTCTTTTTATGCGTTGGTTATTCCGCAGCAGCAGCAAGTGCCCGATCAATCAGACGCCGTGCACGCACACCGCCCGCATCAATATTGAAGTTCAAAAGCTTGCGTTCCGGATGACGCAGCATGTTGGCCTGCTGACCTTCGACAACTTCAAGATCCTCATAGAACACCTTGGCCTGCGCATCTTTGATGTTCTGGGTCAGGCCGTTATCATCGATGTCAAAGTTGCGCACCATGCCCCAGTAATAGCGACACGTGGTTTCTGTTTCCGGCGTCATGCAGTTCACGACAATGCCGGTCACACCCTTGGATCGATCACCTTGCTGCGCACCGGTCCCGGCAAGCGCAACGCCGACATCGATCATCACATTGGATGGCAGGGTAAAGGTACAGATCTGCCAGCGGTCACAGACTTCCTTGGATTTCAGGTTATTGGCCCAGAACGGCGGCGGCACAATGTTTTCCATCCAGCGTTCAACCGTGACACTTTCGTCATCGGATCGTGTCTGCGGCAGGCTTTCGGTGATTTCAAGCTGACCAATGCTGGATGGATGCACATAGGTTTCGTGGCTCAGATCCATCAGGTTATCGACCA
>NZ_DGMR01000022.1:16188-118613 GCF_002388495.1 Thalassospira sp. UBA4513
GCCTTTTCCTTGTCGCCGATCCAGACCCAGACAAACCGGTCTTTCTCGACCACCGGATAGGCCCGAACACAGGCTTCCGGGTGGATGCTTTGCTGGTTGGGCATATGCACGCATGCACCGTCACCATCAAATTCCAGCCCGTGATAACCACACACAAGACGGTCACCTTCGACATAGCCCTGACTCAGTGGCAGAAGGCGATGCGGGCAGCTGTCTTCAAGTGCGACCAGTGACCGGTCGGCCCGGCGATACAAAACGACATTTTCATTGCAGATCGTGCGCGCGACGGGGGTGCGACCAATTTCGCCATCCCAGCCTGCGACGTACCAGAAGTTACGCAGAAACATGTTTCTCTCCCTTGGCGCAAGGCCAATCGAGGTTGCTTGCAGGTGGAATTTTTACCACCAAGATTTCTTGTTATGCTTCTAAGCGTAAGCAAATTGGATCCAATTTGGCAAGATGCTTTTTAAACAATTCGATCTGAACTATGATCGCCCGGCAGTCACAAAAACGGAAACCGGCATGAGCAAACACGGCCAGCGCGTCCTGATCACCTTGCGGAAAATGATCGCCAACGGGGAACTCCCACCGGGCGAACGGGTTGCGGAAATCCCGATTGCTGAACGGCTTGGCGTATCGCGCACACCGGTCCGGATTGCCTTTCGAACCCTCGAACAGGAAGGCCTGCTGCGCAAAGGGGATCGTCGCGGATACACGGTGCGCGCTATCACCCCGACCGAAATAGCCGATGCCATCGAAGTGCGCGGCGTGCTCGAAGGACTTGCCGCCCGCCTTGCCAGTGAACGCGGTATCTCCCTTCCGGCGCGCAGCCATTTGATTGAATGCCTGTCGACGGGTGACGCCTTGTTTTCCAAGGGATTTCTGACCGATGAAGACATGGAAATCTATCATGATTTCAACATGCGCTTTCACAACACCATCATCGAGGCCAGCCGCAACATCGCCATCGAAGATGCCCTGTCACGCAATGATCACCTGCCATTTGCATCCGTGTCGTCCATCGCCTTTAACCGCGATGACATGACCGGCGAATTCCGCCGATTCAATTTCAGCCACATGCAACATCACATCATTTTCGATGCCATCGACAACGGCCAGGGGGCGCGCGCCGAAGCCCTGATGCGTGAACATGCCAATGCGGCACTGCGCTATACGCAAATCCTTGGTCCGACACAGGATATGCCCGACAACTTCACCGTCATCGAACGCGAAGATACCGCATAATCCACCCCGAGCCGCATTTTCCGATCCCTTCAAGTTTGACAAAATTGGATCCAATTGATCTAATCTGGATCCAGTCAAGCCCAACAGACAAACACACCTGGAGAAAATCCGGGGGCCTGGGAAGGAAAATCGCCATGCCTGAAGTTACCGTTCAACAGGTCCATGACCTGACCGACCGCATACGCGGTTTTGATCTTGTTGCCGCCAACGGCACAAGCCTGCCGCCCGCCGAACCGGGTGCGCATATCAAACTCACCGTCACCGACACAGCCGGCCAGTCTGTTAAGCGGTCCTATTCGATCATCAATCCGGGAGAGACTGATCTCTATCGGATCGCCGTGCTGCGCGAGGAAGGCGGCGAAGGCGGGTCCATGTATATGCATCAAAAGGTCAAAACCGGCGATGTCCTTGAAATCGACCTGCCGCAAAACGACTTCCCGCTTGTTGAAAGTGCGGCCAAAACCATCCTGATTGCCGGCGGCATTGGCATCACGCCCATCCTTGCGATGGCGACCGCGCTCCAACAGGCCAGCAAGGATTTTGTCCTGCATTACGCCAGCCGCAACCACGCCGACATGGCCCTGATGACCGAGGTTCTTGACGCCGCCGACGGGCGATGCGCGCTTTATTTCGACGGCGGCGACACGTCACGCAGCATGCCGCTCGCCAGCCTCCTTGGCACCTCAGAAGCCGGCAAACACGTTTATGTCTGTGGCCCGGGCGGCCTGATTGATGCCGTGCTTGATACCGCACGCCGCAATCGCTGGGCGTCGGAGAATGTTCATTATGAACGCTTCACCACCCCTGCCGCCCAGCTTGATGACACCAGTTTCGAAGTTCATCTGGCGCAAAGCGGCCAGACATTCGAAGTGCCGGTTGGCAAATCAGTTCTCGATGTCCTGATCGATGAAGGCATCGATCCGCTTTACGACTGCAAAAAGGGCAATTGCGGGATCTGTACGTCGGTTGTGATTTCGCATGATGGCGATCTGTCGCATCGCGACGCCTATCTCAGCGACAGCCAGAAAGCCCAGAACGATCAGATGTGTATTTGCGTCTCCCGCATGCAAAGCAGCGGTCGTCTGACGCTGGATCTCTAAACGAAAACGGCCCGGAAGTTCCGGGCCGCTTTCTTGTTAAGTCAGCTTCTTCAGGAAAAA
Organism: Thalassospira sp. UBA4513; assembly: GCF_002388495.1. Lineage (NCBI taxonomy): Bacteria > Pseudomonadati > Pseudomonadota > Alphaproteobacteria > Rhodospirillales > Thalassospiraceae > Thalassospira > Thalassospira sp. UBA4513. The sequence continues at coordinate 18,594 of NZ_DGMR01000022.1, forward strand.
AGCGGATCAATCAACCGGGCCGCTGCCAGGACCGCCTGATCATGACCGTGTGGCGCCCCGATCATAAGGGCGGCCGGTGCAACCTCGCCCTTGATCTGAACCGGCATCGACATCGCGCAGGCATCGACCAGGTTCAGGTAACCGGTATTGCGCAGCATCAGCGCATTCAGGTTATCAAAGTCGGCCTCGACCTCGGCAATCTTGGGCGCCATGCGCGGCAAAGCCGGGGCGATCATGACGTCAACATCCGCCATCGCCGCCCCGAACATTGACACGATATCGGTTCGCTTGGCATAGGCGTCGATCACCTCATCACTTGATAGCGTGTCGGCAAACTTCATCCGCGACAAAACGCGCGGATCGCCCAAGGTTTCAAGCTTTGCGAAATCCTTGGCATAGATCCGGTGCGCTTCAAACGACACCAGCATCTTATTTAGGATCGCGTTCTGGGCGATGAAAGCAAAATCAATCTCGATCAGCTCATGCCCGGCGTCTTTCAGCTTTGCACAGATCATTGCAAAGTCTGCCTTCACCCGGTCATCCAGCCCATCGACAAACGCGTTCATGGGCACGCCAATGCGAAGCGATTTTGCCGCGTCTTCTGGCGGTGTCACGGTGATGTCTGTCAGGACTTCAAACGCACGAATGGCGGTTTCAAGATCGCCCGCCAACGGCCCCGGCGTGTCAAAGCTTTTGGCCAACGGATGAATACCCGCGCCCGGCACCAAAAGGCGGCTTGGCTTGATGCCATAAAGCCCGTTGATCGCCGATGGAATGCGGATCGAGCCACCGGTATCCGTGCCAAGCGCCAGATCCACGATCCCGTGCGCCACAGTCAATCCACCGCCCGATGTCGACCCGCCCGGAATACCCTCTGCATCAAAGATATTGCCCGGCGTGCCGTAATGCGGATTAAGCCCGACACCGGAATAGGCAAATTCGCTCAGCGTCGTGCGGCCAAACGGAATGGCCCCAGCAGCCTTGATGCGACGCACGCATTCGCTGTCGGCCTCGGCCGGTGCGCGCCCCTTCAAAAGCTCGGATGCCGCCGTGGTGACAATGCCCGCCTCGTCATAAAGATCCTTGACCGATACCAGCATCCCGGCAAGTGCTGCGCCGGGGTTTTGCGCGCAATATTGCTCCGCCTCGGCAGCAGCCTTTAAAATCCGCTCAAAGTCAAACTCGGTAAAGATCTTGTCCTTAAGCTCGCCAAGTTGATTGACCTTGTCGATTGCTTGTCTGGCCTTGTCGATCATTGCACCCATTTGGCACCCCGATTTGTTGTTTTGTCGCGATCCGACGGCCCCATTCGATCCGCCCCGCGCATTTGTGTTTCACTGTCATAGGATGGCACCCGTGCCTGATCAAGGATCAGATCGGCAATTTCGCCCGTACAAAACGGGTAGTAATCGGAAATGATCGGGGTTTCACCCGCTGATCACCGAGCCGTGACTTGCCCAAAGCCGGTTTTCAAAGGACATTTAGAAAACCCGCGCAATTGGAGGACGACATGCTGATACGCCGCAAAAAGGGTTGGGAAATTCCCGAACGAGACGCAACGCCGGAATCGATCTATAAAAACCGCCGCCAGTTCCTCAAGGGGATCGCCGCCGGATCGATCGGCGCGACAGCATCAAGCCTCCCGCTGGGCTCTGCATTGGCCCAAGGGTCGGGATCAACTGCCGATCTTTATCCGGTGGATCGCAACCCGGCCTACACGGTCGAACGCGAAATGACCGAAAAGTCCAAGGCGCTGACCTATAACAACTTCTATGAATTCGGATCGCACAAATCGATCTCGCAGGCCGCCCAAGCCATGCGAATCCGCCCCTGGACCGTGGTCATCGACGGGTTGGTTGAAAAACCGATCGAGATCGATTTCGAAGAACTTGTGCGCAAGATGCCGCTCGAAGAGCGCGTCTATCGGTTCCGCTGTGTCGAAGCTTGGGCAATGACCGTGCCCTGGTCCGGGTTCCCGATGAAGGCACTGGTTGAATTCGCCAAACCCCTGTCGGGCGCGAAATATGTCGAAATGGAAACCGCCAGCCAAAAGGACACCATGCCGGGCCTGCGTCAGTTCTGGTATCCGTGGCCCTATATCGAAGGCCTCACGATGGCCGAGGCCACCAATGAATTGACCATGATCGCCACGGGCATTTACGGCGAAGAACTGCCCAAGCAAAACGGCGCACCGCTGCGTCTGGTCACACCGTGGAAATACGGTTTTAAAAACATCAAATCGATTGTCCGTTTCACCTTTACCGACACGCGCCCCAAAAGCTTCTGGGAAGACATCAACGCCGATGAATATGGCTTCTGGGCCAACGTAAATCCGGAAGTCCCGCATCCGCGCTGGTCGCAGGCCTATGAACGGCTGCTGAATAACGGTGAAAGCGTCCCCACCCGGATCTATAACGGCTATGGCGATTATGTTGCCGATATCTACAAGGGCATGGAAAACGAGCGGCTGTTTATGTAACCCGCACGCCCGTTCCGCCCAAACGCAAAAGCCGGTGTTTTACGACACCGGCTTTTTTCTTGGCGATTCTCTTGGCCGTCGGACGCTTTACGAATCCGTATTGGCGTACCGGCCATAGATTTCTTCAAAGGTGCCGTCCTGGCGCATATCGATCAGGTGTTTTTCAAGTACGGTAAAGCTGCCATCGGTGAAAAAGTCCGACTGGCGCGATAGCGCAATGAAAGATGGCTTTCCCTGTAACAACAAATCAGATCGTTTGATCCGAAACGGTCCGAACTTGCGGATATGGGCAATGGCAAGAAGCTCCGGCGCAATCAGCGCATCAATCCGCCCAAGATCAAGCATCCGAAACAACGTCTCGTAATCTGCCGCTTCGACAAACCGGATATAGGGCGCCTCGCTAAACTGCCAGCCATAACTGGCCCCGCGCAGCACCCCGGTCAATTTGTGTTCAAGATCCTCGATCTCGATCACATTGGCATCCAGTGCGCCGGTATAAATCACCTTTGGCTCGCTCGGCAGGGCTGCGCCGAAATAATACATGTATTGCAGACGATCATCGGTGCGATTGGGACCAAGCATCAGGTCCGCCTGCCCACTCTCCATCAGGAAAAGCGCACGTTTGAACGGCACCACCTGAAACACAAGGTCAATCCCCGCACGTCGCGCAGCTTCGCGCACGACATCGACATAGATGCCGCTATAGACCGGCTCGTCGGTTGTTTCGGTCACAATACGATAAGGCGGGGCATCATTGATCGCGACGATCAATGTACGTGCGGCAACCTCGTCGCCAAACCATCCTGCCCCAATCAGGAACGCCGTGAAGACCAAACTCCAGGCTTTCAAACGCCACATCAAGTCTTCTCCATAGCGATCACACAGCAATCTGTGTTGCTGTTGTTATATGTGATCACGACAAATATTCTCAACGGCGAATGCAACCTGTATTTGTAATTTTCTAAATATCCTAGGCTCCTTTTCTACGGCGCCCTTTGTATTTCGGTTTATTGGCCGATTTTGACCCGGGGCCAACAGTTCCAATGGTGCGCGCCATCGGTCCTGCCTCGGCCAGACCCAGTTCCTGATCCTCAAGGCGTTTGATCTCGTCACGCAGACGGGCTGCTTCCTCGAACTCAAGATTCCCGGCGGCATCGCGCATGCGTTTTTCAAGGTCTTCGATATGGGCACGCAGGTTATGGCCGACCATGATGTCGCCCGACACCCCGGTATCAACCGTGACGTAATCCTGTTCGGCGACACTTTCGAGGACGTCGTTAATTCGCGACCGCACGGTTTCCGGCGTGATGCCATGTTCCTTGTTATAGGCCATCTGCTTTTCACGCCGGCGGTTGGTTTCGCCAATCGCGTATTCAAGGCTGTCGGTCATCTTGTCTGCATAAAGCAACACGCGACCTTCAACGTTACGCGCCGCACGGCCAATCGTCTGAACCAGCGATGTCTTGGAGCGCAGGAACCCTTCCTTGTCCGCATCCAAAATCGCGACCAGTGCACATTCCGGGATATCAAGCCCCTCTCGCAGAAGGTTAATCCCGACCAAAACGTCAAACACGCCAAGCCGCAAGTCACGGATGATCTCGATGCGCTCCAGCGTATCAATATCGGAATGCAGATAACGCACGCGCACGCCATGCTCATGCAGGTATTCGGTCAAATCCTCTGCCATGCGCTTGGTCAGGGTGGTAACCAGAACACGCTGTCCCTTGGCGGCACATTGCTTGGCCTCGCCCAGCAGATCATCGACCTGGGTTTCCACCGGGCGCACGATACAGACCGGGTCAATCAGCCCGGTCGGGCGAATAACCTGTTCGGCAAACACACCACCCGTGCGTTCCATTTCCCAGTTGCCGGGCGTTGCGGAAACAAACACGCTTTGCGGGCGCATTGCTTCCCATTCCTCAAACTTCAGCGGCCGGTTGTCAACGCAACTTGGCAGGCGGAAGCCATGCTCGGCCAGGGTAAATTTGCGATTATAGTCCCCGCGATACATGCCGCCGATCTGCGGCACAGCAACGTGGCTTTCATCGACAAACAGCAATGCGTTTTCCGGCAAATATTCAAACAGGGTCGGCGGCGGCTCCCCCGGATTACGGCCCGAAAGCCAGCGGGAATAGTTTTCAATGCCTTTGCAGTGGCCAACCGTTTCCATCATTTCCAGATCAAAGGTCGTGCGTTGTTCGATCCGCTCGGCCGCCAGCAACTTGCCCTCGGCCTGGAACTGCGCCAGACGGTCTTTAAGCTCCTGCTTGATGCCGGCCATCGCCTGCACCAGCGTCGGCCGCGGGGTGACGTGGTGCGAATTTGCATAAACCGTAACCGAGTCCATGCTGGCAAACTTGTGCCCGGTCAGCGGGTCGAATTCTGCCAGTTCCTCGACCTCGTCACCAAACATCGACACCCGCCATGCCCGGTCCTCGGCGTGGGCCGGGAAGATTTCCAAAACATCGCCGCGCACCCGGAAAGTCCCGCGCGAAAAGGCCGCATCATTGCGGGTGTATTGCAACTCCACCAGACGCTTCATGATGTCGTTGCGATCAACCTCGTCACCGACCGAGATACGCTGGGTCATCTCAAGATAGGTTTCCACCGCCCCGATACCGTAAATGCACGACACCGATGCCACGATGATACAGTCGTTGCGCTCCAGAATCGCACGCGTTGCCGCATGGCGCATCCGGTCGATCTGCTCGTTGATCGAGCTGTCTTTTTCGATATAGGTGTCGGATCGCGGAATATAGGCTTCGGGCTGGTAATAGTCGTAATAGGATACGAAATATTCGACCGCATTATCCGGGAAGAAATACTTCATCTCGGCATAAAGCTGGGCGGCCAGCGTTTTGTTGGGCGCCAGAACAAGGGCGGGCCGCTGCGTCTTGGCGATGATGTTTGCCATCGTAAACGTCTTGCCCGACCCGGTCACGCCAAGCAAAACCTGATCGCGCTCGCCCTCATCAATACCGGCCATCAGCTCGGCAATCGCTTGCGGCTGATCACCGGCGGGCTCGTATTCGGTCACCAGTTTGAATTCCCGTGATCCTTCAACAGGCGGGCGACGTTTGGTCAAAAATTCCGGTAGCGCATTCATCGGGCAGATCCCTTTTTATTCCAACCCTAGTTATAGGTCAGATACGCCCAACCGCAAGCCCCCGCCCTGACAGTTCCTGTCAGGAAGTGTCAGGAGACGTCAGGATGTAAATCCGGGAACAACGGGTGTTTTGGCACGTTTGCAAAACAGTTCTTTCCGCTCGGACTTCTGAAAGGCTGCAAAATTGGATAAAATCATCCCAAAGAACCCGTAAAAGGCGCACTTACGACCACAAACTGCCTTGAATTGGAATTAAGGCAGGCGTAGGGTCCGAACCGAAAGAACACGATTCTTTTCACTTCTCATAAATTCCAGGGAAACAGACCAATGGCGTTCATTGCCGACCGTTTGAGCCGTATCAAACCCTCTCCCACCATTGCTGTCACCACCAAGGCTGCCGAACTCAAGGCTGCTGGCGTTGATGTGATCGGACTTGGCGCAGGTGAGCCGGATTTCGATACCCCCGACAATATCAAAGAAGCTGCCAAAGCCGCGATTGACGCTGGCAAGACCAAATACACTCCGGTCGCCGGCACGCCGGAGCTTCGCAAGGCGATTGTCGAAAAGTTCAAGCGTGAAAACGATCTGGAATACACCATCGACGAAATCACCGTCGGTTGCGGTGGCAAGCAGACCCTGTTCAACGCGTTCTTCGCGACCCTGAACCCGGGCGACGAAGTCGTCATTCCGGCACCATACTGGGTATCTTACCCGGACATGGCGCTGATGGCCGAAGGCACCCCGGTCATTGTTGAATGCCAGGAAGAAAACGACTTCAAAATCACCGCCGCCGAACTTGAAGCCGCGATCACGCCAAAAACCAAATGGGTCGTTCTGAACTCGCCGTCGAACCCGACCGGTGCGGCTTATTCGCGCGCTGAACTGCGCGCGCTTGCCGACGTGCTTCTGAAACATGAAAACGTCTACATCATGTCTGACGACATGTATGAGCACCTTGTCTATGACGGTTTCGAATTCACCACCATCGCCCAGGTCGAGCCGAAGCTGAAAGACCGCACGCTGACCTGTAACGGTGTGTCGAAATCCTATGCCATGACCGGCTGGCGCCTTGGTTATGCTGCAGGCCCAAAAGACCTGATCAAGGCGATCAACAAGGTTCAGTCGCAGTCGAGCACGCACACTTCCTCGATCAGTCAGGCGGCTTCGGTCGAAGCACTCAACGGTACGCAGGACTTCCTGGCAGAACGTGCTGAAGTGTTCAAAAAGCGTCGTGACCTTGTGGTTGCCGCGCTCAACGAATGCGAAGGCCTGTCATGCAAAACCCCGGAAGGCGCGTTTTATGTCTATCCGTCCTGCGCGGGCGCGATTGGCAAAACCACCCCGGATGGCAAGAAAATCGAAACCGACACCGACTTCGTCACCTACCTGCTTGAAGCAGAAGGCGTCGCGGCGGTTCAGGGTTCGGCATTTGGTCTGGCACCGTATTTCCGCATTTCCTATGCGACCTCGGACGATGCCCTGATCGAAGCTTGCAAACGCATCAAACGTGCCTGCGCAGCCCTGAAATAAGGTCTGCTGTCCCGGTCTTCGGGATTAAATCGTATCAAACAGGGTCCGGCACTTGCCGGGCCCTGTTTTTTTGTCCATGATTACAATTAAACAATTGCGCACCGAATTACCGATAAATCATCCGAACAACGCCCCAACAAAGATTGCCCCTCACATGAAGATCGAAAATTTCTATGCCACCGTGAACGGTATCAGCTTGTCATGTCAGCAGATCATCCCCGAGGATGTCCGCCCTGATGCACCAACCATCCTGATGCTGCACGAGGCCCTCGGCACGATCCGCATGTGGCGGGATTTCCCGGCCAAACTGGCGACCGCGACCCGTCATCCGGTGGTTGTCTATGAACGGCGCGGCCATGGCAAATCCGATCCGCACGCGACTGGTGATATTCCGCGCGCGATTGATTTCCACAACATCGAAAGCGATGTCTATCTGCATGGCCTGATCGCGGAACTGGGCCTCGCCAAACCGATCCTGTTTGGCCATAGCGACGGGGCGACCATTGCGCTTAAGTATGCCGCGCGCTTCCCCGACAACGTAACCGCCGTGATTTCCGAAGCCGCGCACGTGTTTGTCGAAGATGTCACGGTTGCCGGCATCACCGAGGCGGCCAAAATCTATGCCCAGACCGACTGGAAAACCAAACTGCAACGCCACCACTTTGCCCAGACCGACGATGTCTTCCGCGCATGGGTCGATACCTGGCGCCAGCCTGAATTCCGTGACTGGAACATGGTCAATGAGCTTGCCAACATCACCTGCCCGCTTCTGGTCATTCAGGGCGATGACGACCAATTCGGCAGCGACGAACAGGTCCACACCATCTGCGCACATACCGGCGGCCCGGTGACCAAAATGCTGATCAAGGATTGCGGCCACATCCCGCATTTCGATCAACCCGATCAGGTGGTCAAAGCCAGCCTCAACCATCTTGGCATTACAGAACCCGCATCAGCTTAACGGATGCCCCGACAAATCGACGCAAAACAAAAGCCCCGGCACCATAAGGTGACCGGGGCTTTCTGCTGGGCGATTGCCCGAATATTTTAGGCTTATTCGGCCAGTGCGTCTTCTGCATCAATCACGACCGCAACCGCATGGATAACCGATGCGATGCGGATGGCGTTCTGGATGGTTTCCTTTTTAACGCCAGCGTTCTTCAGCACCTTGTCATGGGAATCGATGCACATGCCGCAACCATTGATCGCCGAAACCGCGATCGAAAACAGTTCGAAGTCGGCCTTATCAATACCCGGCTTGCCGATGATGTTCATGCGCAGGCGGGCTGGCATGGTGCTGTATTCTTCATCCGATACCAGGTGGTTGAACCGGTAATAGATGTTGTTCATGCCCATGATGGCAGCCGCACCTTTGGCAGCTTCAATCGCCTCAGGCGTCAGTTTTTCTTTTGCTTCTGCGGCAACGGCCTTGGTCAGTTTGGCGTTGCGCGATGCAAAGGCACACGCAAGGGCGGTGCCATAAACCTGCTGGTCGGTCATGCCCGGATTGTTGGCCATGCTCGAAAGGTTCAGTTTAAGGTCCTTGGCATAGGCCGGCATGGAGTCCTTGATTTCAACGATCGACGTCATGGAAAAAATCCTCTGAAGCTGTCTGAAACGATAAACGCGTAATTCAATAACGAATGGAGGGATTGTCAGCCGTGGCAGTGCCGCACTTGGTCGGGCGCACAATGCGCAAGTCGGCGAAAGTCACAGGCTGAAAGGCGGGACCGGGCCAAGGCCCGATCCCACAAATAGGTCCGGACTGGACTTACAGGGTTTCGTCGCCCTGGTTCCAGTTGCACGGGCAAAGTTCGTCGGTCTGCAGGGCGTCGAGAATACGAAGCGCTTCCTGCGGGTTACGACCAACGTTCAGGTCGTTGACCTGTACGTGACGGATGATGTTGTCCGGGTCGACGATGAAGGTCGCACGCAGGGCAACACCGGCGTCTTTCGCCAGAACACCAAGGGCGGTCGAGAGTTCTTTTTTCTCGTCAGCCAGCCATACGAACGGGCTGTCGCCCAGGTCTTCGTGGTGGGTACGCCATGCAGCGTGCACGAAGTCGGTGTCGGTCGAGCAACCCAGAAGAACCGCGTCACGGTCTTCGAAGTCACCATTCAGTTCGCCGTAACCAACGATCTCGGTCGGGCAAACAAAGGTGAAGTCTTTCGGCCAGAAGAACAGGATCTTCCATTTGCCTTCATAGGACTTGTCGGTAACCGGTGCGAAGCTGTCCGGGGTTTTGCCCGAAACGCCGGTAAGATTGAATTCTGGAAGCGTATCACCAACGGTAAGCATTATGGTTACTCCTAACCCAGTTTGTAAAAACAACGAGCGGCCCCCGACAGGCCGCAAAAACTTTTGTGTGCAGTTGCAAAAAATGCACTGCTTGCTAGCGATTTGTAGAGAAATGCATTACCTAAGACAAATAGATAAAACTTGGATTCTTGATAGGAAAAATTTATGGCTGCCCAACCAAGCATCAAGCAGCTCAAATACCTTGTTGCGCTGTCCGAAACCGGACATTTTGGCCGCGCTGCAGAGACTTGCTTCATTACGCAGCCAAGTTTGTCGGCTGCGATAAGCGAGCTCGAGAACCTTCTGGGTGCCCAACTGGTCGAACGCAACAAGCGTCAGGTCCTGATGACTCCACTCGGTGAAGAGGTCGTCTCGCGGGCGCGAAATATCCTTCAGGAAGTCGATGAATTAACCACCATGGCGCAGGCCGCCTCCGACCCGCTTTCGGGCCCGATCCATATCGGCGTCATCCCGACCATCGGCCCCTATCTGTTGCCCGATGTGATGGCCGCACTCAAGGCCGGGTTCCCGAAATTGCAGCCGCTTTTGCGCGAAGACCAAACCGCCAAGCTGGTGGAACTTCTGATGGCCGGCAAACTCGACCTTGCGCTGATCGCGCTGCCGATTGATGAAAACTGGCTTGAAGAGTTCGAATTGTTCGAGGACCGCTTTGTCTTTGCCTGTGCGCCGAACAATCCGCTGACCCATAAAAAGTATCTCGAGATCAGCGACATCAAGGATGAAAAGCTCCTGCTGCTTGAAGACGGGCATTGCCTGCGCGATCAGGCGCTTGAAGTCTGTCAGAAGGCGGGCTGGAACAAGTCGGCTGATTTCCAGGCCAACAGTCTCTCAACCCTGGTTCAGATGGTCGGGGCCGGCATCGGTGCCACACTGTTGCCGGAAATGTCGCTTGAAGTCGAAGCCCGTCGGCCGGATCTGCTTAAGATCGTGCCGTTCGAAAATCCGGTGCCGATCCGGCGCATTGGCATGGTCTGGCGGCGCAGTTCGGCCCGCAAGCTGGAATATCGCCAGTTGGCGGCCTACCTGCGTGATCGCCTTACCCCGCGGGATCAGGCCGTCGTCGCCTGATCGGCAGCCCGTTGCCCGCCGTACCACTTAGGACACAGACAACAGACATAGCCAATGCTGCCGATCAAGGACAACAACCCGACCACCATCACGCCATGGGTCACCTACGCGATCATTGCGATCAATGTCGTGGTGTTTCTGGGTACAGTCACCCTTGATCCGCGCGCGGCCATCCTTGTGAACCTGCAATATGGTGCGATCCCGGCCGTGCTGTTTGGTCACGCCGAACTGCCACCGGGTTTTTCCCCCTTCCCCGCCGGTTTCGGGTTCCTGTCGATCTTTTCGGCAATGTTCATGCATGGCGGCTGGATGCATCTGGGCGGCAATATGCTGTATCTCTGGATCTTCGGGAACAATGTCGAAGACTCTATGGGTCATTTCCGCTTTTTGATCTTTTATCTCGCCTGTGGTGTTGCCGCCGCCCTTGGGCACGGGTTGCTTGATACCCAGTCGGAAATCCCCATGATCGGCGCATCCGGTGCGCTTGCCGGGGTGCTCGGCGCCTATTTCCTGCTTTATCCCAAGGCGCGCGTGCTGGTCTGGTTCTTCTGGGTGTTTATCTTTTATGTTCCAGCCGTGGTCGTGCTTGGCTTCTGGTTTATCACTCAGGTGATCAATTTCGGCAGTGGTGCTGGCGGCGGCATTGCATGGGTTGCCCATATCGCGGGCTTTGTCGCAGGCGTCGCCCTGATCCCGCTGTTCAAGCACCGCAATGTGCCACTGTGGCATGATGGTTCCCCCGCACCGGCCTTTGGCATCTATCGCCCCGGCCGTAAAACGCGTGGCAGCACATCGAACATCCCGCCCTGGGCGGCAGCCTATGAGGCAGAGCGCGCCGCCAAGCGTGCCAATATGCGCCGTGATCAGCGTGGGCCGTGGGGGAAAGAGGGCGAGGAGCGCGATGCATCCCCGTGGGGCCGCTATCAGCCGAAATCGTCACCAAAACCAAAATCCAAACCATCGGTTGGCGTTCCGAAAGTTGTCCGCTTGCATCCGGACCGCAACAAGGACGATACTTAGGCCAAAGAAAAAATATCGTCCCAGGAGGATACCGTCATGCGCGCAGCCTACTTCACCGACTATCAGGGCCCGATCGAGGTTCAGAATGTCGCCGATCCGACCCCGCAAAATGGCGGTGTGGTCATCAAGGTCGAAGCCACCGGCCTGTGTCGCAGTGACTGGCATGGCTGGATGGGCCATGATTCCGATGTACAAGTCCCCCATGTACCCGGCCATGAGTTTGCCGGCACCATCGTTGCAGTCGGCAAGGACATCAAACGCTGGCAGGAAGGTGATCGTGTCACCGTCCCGTTCGTATCGGGCTGCGGCCACTGCCCGGAATGCCATAGCGGAAATCATCAGGTTTGCGATCATCAATTCCAGCCGGGCTTTACCGGCTGGGGCAGCTTTGCCGAATATGTCGCGATTGATTATGCCGATACCAACCTTGTCCGCCTGCCCGATGAAATGGATTTCGCGACCGCCGCAAGCCTCGGCTGTCGCTTTGCCACCAGCTTCCGCGGCGTGATTGATCAGGGCAAGGTTTCTGCCGGTCAAATCGTCGCCGTCCACGGTGCAGGCGGTGTTGGCCTGTCGGCGATCATGATTGCGGCGGCCGCCGGTGCCTATGTCATCGCGGTCGATATTGATGATGCCAAGCTCGACTTCGCCAAAGAAATCGGCGCCAATGCGGTGTTAAATGCACGCGCAATCGATGACATCCCGGCCGCGATCAAGGACATCACCCGGGGTGGTGCGCATGTGTCGGTCGATGCACTTGGAAGTGCTGTGACCTGCTTTAACTCGGTCGCATCCCTGCGCAAACGCGGCAAACATATTCAGATCGGGCTGATGACCGGTGATCATGCCCATGCCAAGGTGCCGATGGATCGCGTTGTTGCCCATGAACTTGAAATTCTGGGTAGCCACGGCATGCAGGCATTTCGTTATGACGCGATGCTCGACATGATCCTGTCGGGCAAGCTTGCGCCGCAAAAACTGATTGCCGATCGCGTCACCCTTGCCGAAGGCGCAACAGCACTTATGAATATGGACAGCTTCTCCTCGACCGGTGTCACCGTGATTGACCGGTTCTGATCCATGCTGGCCGGTATTGCCTTTGAGCCCAAAGACCCGATTGATGATCTTCTGGCCGGGATTGCCGATGCCATGTTGGCAAACGGCAAGTCGGTTGCCGGATATGTTCAAAAACGCCGCAAGGATGCCGATTGCGGAACCTTGGTGCATGTCCGCAATCTGCGCAGCGGCGATGAAATGCCGATCACGAAAAATCGCGGCAAAATGGCCAAGGGCTGCAAGCTTGATGGCGATGCGCTTTCGACCTTGGCCGCGCAGCTTGCCCGCGATGTCGAAGCCGGATCCGACATCCTGATCATTGCCCGCTTTGGACGAAGCGAGGCCGAGGGCCGCGGACTTCGTGATGTCATTTCACGCGCGCTGGATCTGGAAATTCCGGTTCTGGTCGGGGTGCGCGATGAATATCGCGCTGCGTGGGATGCCTTTCATGGCGGCTATGCCGATGCGCTGGCCCTTAACACCCAAGCCATCGAAAACTGGCTCTCGCAAACACGCGTAGATACGCTGGCGGTCTGAGGTTAGCTGTTAGCTGCTTTGCCCGACATCGCAGGACATGCGGTTCTTGACCAGCACCTTCTCGGCAAAGCGTTCAAACCACGCCCCGAAGGCCGCATCATATTTCGCCCGCCCTGCCCGCTGGGTATCGGGGCATTGGGCATTCGGGCGGTCGGTCTTGTCGGCCGCATTCGAAAGCCAGCGTTCATGGGCTTCGTCATCCACCTCGGGGTGGAACTGAATGCCCCAGATGCGCTCATCAATGTGATAGGCCTGATGGGGGAATGTTGGGCCAGTCGCGACCAATTCCGCCCCGTCGGGAATGCCAAACCCTTCACTGTGCCAGTGATAAACCATCAGTTCTTCGGGAAACAGATGCTCGCCTGCTTCTGTCGCCTGCACCGGGTAATAACCGATTTCGGTCATGCCTTCGGGATGGGGCACAACATCCGCACCAAGATGGCGCGCCATCATCTGCGCGCCCAGGCATATACCCAGATACATCGCATCACTGGCCACCACATGCGGCAGCCAGTTCATGATCGCACGCACATTATCCAGATGATCGTCATTGGCACTCATCGGGCCGCCAAACACGACAACCAGATGATATTTGCCAAGATCGGTCGGCAGCGGGTCCCCTTCGCCGGGACGGCGAATATCGAACTCAAACCCGTAGCGGCGCATCACCGTTCCCAACCGCCCCGGCTGTCCGGTGGCAGAATTGAAAACAAGTAGAATGCGGTTTTTCGGGCTCAGATCGTTCATGCGGTCCTCATTGCTGCATTAGCGAAGGTAGACCGCACCACGCCGTTTTGACAAGCCCCGCGTCACCAAAACCGCCCGACCAAAACAAAAGGCCACCGCGCAATTTACGGTGGCCTTTGGAATAATTCCGAAAAAGCGGACGCTTAGACGTTGAATTTGAAGTGGAAGATATCGCCGTCCTTAACGATATAGGTCTTGCCTTCCTGACGCAGCTTACCAGCATCGCGCGCCCCCGCTTCACCGTTAAATTCGATGAAATCGTCATAGGCGATGGTTTCGGCCTTAATGAAGCCGCGCTCGAAATCGGTGTGAATGACACCGGCCGCATTCGGGGCGGTTGCGCCCTTGAACACCGTCCATGCGCGTGCCTCTTTCGGGCCCACCGTAAAGAAGGTCAGAAGATTAAGCAGCTTGTAGCCTTCGCGGATGATGCGCGCGAGGCCGGTTTCCGAAAGACCAAGACCTTCAAGGAATTCTTTCTTGTCTTCAGCACTGTCAAGCAGGGCAACTTCCGCCTCAATCGCAGCAGAAATCACCACCGAACGTGCACCCTGTGCCTCGGCCATGGCGGCAACCTTGGCCGAAAGTTCGTTACCTTCCGCCGCACTGTCTTCATCGACGTTGCAAACATAAAGGATCGGCTTGCTGGTCAGAAGCTGCAGCATACGGAACGCCTTGGCTTCGTCTTCGCCGTCAATTTCGACCACGCGGGCCGGCTTGCCTTCACGCAGCACTTCAAGCGCGCGCTCGATCAGATCCATCGCCAGCTTGGCGTCCTTGTCGTTCGAACGCGCCTTTTTCTGCAGACCCGGGATACGTTTTTCCAGGCTTTCCATGTCGGCCAGCATCAGTTCGGTTTCGATGGTTTCCGCATCACGGACCGGATCGACCGAGTTATCGACATGGGTGATGTCGTCATCTTCAAAACAGCGCAGCACGTGAACGATGGCGTCGGTTTCACGAATGTTGGCAAGGAACTGGTTGCCAAGGCCCTCGCCCTTCGACGCACCACGCACCAGACCGGCAATATCAACAAATTCCAACTGGGTCGGAATGATGTTTGCCGAATTTGCGATTGCCGCAATCTTGTCAAGGCGCTCGTCCGGAACGCTGACACGACCGGTATTGGGCTCAATCGTGCAGAACGGGAAGTTTGCTGCCTCGGCTGCTGCCGTCTGGGTCAGGGCGTTAAAAAGGGTCGATTTACCAACGTTGGGCAGACCGACAATACCGCATTTGAATCCCATCTTTCCGGGCTCCGTCACTTGAATTTCTGTTTATCAGGATCGGTTTGCGCATGTGCAAACCAGACTATTTCTTTTTGCCAAATGCCTTGGCAAGCGCTTCAGCCATGGCCGAGGCTGCATTACTTACCGGGGTATCGGCGCGCTCAAGCCGCACCTTTGCCGCCCCTGAAAGATCATTGATGCCTTCACCTGCCTGCGGCTCGGTTGATGCATCTTTGTTTTTCTCGTCCTTGTCGGCGGCCGGTTTGTCTTTTTTCGGCGCCTTTGGCTTGGGCGGTGAAACAATGGCGGAAACCTTGCTCATAAAGCCGCCATCATCGCCCTTGGTCAGGCGCCCGAATTCCGCGGCCACCGCATCCAGAAGCGTCATCAGCCAGCCATCCTGTTCGGCCTTGGAGAAATCCCCAAGCACATGACCATGCACGCGGGATTTTTCCCCCGGATGACCAATGCCCAAACGAACGCGGCGATATTCCTTGCCACAATGGGCGTCAATCGATCGCAAACCGTTATGACCACCATGGCCGCCGCCGCGTTTGACGCGCAGCTTGCCCGGTGGCAGGTCCAGCTCATCATGCAGGACAATAACGTCTTCGACCGGAATCTTGTAAAAGCGCAGCACTTCGCCAACGCTTTGCCCCGAAAGGTTCATGAAGGTTTCCGGTTTCAGAACCAGAACCTTTTGGCCGTTCAATTCACCTTCGGAAATCTGGCCCTGGAACTTTTTGCGCCAGGGACCAAAAGAATAGCGGCGGACGAGTTCGTCCGCCGCCATGAAGCCAATGTTGTGACGATTGGCGGCATATCCCGATCCCGGGTTTCCCAATCCAACCACCAGAAACATCGTAAGACCTCGATCTTATTCTTCGGTCGCTGCTTCTTCTTCGCCTTCTTCGTCAGAAGATTCGTTCTCTTCCGAACGCAGAGCAGACGGCGCAGCAACGGTTGCGACCGTGAAGTCACGATCGGTAATCGTAAGCTCGACACCTTTCGGCAGTTTGATCGCCGAAATGTGGATCGAGTCACCAACTTCAACACCGGTCAGGTCAAAGACCAGCTCTTCCGGAATTGCAGACGGTGCGCAAAGAACTTCGACGTCGTGACGAACGATGTTCAGAACACCGCCTTTTTTGAGGCCCGGGGATTTCTCTTCGTTTACGAAGCGAACCGGAACTTCAACGTTGATCGTCTGGCCTTTGGAGAAGCGCAGGAAGTCAACGTGCAGAATTTCGTCAGATACTTTGTCGAACTGAACGTCGCGCGGCAGAACTTCGTATTTCTCTTTGCCAACCTGAACGGTCAGAACGTGGGAATAGAAGCCCGGCGCATGCAGAAGTTTCCAAAGCGGACGCGGGTCAACCTGGAACAGAACAGCTTCCTGTTTTGCACCATAGATAACACCAGGGACCATACCGGCACGACGCACGGCACGGGCGGCCCCCTTTCCGGCCCGTTCACGGATTTCCGCAGTGATAACAGAATTTGCCATCGGAAAATCTCCTTGAACTAAAAGTAGTTTGTCCCCGCAGGTTGGTGAGAATCACCGCTGAAAGCCTGCGAAAACAAGTGCGGTGGCCTCCAGGGGTGCCACCGCAGCGAGGGCCTTATACCCTCAATCGAAAAGAACGGAAACAGATTTTTCTTCCGAAATGCGGCGGATGGCTTCTGCCATCAGCGGTGCAATCGGAAGCTGTCTGATTTTTCCGCAATCACGCACCGCATCGGATGCCTTGATCGAGTCACTGGTGACAACTTCGGTCATCGGGGAGTTGGCAATACGCTCAACCGCCGGACCCGACAGAACACCATGCGAAACATAGGCCGCAACCGAAGATGCACCACGTTCTTTCAGCGCACCGGCCGCATTGCAAAGCGTGCCAGCAGAATCAACGATGTCATCGACCAGGATGCATGCCGCGTCCTTGACGTCACCAATGACGTTCATGACTTCGGAAACACCGGCCTGCGGACGACGTTTGTCGATGATGGCCAGTTCCGCATCCAGACGTTTTGCAACCGAACGCGCACGGGCCACACCGCCAACGTCCGGGCTGACGATGACCAGTTTCTGGCCGTCAAACTTGTTGCGGATGTCGCTGGTCAGAACCGGCGATGCAAACAGGTTATCAAGCGGAATATCAAAGAAGCCCTGAATCTGACCGGCATGGAGATCCATGGTCAGAACGCGGTCTGCACCGGCAACCGTGATCAGGTTGGCAACCAGTTTCGCCGAAATCGGGGTACGGGGGCCCGATTTACGGTCCTGACGGGCATAGCCGAAATACGGCATCACAGCCGTGATACGACGTGCCGAACCGCGGCGCAGCGCATCAAGCATCACCAGCAGTTCCATCAGGTTGTCGTTTGCGGGATAAGAGGTGCTCTGAATGACAAAAACGTCCTCACCGCGGACGTTTTCCTGTATTTCGCACCAGATTTCCTCATCAGAGAAACGCTTAACATCTGCACGGGTAAGCGGCAGATTAAGATGGTCAGCAATTGCCTCAGCCAACGGGCGGTTACTGTTACCAGCGAGGATCTTCATATCGGGGCCTCGGTTAATGGGTGCCGGGAAAGCGAATAACTAAATCTTTTGCGACTCCGACCCGAACAGATAGCCGTCCCTAGCCTTTTGTTGCCCTTGCCGCCCAACAGCCCGGAAACTGGGAATTTCCCGACCAATCAACGACGCCTTCACGACACTCAAAGACCAAATCCTGACACTTCTGCATACCGGCAGATCGCGGCGGCTTTATAACCAGCCGTTAACAGTCTGTAAATGGGCCCAATGCCGAATAACGACAAGGCAGTCATGCATGTCCGGCCCATCGGCCTCTGGCATCACTGATCACAACGGCAATCAACGCGCCAAAGCTGTCCTGTTATCGGGACGCAGTTGAAGTTTCTTGCTGGTTGCGATCTGTCCCAGAACACCTTCAAGGGTTTCAACCGCCGCCTGCGCAGCAAGGGACGCCACCGACCCCCATCTTTCATCAAGCTGGCCGCGCGGCACGACATTGTTCTGGTTCATCTGACCCAGTTCCGTGCCATCGACTTCCATGATGATCCATTCAATCGATACACGATCAAGCGGTGTGGTGGTTTCTTCCTCGACCGGGCTGACATCAATGGTCGCAGACAGGATGACACTGTTTTCATCCATCTCGCGGTTATCGACCGTGATCCCGCGCGCCTTCAACAATGCCCCGGCCGACCGTGCCAGGGCTGTATTGCCATCGCCCGGCGCCCCGGCAAAATCAATGAGCGCCACCTTCATAAGTGGCGCTGCCCGTAACGAAGACCGATCACCGGTAATCATGAAGGCAATCTGATCGGCCGGCTCGGCGACCAGCCCCTCATAGGTTTTCGCCACCGGGTCCTCGGCCTTGCCTTCAAGTTCGCGGACTTTATCAACCAGTTCCTTGGGGATGGCGAGGTTGCTTTCCTCGGGCCCGGTGGGTTGATCGGCAAACCACTGATCGGCGGCCAGTTCGCCAGTCGACCGTGTAGTATCAATCGCAAGCCCATCCGGGCGCATCAGAACCCAGGTGATATCAAGATCGGCACCGGTATCACTGAGGCTGGCCTGAACATTCGGACGCAGGATGTAATCCCCGCCCGTATCAGATTCGCTATAGGCCGGAATATCACGCAGACGAAGGGCACGCGCCATCGCACGCGCCAGATGGGCCGATGCGCCTTCGGGCAGGTCTTCGGTACTTTCCACGCGCACGGTGCCGGTATCACGCAGCTCAAGCAATGCCGGATCACCGGCCCGACCTGCCCCCTCGAACGGGCGTGGCAAATCGCCACAGGCCGCAAGCAATCCAGCCAGACCAATAACCAAAACAACAAGACGTGGGAAAGACTTCATCGGGGCTAATTTCGTCGTCACATCATCACACAACCGACCATGGTCGCGATAATCATAAAAAAGAACAGCATGATCATATGCGGCATGGTCTTACACCCCTGTCAACATGATCGCCGAAAGCTGCCGACCGTAATCGGGCTCCTTGCGAAGCGTCGTGCGGCGATAACTGTAAAAAAGCTCTTCCTCGGCCAACGTATCGCGCGCCACAAGCTCGACCGAGGCAACCCCGGCGGCAATCGTCCGCCGCCGGACATATTCTGGCAAATCAAACATGAAATGACCGTCGCGCGACGACGGATCAAACAGGTCTTCCTGGCCTTCCGGTCCGGCAAGGATGGTATCGCGGAACGTGCCATCAACCTCATAGGATTTGCGCGCAATGCATGGCCCAACAGCGGCGTGAATGTTTTCGCGTTTGGCCCCCAGTTTTTCCATTGCATCGACCGTGCTGGCCGATACCCCGCCATGCGATCCGCGCCAGCCGGAATGACAAGCCCCGATCACACCGGCCACCGGATCATGAAACAGAACCGGCGTGCAATCCGCAGTCAGAATACCCAGCATGATGTTCGGGCGATCTGTGACCATCGCATCGGCCTTGGGCGCCTCATCCCGCGAAAGCGGCTTGTCCAGAACGGCCACATCAATGCCGTGCACCTGATACACCGTCGTCAGACGATCAGGACTGGTATCAAACGCGGATGCCGCACGGGCCCGGTTTTCAGCCACACGGTCCTTGTCGTCATCGGACCCGAAACCGACATTCAGCCCGCCGTGGATACCATCACTGACCCCGCCCTTGCGGCTCAGGAACCCGTGGCGCAGGCCGTCCTTACCCGACAGGTTCCCGGCTTCAAACCACTTAAGCCCGTTGGCGCTGCGTTCAATCCCGTCGGTAATCGGATGTGTCATGCTGGTCTTCTCCGTTCCCAAAGGCGTTGCGCTTGCGGTCAATTTAGCCCGCCACGCCACTGACGCAAGGCGGCGGGGTGGTATCGCGACCATACGCGATCAGAACTTTAAAAAGCGTTCCCATCTGATCGGCATCGATCAACCGCGACAACGCCTGATCAATCGCGGTTTTCTGGGTATCATCCGCACTGGTTTTCAAATGCTCGGCCCGCTGTTCAATGCCCAGCATCCGCAAAAACGTCCCTTGCGTCAGGACTGCACCGGTGCGCGCACCCGCCTCGTTCATCGCCCGCCCGATGGCGGCAAAATCAACATGCGCGGTCAGATCGGCATCGCCCGGATCGCTCAGAACCGGGTGATATTCATGGCCCTTGAGTGCCTGGAACGTATCGCCAAATGCACTACCGGGATGGCCGTAATCAATAAACAGCGCCCCACCACCTGTTTCATTCAGACGCCGTGCGATTTGATCGGCAATGGCAATTGCGGGCGCACAGCTTTCAAAGATATCACCCTTTTTCGCGGCCCCGCGCATGGTGGCCGGGATCAACGCATCCGTAATCGGTGTTTCGGCACCCCGGACAAAACCAAGTTCGCCGGTTTTGGCATCAAGCCCGACCAAACGTTCGGCCCAGCCTTTCTCGCCGCGCTCAAACTGACGGATTGGCAGCGCGTCAAAGAACTCATTGCCAATCACAATCGCCGGGACGTTGGCGCGGGTCGGAATGTCATCAAACGTTTCATGCCAGGTGGCCGGAATGCCGTACGCCATGATCGATGTTTGTTGATGGGTGCGCAAAACCGGGCTGGTTTCAACAAACCGCACGGTTAATGCATCGCCAATGCCCGGCACATTGCGCACAGCACGCAGCGCGTCCGACATCAATGTTCCGCGCCCCGGCCCCAATTCGATCAGATCGATTTTCGGCGGGCTGCCCATCTGTTGCCAGGTGACCGCCGCCCAAAGGCCGATCAGTTCGCCAAACATCTGGCTGACTTCCGGTGCGGTGATGAAATCACCAGCACGCCCGAACGGGTCCTGCTTGCGGTAATAGCCATGCTCCGGATGGGCCAGTGCCTCGGTCATGAAATCGGCAATGGTGATCGGGCCCGATACATTGATCCGGCGTTTGATATGGGCCAAAAGCGGGCTGTCGGTCGCAGAACTCATAATTACGCGTTTTCGGCTTCTTTGGGGTGAATGCGGGTTTCAATCGGTTTGGATTTCAACGCATAGACAATGCAGCCAATCCCGGCCAGCACCATCGGGATCGACAGGACCTGCCCCATGGTGATGCCACCGGCAAGGTAACCAAGTTGCGCATCAGGCTGGCGGAAGAATTCGACGATGATCCGCGAAATGCCGTAACCCGCCACAAACGTTCCGCCAAGTATCCCCGGACGATGGCGCACGAACGCCTTGCGCGACAGGATAAACAGCACAACAAACAGGATCAAACCTTCAAGCGCTGCTTCATAAAGCTGGCTTGGATGGCGCGGCTCCGGGCCACCATTGGGGAATACGAAGCCCCACGCGACGTCGGTGGTGCGGCCATACAATTCGCCATTGATGAAATTGGCAATCCGGCCAAAGAACAAACCAATCGGGGTGGCCACGGCTGCGGCGTCCAGCACGGCAAGGATCGAAATATTGCGCTTTCTGGCAAACAGAATGATCGCAACAATCACCCCCATGAACCCGCCATGGAACGCCATACCGCCCTGCCAGACCTTCAGGATATTGGCCGGGTTATCCAGATAATAATCCAGATTGTAAAACAGGATGTAACCCAACCGCCCGCCAAGGATCACGCCCAGCGTTGCCCAGAACAGCAAGTCATCAACATCGCGTTTGCTCATGATGTTGGGCGTTTTGGTGCAGTAATAAACCACATATTTCCAACCCAGCAGCAGACCGGCAATATAAGCCAGCGCATACCAGCGAATGGCAATCGGGCCGATGGAAATCGCAATCGGGTCTATCGCCGGAAAGGCAAGGCTCAGCATCTGGAATACTCCGGATCAGCAGATTGGGTGTTTATCGGCGAGGTGTTTGCTCTGAGGTCGCAAAGGAGTGGGGCAGCATCATGGCAAACCCATCCCGAACCATGCAGGTCGCACTCAGCGGAACGGGTCCTCGGTCGCAAGATAATCCTGCACATAAGACCGCACGCCTTCTTCAAGCGATGTCATTTCCTTGCCATACCCCGCTTCGCGCAGCTTGGTCATATTGGCTTCGGTGAAATACTGGTACTTGTCGCGGATCGACTCAGGGGTCGGCACGAACTTGATATCGGGCTCCTTGCCCATGGCGCTAAACACTGCCAGTGCCAGATCCTTGAAGCTGCGCGCCTTGCCGGTGCCGATATTGAAAAGATCGCTGACCTGCGGGTTGTCATAAAGCCACATGATGATGTCAACCACATCACCGACCCAGACGAAGTCACGCAACTGGCCGCCATCTTCGTAATCGGGATGATGCGATTTAAACAGGGTCGCGGTTTCGCCGTTTGAAAGTTTGTCAAACAGCTGCGACACCACGGACCGCATGCCGCCCTTATGATATTCGTTCGGGCCATAGACGTTAAAGAACTTAAGCCCCGCCCACTGTTTGGGCCGGAAACCGTTCTGATCGAGGATACGGCGGAACCGGCGGTCGGTGGCATGCTTGGACCAGCCATAGGCATTGAGCGGCGCCAGTTTCGCCAGATCGGCGTCATCAAAGCTGTCATCAAAGCCCTGCTTGCCATCGCCGTACGTTGCCGCCGAGGATGCATAAATCAGGCGCGATGAGTGGCGCGAACACCATTCCCAAAGCCAGGCGGTCAGTTTCAGGTTGTTGACGACGATCTTGTCGGCATCGGTTTCAGTGGTCGCGGAAATCGCGCCCATATGGAAAATCGCCTCGACATTGCCAGCATGCTCTTCAAGGAAATGCGGCAGTTCATCGGGATGAACAATGTCACGCAGGTTCCGCTTGGCGATGTTTTTCCATTTGATGCCATCGCGCAGGCGATCAACGACAACAATGTCGGTTTCGCCACGCTCTTCAAGGGCAGCAACAATATTGGAACCGATAAACCCGGCACCACCAGTGACGATAAGCATTGCATTCTCCTGACGGGGCCGCCCTGCCCCGATGGGCCAAGGCGACTGATCACGTTTGTCGACACTTTATAAGACCGCCCCTGATCTGGAGCAAGAAAAGCCATGCAAAATAACGCTATCGTCACGTCCGCTTCATGACGTGCGGCTTGCCCTGAGCCGATGATGCGCCATATTATGCCCAACAACAGATTCAAAAAGCCGGAGACCACTATGCAGATCAACAACCGCATTCTCGATGACCTGACCCGTGTCACCAATTCCGCGTTGGGCACCATGACCGGTGTCAAAGGCGAAGTAGATGCCATGATCCGCCAGCAGTTTGAAAAGATCCTCCTCAATATGGATCTGGTCACCCGCGAGGAATATGACGTCGTGCACGATGTTGCTGTTCGTGCCGCTGAACGCATTGATGCGCTCGAAGCCAAGATTGCCGATCTTGAAAAGCGTCTTGATGCAGCTGAGCCCGCCAAGAAACCGGCCGCCAAACGCAGCACGACCAAGGCTGCCCCCAAAACGGCGGCAAAAAAAGACGCCTGATCGGGGCAACCATCCCCATATAACTCCCATATATGCGAAATGACGCGGGCGTTTTATGCGCCTGCGCCAACATTTGCTGTCACAAGCAGGGCCGCTTGACGGTCGATCAGATAGACCCGGCAAACAGGCCGAGTGACAATGATCCGAATATTCATTGCTGTCCTGCGCGCAGCAGCGGTTGAAACAAAGCGTTCACCGGCATATAGTGCGCGCCCTTTCGCACATGCTTGAACAGGCTGGGTATTAATGAACGACCAAATGGAAGATATCGGCGACATCGGCGATGAAAACCCGCTGATCCTGGTCGAGGATATCGCCCGCACCAACCAGTGGCATCTGGAACGCCGCAGCTCGGACGAGATTGTGGTCGAAATTCCGGCCCACTGGTGCACCTATCTGGTCTATTTCACCTGGCGTGAAGATGCCGAGGCACTTCATATCGCTTGCTGCTTTGATCTGTTCGTGCCCGAACCGCTGCGCCCGCGCATCTACGAACTGGTTGCGAAATGTAACGAACAACTCTGGATCGGGCATTTCGGTCTGTGGCTGGAAGAAAACATGCCGCTGTTCCGCCACACCCTGCTGTTTGGTGGCGATGTTCCTCCGATGGTCGAACAGTTCGAAGAACTGATTGATATCGCGCTTTCGGAATGCGAACGTTTCTTCCCGGCGTTTAACTTTGTCCTTGGCCAGGGGAAAACCCCGGACGAAGCCTTGATGCACGCGATGCTCGAACCTGCTGGTCAGGCTTAATACGAAAACCTCTGATAAGCTTGCATTGAAAAGGACGGCAGCATTGCCGTCCTTTGTCGTTTCAGGACTGCTTTTTGCGCCTGTCTCGCTATAATCCCGACCACACGCCAATCATACCCCTCTTGCCCTCTGCGCTGACTTGACCCACCTTGAGAAGATCGCTACGGCATTGCATCATGTGCGTTGATCCCCCACGATCAACCAAACCCGATGGATAAAGCGGAGCAGAATTTATGAATACGCGTCTTTTGCTGGTTGGCTGTGGCAAGATGGGCAGTGCCATGCTCGAAGGCTGGCTGGCCCGCGGCCTTCAGGCATCGAACGTCTTTATCGTTGAACAGACCGAAACGGCTGAAAAGCTTGAAGCGCAATACGGCATCAATGGCGTTCCCGATATAGACCACATACGCGAAGACTTCATCCCGCAGGTTGTGCTGTTTGCCGTCAAGCCACAGGTCCTGCCCGATCTGATCGACGCCTATAAACCGCTGGTGCGTGCCGAAACGGTCTTTTTGTCCGTCGCCGCAGGCAAAACCATCGACTTCTTCGCAAGCCACCTTGGCGAACATGCCCGCATCGTACGCGCCATGCCCAACACGCCCGCCGCGGTGTCGCGCGGTATGACCGTGATGTGCCCGACCGAAAATGTCAGCATCGCCCAGCGCGACATGTGCCAGACCCTGCTTGAAGCCGTCGGCATGGTGTCCTGGATCGAGGATGAAAGCCTGATGGATGCCGTCACCGGCCTGTCGGGCAGTGGGCCTGCCTATATCTTCCATCTGGTCGAAGCCATGGCGCAGGCGGGCGAGGCTGCCGGCCTTCCGGCCGATCAGGCGATGACCCTTGCCCGCCAGACGGTGGTGGGTGCGGGCTTCCTGCTTGATGCCAGCGAAGAAAGTGCCGCAACGCTTCGCGAAAATGTCACAAGCCCCGGCGGTACCACGGCGGCCGCACTCAATGTTCTGATGGATGCGAAAACCGGCCTGCCCGATTTGATGACACGTGCAGTTGCCGCCGCCCGTGACCGGTCCAAGGAACTGGCAGGCTAACACCGCCCGTCACCCAAGACACCCAACCCAAGGAGAACATCATGCCACCCAAAAAGGATATCCCCAATCTCCTGATCGATGCGGCCCTGAAGCTGGCCGCAGAAAAGGACTGGCATGATGTCACCCTGATTGATATCGCCACCGAAGCCGGCGTTTCGGTTGCCGAATGCTACGACCATTGCAGCAGCAAGGGCGATCTACTGCGTCGCTTTGTCAAACGCGTTGACCGCGAAGTTTTGGCCGATATCGACTCTGAGGATTTCAACGAACCCGGTCATGACCGCCTGATCGCGGTGATCATGGCGCGGTTTGATATTCTCTCTGATTACCGCCCGGCCCTTCGATCGATCATCAATGCCGGGGGTGACCTTGGCCCGGCCGACGGGCTGCGCGCAATCAAGACCCATTTTGGCGCCATGCGCTGGATGCTGGAGGCCGCCGGTTTTCAAACAGCCGGCCTGCATGGCAGCATGCGGGTTGCGGGCTTGACGGCGGTTTACGCCAAGACCTTCAAACACTGGCTTGATGATGACAGCACCGATTTTGGCCCGACCATGGCCTACCTTGATCGCGAACTTTCCAAGGCCGCCAATTGGGACCGTCAGGTTGAAAAGGGTCTTGGCAAAGCATCATCGATTTGTGGTAAAATAAGGAAACGGTGCCGGAATTTTTCGATCAAAAAATCACCGTCTAAGGGTGACAACAGCCCTGCCGATGCACCATCAGATCAGGCGACGTCAACCACGGCCAACAGCTAATTCCCTGATCTGAAACGCAAAAACCCGCTATACACCCAAGGTTATGATTTTGACATAAAACAATAACCTATAAGTTTTTGTGCAGTGCAAAATAATCCTTGACGACGGGCGATCATTCCGGCATATTGCAGTTGAATTTGTGCGGCGCACAATAGCGCCTCATTGCATATCTGTCGCAAACTAATGGAGTGCAAACCATGACCGCCGCAAAAAAGGCAACCAATCCGTTCTTTGATCTCGACTTCACCAAATACACTGCGGATTTCAAAGTTCCGGGTGTAGACGTGAACGAAATGATGGCTTTCCAGCGTAAAAACGTGGAAGCCCTCACCAAAGCCAACAAGGTGGCCTTCGACGGTTTCCAGGCTGTCGCTCAGCGCCAGAGTGAGATCTTCAAAACGCTGCTGGATAAAGTTCAGACCCAGGGCAAAGATTTCGCTGCTACTTCCGCTGACGACCCGATGGCTTCGGCTGCAAAACAGACCGAAGCTGCAAAAACGGCTTACGAAGAAGCCCTTGCAAATGCCAAGGAACTGTCAGGTCTGGTAACCAAGTCACAGGAAGAAGCGCTTGCTCTTCTGCAGACTCGCTTTACCGAATCCCTTGACGAATTCAAAGCTGCTATCGAAAAGACCGCAGCTTCGAAATAACAGCTTTGGCTGTTAAATTCCCGTAATCTACTTGATGGCAGGGCCTTATGGTCCTGCCATTTTTCTTGTGCCCGGTGTTCTTTTTCACGACTGTTTTTGCTCAAACTCCGGAATTCATATCGCGTTGATGGTTTGGGCTTACCAGAAACATTCGATCTTACTAAGCTGACTCCAAATTAAGGAGACAGCTATGAGCACTGAAATCAGTTTTGATGATTTCCTGAAGGTCGACATTCGGGTCGGCACCGTGATCGACGCCCAGGAATTTCCCGAGGCCCGCCGCCCAGCACTCAAGCTCTGGGTCGATTTCGGGCCCGAGATCGGGACAAAGAAAACATCGGCCCAGATCACCAAACACTATACACCCGAAAAGCTGATCGGCCGTCAGGTTGCCGGTGTGGTCAATTTCCCCAAAAAACAGGTCGGCCCTTTCATGTCGGAATTCCTCTGCCTTGGTTTTCCCGACGGGGATGACGATAAGGGTATTGTCCTGATCCGCCCGGATCAGGACGTGCCAAACGGGTCGCGCCTGTTTTAGAGACCCTTGCGTTAGGCACAAAAGAAAAGGACGGATATCGTCATTGCGATACCCGCCCTTTTCCCGCTCGTGTCACGCTCCCGGCAGGGTTAGCGTGCCAAAATGCCCGATGCTTCTCGTGTCTGCCCGACAATTGCGGAAACGTCTTCGGATGCCTTGACCATCTCCTTGAACGCATGTTCTGAAGATTCAAGGGCGGTCTGGACGCTGCACAACTCACCGCTGACCTGATTGGTCACGTTGGCCTGCTCCGCAACAGCAAGCGACACCACGGCAACCCGGCTGCGCATCAAATCGATGTCGGTTCGAACGGTCGAAGAAATGCGCGCGTTTTCACTGATGCACTTTTCCAAAATGTTGATCTGTTTGATGATGGCTGCATCATCGCGGGCACAATCGCGCAAAACGTCCACCGCCTCTTCAAGGGCTGCAATCGCACAATCACTTTCGATGGCGTGATCAAATGCCTGATCGGCAACTGATCGCATTTCCGTCATCCGCTCGGCTGTTTCATCGACACTGCTGACAAGCCGTGCGCCAACCATTGTACTGACTTCGAGGTGGGCATACGCCTTGCGCCATGCAACCGACACATCGTCATAACTTTGATCAATTCTGCCAACGCTTTGATCTGCCGCGTCACAACCGGCTTCAAGCGTGGTTTTCAACCGGGTCAACGAGGTAACCTGATCGGTGATGTCGGTCGCAAATTTCACGACCTTGCAAACTTTTCCATCCGCACCGTAAACCGGGCTATAGCTTGCTTCAAACCAGACCTCGCGACCGTCCTTGCCAAAACGCTTGAACTGGCAGGCCCGGTTTTTGCCCTTTGCCAGCGCTCGCCAGAATGCGCGGTATTCGGGACCCGCAGCATATTCGCGATCTACAAACATGCTGTGATGCTTGCCGACGACTTCAGACAGGCAATAGCCCATAGCAACAAGGAAGTTGTAGTTGGCCGTCAGGATGTTGCCCTTGGTGTCGAACTCAATCACGGCCTGGCTATGTTCGATTGCATCGACCTTGCCCTGCAGATCCGCAAGGCTTTCGTGGCGTTCAGTAACATCAACACCAAGCCTGAGAATGCGAACAACATTGCCAGTGCAATCTTTTACCGGACCAATGCTCTCTTCCACCCACTTGCGCTGACCGGTCTTGGTGACCCACGGCAGAATGACGCGTTTGGTTTTCCCGGCCTTCAAATCGACCCAGCAAAGCCCATATTCCGGCGCATCGACAACATCGTCAGACAAGAACATCGAATGGTGCTGACCAAGAACCTCGTCTTCGTCATACCCGGTCAATGACAGGAAATTGGCATTTGCACGAACGACCTTGCCCGTAAGGTCGAACTCGACAACGGAAAAGGATGCATCGACCATACCCGGCACACCCGGGAAGATATCGGTAGGCTCAACTGGGATGGACGTCAGCGAATTCATGGACATCTCCGGCTTCTCGGAACAACTCTGAACATCATCTGTTTGATGCGCCGAGTATCGCCGCGTCATGACCAACGCGACATCCCCATTTGGGGAGGTATATATACCAATGTATATTACATAGTATAATTACCGAATTTCGCCCAAACAAAAAAGGCAGCACCCGACGGATGCTGCCTTCTGATCTTTCGGCCAAAATGTGGCTGGATGCTTATTTCTCGACAAACGCCTTTTCGATGACGAAGTGGCCCGGTTCGTTCATGTTGCCTTCCTTGCCACCCCACTCAAGAAGCATCTTGCGGGTATCGGCAATCATCTGCGGGTTGCCACACAGCATGAAACGGTCGTTTTCAAGTGTCGGCTTTTCCAGACCAAGGTCGTCATAAAGCTTGCCCGATTCCATCAGCTCGGTGATACGGCCCTGATGCTTGAACTCTTCGCGGGTGACGGTCGGATAATACAGAAGCTTGTTCTGAACATCTTCGCCGAAGAATTCGTTGTTTGGCAGTTCGCTGTGAATGAATTCCTGATAGGCCAGCTCGCGGACTTCGCGGCAACCATGCACCAGGATCACCTTCTCATAGCGCTCGTAGGTCTCGTAATCGCGGATCACGCTCATGAACGGCGCAAGGCCCGTACCGGTCGACAACAGCCACAGGTTCTTGCCCGGCAAAAGGTTGTCATGGATCAGGGTTCCGGTCGGCTTGCGCCCGACCAAGATCTTGTCGCCAACCTTGATGTGCTGCAAACGTGATGTCAGCGGACCGTTCGGCACCTTGATCGAGAAGAATTCAAGTTCTTCATCATAATTCGCACTGACCATCGAATAGGCGCGCAAAAGCGGCTTGCCATCAACTTCGAGGCCGATCATGGCGAACTGACCATTGATGAATCGGAAGCCCGGATCACGGGTGGTCTTGAACGTGAAGAGAGTGTCAGTCCAGTGGTGGACATAGGTGACGGTTTCTTCGTTTAAATTGCTGGCCATAACGCTACATCAATCCGTTTCGTCTGTCTGAGTGTGGAACCGTGGCGGGAAACACGGAGTATATATCCCGGCACGCATTCCATGCCAAGTTGCCGCGATTTAACATCAATCAAGCGTATATCGCAAGCAAACAATCAAAATTTATTGTCATTTTGTGTGAATTACATAATTTTATGTATATTTAGTGTGAAATACCCTTTTGCGTTCCACCCGCCCCTAGAACGATTTGGTTTCACGCCAATTGATCTCTGTGCGATTTGATAAGCCCGCTGGCCACCTGATGCAATGACACATCGCAATGAATGCGGGCGATGTTGGTGGGTAATGGCTCGTCTCTCACGTCTGTGTGTCTGTTGGCGTTTGACCTTGTCGCACAGATCAACGCTTCATAAGATCAGGCTATATCCATAAACAAAAACAATCAGGAAGCGCCATGTCGTCGAACAAGCCTCTGACCACAGATTTCATTCCCATTCCGCTCCCCGACTATCGCGAATATGACGTGGAAGAAATGCGCACCCGCGCGCAAGAATTTTACGACGACATCAAAACCCGCCATACCGTCCGCGATTTCTCTGAGCGCCCCGTGCCACGCGACATTATTGAAACCTGCATCCGTGCTGCGGGCACCGCACCAAACGGGGCCAACCATCAACCCTGGCATTTTTCGGTAATCGGCGATCCGGCGATGAAACGCAAAATCCGGCTGGCGGCAGAGGAAGAAGAACGCGCGTTCTACGAAGGCCGTGCTGGCGAAGAATGGCTCGCTGCCCTCAAACCACTAGGCACAGATGACGCCAAACCCTTTCTGGAAACCGCCCCCTGGCTGATCTGCATTTTTGGTGAACGCAAAAGCACATCAGCCGACGGCAAACTTCGCAAAAACTATTACGTACCGGAATCGGTTTCGATCGCCACGGGGTTCCTGATTGCCGCCCTGCACCGCGCCGGCCTTGCCACCCTGACCCACACGCCAAACCCGATGAGCTTCCTGACCGATATCTGCGGTCGCCCGGATCATAACAAGCCCTACATCCTGCTGGTCACAGGCTACCCGGCACCAGATGCCACCATCCCCGCCCACGCGACCGAGAAAAAGGACCTCTCGGAAATCGCGACCTTCTTTTGATAACCTGCACCGCTGAAACAAAAAGCCCCGCCGTTCAATGGCGGGGCTTTTGCAATTTAATGTGCAGACCTTAATGCCCGATCGGCAGAACCAGGCGCACGCGAAGCCCACCGCCCGGCGCATCTTCAAGCAAGACCTCGCCGCCATGACCACGTGCGGAGTCACGTGCGATGGTCATGCCAAGGCCAACTCCGCCGGTCGCCTGATTACGCGACTCTTCAAGACGGTAAAACGGCTTGAAGACCTCTTCGCGTTTGTCGGCCGGAATGCCCGGTCCGTCATCGTCAAAGACAATCTCGTAATCCTGCCCGCGACGCCCGGCGCGCACCGAAAGGTTTGTCGCATACCGCCCGGCATTGGACATGATGTTTGCAATACAACGTTTCATCGATTGCGGGCGCAGCTCCATCTCCAGGCTGTCTTCGATATGAAGATCAATCTGCTGCCCGTCACGTAATGCCTCGCCAACCTGATCGGTCAGAAGCTTGCCAATATCGGTCAGAACCGCCTTTTCGCCCTCTTCGCCGCGCGCAAATGCCAGATAGGCATCGACCATGCGTTCCATGTCGATGACATCCTGTTTCAGGGCATCAACACCGGGCGAACTTTGCTGCATGGCAAGTTCAAGCTTCATGCGGGTCAAGGGCGTACGCAAATCATGCGACACCCCGGCAAGCAAGGCCGTGCGCTGAGATAAATGCCGCCCGATGCGATCACGCATCGACATAAACGACGTCGCCGCCATACGCACCTCAGCCGCTCCTTCGGGCTTGAAGTTATCAACATCAACACCGCGCCCGAACTGATCAGCCGCCTTGGCCAGACGTCGGATCGGACGGACCTGATTGCGCATGAAGATCACCGCCACCCCATACAGGATCAAGGCAGACCCCGCGATCCACATAAAGAAGATATAGGTGGTCGAGTTATACAGGCGCTTGCGTGGGGCGATGATCGACATCACCCCGTCTTTCAGTTGGACGCGGATTTCAAGTTTGCGGTCATCAATGTCAAGGTCAAAGAAGAACGGTCGCTGCAGGCGTTCATCCAGGGCGACATACAATTCCTCGGACACCAATCCAAACGGCGGTTCAGTAATCTGACGTTCAAGGATCGCGTCACGCTCGAAAAAAAGGTCGAGCTCCATGCGTGCGCGTGCCGTGTTCTGAATCCACTCGTAATGGTCCGGATCAGGATACTGGCCAAGATAGTCGATCACGAAAACAACATCCCCGGCAAGCCCCCGACTCAGTTGCCGGGCAACCGTATCCCAGTGCCGTTCAAAGAAGATCAGCACGGTCACGATCTGCAACAGCAGCATCGGCGTCATCAGGATCAGAAGCGACCGGCCCAAAAGCCCCGTCGGCATCAATGACTTGATCCGTCCGTTCTGTTCGCTACCCACGCTGCTTATCCCTGTCCGTTTTCATGGTCGCTCATCTTGCGTTCCTCAATCCGTATACAGGACATAGCCCTGACCACGTACTGTCTGCAAGTATCTTGGTTGCTTGGGGTCTTCTTCGAATTTGCGCCTAAGGCGGGTAACCTGCACATCAATGCTGCGCGACGCGCTAGGATCAGTGGCATTGCCGCTGATCATGCCCTGAAGTTGCTCGCGCGATGTGGTCTGCCCGCGTCGTTTGACAAGCGCTGCCAGCAAGGCCTGCTCAGCCGTCGTCAGATAGATATGCTCGTCCCCACGTTGCAGGATCATGCGTGTCATATCAAACCGGAACGTGCCAAAGGATGCCGTATTGTCAGATGGGTCCGACGATACGGCATGCTCCGGTTCGGGCAACTCGCCATAGCGACGCAGGATTGCCTCGATACGAAGCACCAGTTCGCGCGGCTCAAACGGTTTGGCCAGATAATCATCCACCCCGGCTTCAAGACCTGCGATGCGGTCTTCTGTCTCGGACAGTGCGGTAAGCAGCAGGATCGGAACCTTTGATCCGCTTTCACGCAGGCTGCGCGCCAGATCAACACCCTTTTCGCCGGGCATCAGAACGTCCAGCACGATCAGATCAAACTGCAATCCCGCAAGGCTGGCACGCGCATTCGCAGCATCACGTGCGGCAGATACGTTAAAGCCGTTCTCGCCCAGATAGCGGGTAAGAAGGTCACGCAAACGGTCATCATCATCGACCACAAGTACATGTGGCTGATCAGCACCGGTCATCGGATTTCCCTGGGTTCAGGATCGCTGGAGAACAATTTGGCTGCAAAGTCTTTCAAAAGCGTAAGCATGACGACGTCAAAATTATGACAGATCTCACACCCGCCTCACCCGGCACGGCGGCGCAGGCCACCGGGGCCATCATCCTCGAACCGCTTGCGGTCCTTTTCATCCATCATGCCCATCATAACCTTGCGGAACCCCTCGACCGATTCAGCCCCGGCCTCGCGATAGGCCGCCGCAATCAGGGCACGCTGCTGTTCGGTCAATTCGCGCTCAAGCGCCTCACCCTTTTCAGTCAGGGTCAGCAAACGCTGGCGCCGGTCCTGCACACCGGTCTTTTGTTCGATGAAACCTTCGCGCACCAATTGACCCAGCACGCGCGACAAGGACTGCTTGGTGATCTTGAGAATCGACAACAGGTCACTGACCGTAATACCGGGGTTACGGCTCACGAAATAGATGACCCGATGGTGGGCGCGACCAAAATTATATTGCGCAAGCATCTGGTCCGCGACCTCGGTGAAATCACGGTAGGCATAGAACAGCAATTCAATGCCTTGCCTAAGCTCTTCTTCCCTCAGGAAAAGAGGGTTGACCTTGCGTGTAGAGATATCTGCCATGCTTATCCGTTATGTCAGTTATATTGACACATTAATCTATGAATGTTACCCCGACCAGACAAATAAGGACATAAAGTTACGTCCAGGAACGTTCTTGAAATGGAATTTGGCAAATGACAGCTCCGACCTTTGATAACCGTGATGGTTATATCTGGTATAATGGTGAACTTAAACCATGGCGTGAAAGCACTTTGCATGTGCTGAGCCACGCTGTCCATTACGGGAGTGCGGTTTTTGAGGGCGAACGTTCCTATAACGGCAAGGTCTTCAAGCTGGCCGAACATGGCGAACGCCTGATCAAGTCCGGCGAAATCCTGGACATGAAAATCCCCTATAGCGCCGCTGAACTCGATGATGCCGTCATCGAAACGCTGGCGGCCAACGACATTACCGATGGCTATATCCGCCGTATCGCCTGGCGCGGCAGCGAGATGATGGGCGTTTCGGCCCAGACCACGCGCATCAATGTCGCCATCGCCTGCTGGGAATGGCCAAGCTATTTCAAGCCGGAAGAACGCCTGAAAGGCATTCGTCTGGATCTGTCGAAATGGGCCCGCCCGGCCCCGAACACCGCACCGACCAACGCCAAGGCTGCCGGTCTTTACATGATCTGCACCCTGTCAAAGCACGAGGCAGAGCGCAAAGGCTATGCCGATGCCCTGATGCTTGATTACCGTGGTCAGGTTGCCGAGGCGACCGGTGCCAATGTGTTCTTTATCAAGGATGGTCAGATCCATACGCCGAAGCCTGATTGTTTCCTGGATGGCATTACGCGGCGCACTGTCATTGGCCTTGCCAAGGCGCGTGGCTATGAGGTGATTGAGCGCGCGATCATGCCTGAGGAAATGGAAGGCTTTGAAGAATGCTTCCTGACTGGCACCGCGGCCGAGGTCACGCCGGTGGCGGAAATCGGGCAATATACCTTCACCCCGGGTCAGGTCTGCAAGACCATGATGGAAGACTATATGGCGCTGGTGCGCGGCGAAAATACGGCTGTCGCCGCTGAATGATTTTTTTGAATAATCAGATCGATTATTCACATTTTTTGAAAAACACCCCGGATGTTTCACACCGGGGTGTTTTTTATTGAATTTTGTCGCATGACAAAATTTTACCCGGCAAAGGATGTAATCGGGTGTGCGCGTCCTCACATTGTGGCAATCACCACCAAAACATCGTGACCGGACCACCGCATGAGCCCCCAGACTGGTGCCAACAGGCCAGCAGACAGAACCAGAACCGGCATGCTTGTTGCCCTGATTGCTGCGCTTTACTCATTTGCCGATTTCGGCAGCATCAGCGCAGACGCCACAGAAACCATCGACATCCGCTTTCCGGTGCGCGAAAGCGAGTTTGATACGGTTTTTTCCTGCCAGAATGACAGCAATCCGGACTGCCGGTCCTGCCTTGCCAATCGCCCCGACAGTGCGTCGCTGGTGATGTATTCCATCTTGCAGGAAGCGCTGAATGCCGGGGGGCTTGCCGCCAGGGTACAGGTCGTGCCATCGCCCAATTCCGAACGCAGCCGCAAGATGGTCAGCGAAGGCTTTGCCGATATCAAGTCAGACTGGGATTTTAATATCGATGCGGATCCTGAAGTCTTGAAATCGCTGCCGATCCTGCGCCGAGGCGAGGTTGAGAAAGGCATTTATGTCAGTCAGGATACCTTCGCACTTAGCAGTGATACACCCGTTTCCGATGTGCATCACATGAGTGCGGTGTCCATTCGCACCTGGCGACTGGATTGGGAAGTGCTTGAAAGTCTGGCCCCTGCAAGCCTGACCAGTGCGGCGACCAAGCAACAGATCTATGCGCTGATCAATGCCGGTCGGGCCGACTTTACCTTGCTGGAATTTTCAAGCGGACCCGGCATGGTGCGCAGCAGTGACGGGATACGGTTATACCCGATGCCCGGCGTCAAGGTGATCCTGCCCGCCAGCCAGCATTTCATGATTTCGCGCGCATTGCCGAATGCGGAAAAGATTGTTGCGGCGCTCAATACCGGGATCGATGCCCTGCACGCCAACGGGTTCATTCATCAGTGCCTGACAAATAGCGGCATCATCAATGAACAGGTCCGTGATTGGCGCATCCTGAACCCGACGGAAGATCAGGTCGCGCACCATAAAACCGTCCCGTCAAACTGAGCGGCCCCGCCCCGGCAGCAAACACGCCGCAATCCTTAAGTATGAGGATTATAAATCGCTTGTTTTTCAGACGGATACGCGGGATTGCCGCCCTTTGCCCCGCCGCCAGACGGACCGCTGACAAGGCGGAATATAAATCCTCATACAATTAAAAAGCGCGTCAGAGGCAATGCGGTGTTTCACAGCACCTTTGCGACCGTGCCACAAAATGATCACATTGAAATCCGGAACGAGAGCAGGTCACAGCCGTTGGTAAGGTGTAATGCCCGACACCAATGAAAGGAGCGACATTATGCCTGCGATTGATACCGCAAAGATCCTGATTCTTGCCACCGATGGCTATGAACGGTCTGAACTGCGTGTTCCGCTTGAAAAATTGTCAAACCACGGGGCCGACGTCAAAATCGCATCGCCCAAATCTGATCCGATCAAAAGCTGGGATAAAAGCGATTGGGGCGATACGGTCGATGTCGATGTCGAAGTCAAAAATGTCGATATCAAAGATTATGACGCGCTGGTCATCCCCGGCGGGCAGATCAACCCGGACCTGCTGCGCAATGACGAAGCGTCTGTCAGTCTGGTGCGCGAGTTCGTCGCATCGGGCAAACCGGTTGCCGCCATTTGCCACGGCCCGTGGCTTCTGATCGAGGCTGGCGCACTGCGTGATCGTCATGCAACGTCATTTGCATCGATCAAGACCGATATGCTCAATGCCGGTGCGCTGTGGCGTGATGAGGCTGTGGTCTGCGAAGACGGCATTGTGACGTCGCGTTCGCCGCAGGACCTTGATGCCTTTGTCAGCAAAATCGTCGAGGAAGTCAGCGAAGGCACGCACCACCAGCTTGCTGCATAACATCGCGCCGGACGGTTTATAGACCCTCAACGCAGCGGACGGATGGCAGCCACCATCCGTCCGTTTTGCGTTGTTGGGCATATGTGTTTTTGACGCCTTTACAAGAGTTGAGGCAGCGCCGACCCGCCGTCCCACATGGCTGGCCGACGCTGCTTCTTACTCCCCTCGCGGGAAGCGCTGTTTGTCTTCGAGTTCGTTCAGATCCATGTGATTGCGCATGTAACGTTCCGAGGCCTTTTGCAGCGGCTGATAATCCCACGGGAAGTAGGAGCCGTTGCGCAGCGCCTCATAGACAATCCAGCGACGTGCCTGACTTTCGCGGACTGCGGAATCAAATGCCTTAAGATCCCAGCGCGCAGTACGCTGGGCACGGAATGCTTCAAGCTGGTCGGCGCACGCCGGATCGGTTGCAAGGTTGGTGAGTTCCCTGGGATCGGCGTCAAGGTCAAACAGCTGTTCGGGATCAAGCGTGCAATAGGTGTATTTCCATTTGCCTTCGCGGATACAGACCAGCGGGGCATAGGACCCTTCGGCGGCATATTCCATCAGGACCGGTTCGGTACGCGCCTTGCCAGCCAGCATGCCACACAGCGACATGCCATCGGTCCAAGGGGCGACTTCATCCATTGAAATGCTGGCAAGATCGGCCACGGTCGGCGTGACATCAAGGCTTGAGACCGGGTCGGTATAAAGACCTGGCGCAATGCCCGGTCCGGCCATCATCAACGGCACACGGGCCGAGCCTTCAAAGAAGCTCATTTTGAACCACAGTCCGCGTTCGCCCAGCATATCGCCATGGTCAGAGACAAAGATGATGATGGTGTTATCGAGCTGACGGGTGGTTTCAAGCACCTCCATGATCTGCCCGACCTTGTCATCGATATAGGAGATGTTGGCGAAATAGGCCTGACGGGACCGTCTGACATCTTCCTTTTTGATGTCAAAGGCGGTGTAGTCACTGGCCTTCATCAGGCGCTGGGAATGCGGGTCCTGATCCTCGAAATCAAACGGTGCGACTTCGGGTTCGAGTTCCGGGCAATCTTCATACAGATCCCAGAATTTCTTGCGCGCGACATACGGGTCATGCGGATGGGTGAAGCTGACCGTCAGGCACCACGGGCGTTCATCATGACCGCGCGACAGGTCATAAATCTTATGCGTCGCGTTATAGGCAACCTCGTCATCATACTCCATCTGGTTGGAAATCTCGGCGACACCGGCACCGGTGACAGAGCCCAGGTTATGATACCACCAGTCAATCCGTTCGCCCGGTTTGCGGTAATCCGGGGTCCAGCCGAAATCAGCCGGGTAGATATCGGTGGTCAGGCGTTCTTCAAAACCATGCAACTGATCGGGGCCAACGAAATGCATCTTGCCCGACAGGCAGGTATAATATCCCGCGCGGCGCAAGTGATGGGCATAGGTCGGAATGTCTGATGAAAATTCGGCGGCGTTGTCATAGACCCGGGTGCGATTGGGCAACTGACCGGCCATGAAGGATGCACGTCCCGGCGCGCAAAGCGGCGAGCCTGTATAGCAATTGCGGAAACGCGCCGAGCGATTTGCCAGTTTGCGCAAATGCGGCGTATGAAGGAAATCCGCAGGACCATCGGGGAACAGGGTCCCGTTTAACTGGTCGGCCATCAGGATCAGGATATTCGGGGACGTCATTTAGTATGCACTCCTTCACAGGGTGCAATCCGCCGATCACCGAGATGGCAGCATTGACGACAAAAGCACCCCTGGGTCGTTTGGTGCGAGACAAAGCAAGCGCAAAACTCCTGCCCCTTTTCGGGTGTCTTTTATCGGGTCTTGTCGTTAATCCGCTTGACCTTGATCGCGTGACCGACATTAAATCCATAAATCAACTTTCAAAGAAACCCGGTGTTTTTTAATCACTTCCATAAAGAATTTTTATAATGCAAAGACCCCTCGACATTGGCTGGCTGAGAATTTTTGAAGCGGTCGGGCGGCTTGGCAGCCTGACACGGGCCGCCAATGAGCTGGGCTTGAGCCAGCCTGCGGTGACCTATCAGATCAAGCGGGTCGAGGATCAGCTGGGCGTTTCACTGCTGCACCGGTCCCAAGGCGGCAGTCGATTGACCGATGCTGGCGAAATCCTGTTTGAGGCGGTGAAAACCAGTGTCGAGAGCATCGACAAGGCTGCGCGCGACACCCGGCGCACCACGCAGGATCACGCGGTGCGGATCTTTACCGATTTCGGTTTTGCCGCCTTCTGGCTGATGCCACGCGTGACCGATTTCCGCCGTCTGCATCCCGAGGCCGAAGTCCATATCATCGCATCCCAGGGCCTTGATGATGCGATGGCGCGCGAAACCGATGCCGCCATGCTGTTCGGGGCGGCGGACGATTTCCCCGATACCGCACAGTTGCTGATCCCCGAGCGGGTAGTACCGGTTTGCACGCCGGGCTTTCTTGAACGCTATGGTCCGTTTGATGATCCGGCCAAGTTTGCCCGCGCCCCGCTTTTGCATCTCGAAGTCGCAGGCAAGTCACGCTGGTTGACATGGGAAAGCTGGCTTGCCGATCACGGGATTACCCGCAAACCTGCCCAGGGCGATCTTGGGCTGAATACCTATGGCTTTGTTATTCAGGCTGCCCTTGCCGAACAGGGTGTGGCACTGGGCTGGCGCGGATTGGTGGATCATCACCTTGAACAGGGCAGCCTCGTTGCCATCGGACGCGAAGTGGCGCGTGCCGATCGCGGATACTGGGTG
Source organism: Thalassospira sp. UBA4513 (assembly GCF_002388495.1). NCBI lineage: Bacteria > Pseudomonadati > Pseudomonadota > Alphaproteobacteria > Rhodospirillales > Thalassospiraceae > Thalassospira > Thalassospira sp. UBA4513. The sequence goes on from NZ_DGMR01000022.1 coordinate 57,979, forward strand.
GTGCCGGGTGCATCTGTCAGCAATACCACCACCACGCTGCTCAGTTGGTTGATCAACGAGACGTAATCCGGTGGTTAGCGTTAAACACTGACTTTGGAAAGAACCACCTCTTCAGCCAAAGCGATGCCCTTCGGGGATAACACGCAAACACCATCTTTTTTGTATTCCAGAATCCTAGACGAGTGCATTCCTCGAAGAATTTTCTTCATATACGACTTATTACTGTATTCAATAATATTGAACATTTCCTCATCAGAGATTGATTTTTTCGAGTACAATAAAAAAAGTATTTTTTCCTTTAAGGACAGTCCATCTGCGATAATTCTGATAACGTCACCTTCTTCCCACATTCCTTCTACAGCGCGTTCAACAATATGATCGACAATTTGTGAAGTTTCATCGGGACTAACCGAAGAATTCACGCGCACAAGATCCGCCAAAATCCATTTAACAGCTGAGAGAACAAAGGTTGCATCCATATGATTGGGGCTTATCGACGATATGTGCCCAACACCCCGTTTATTCCTGATCCCGTATATGACCAGAAGCAACCGAGGAATGTGGATCCTGTAGGTTTCTTCGCCTTTCGCTCTTTCATACCTCTTCATTTCTGGGTCATTAAAATTGGGAAGGTTTTTACCCAAAGGTGTATACGCGCCAAACAACTGAAGCTCGATAAAGCGCCTCACTGCCTCCACGAAATGGCCAGCATCTAACTCACTAGCCTTCCAAGATTTTAGGAAATAGCTTTTCTCTACTTCCTTATAAGAATCGATGATGACATCAGATATTTCTTGATTAGACGCCGCAGCTAGGATCGAGCGAACTTTATGCTCCATTCAACCCCTCCAAGAGCGCCTCAGCCTGCTCGACTCCGGGTATAGTTAGCTTGCAAACTTTATCAGATGAATTTCGCTTTCCATCAACTATCAGATATTCTTTAGCATTCCTGAGAGTTGCGGAGAAATTTGATGGATCAAGGCAACTTTGCTCTTCACAGACATCGCGTATCTCTTGAGACGAAACCGATTCTGCACCCACAGATCGCTTGGCCCACAAATATGCTAGAGCCGTATTTACTGTCTTCTTGGCGGTATTTGCACCCGGAATTTTCTTGATTATCCTCACATGATCTCCTTCGATATGAAAAACTCGGTCATAGTTTTTCCGCTCAATGCGACCGCCTACCTGCTCTTCTTCAGGCAAAGGCGCCGCTGCCGGTGGGGAAGCAATTGCGACATCCGTTGATCTATTGTCCAAACGCTCTCTTTTTGAACTGAGTGCTTCCAAAATAATATCTTTGAAGTTCTCAATCTGTTGCGAGACGAATAACTCGGACCCAGATATTTCGAAGACACCGTCTTCCAACGACAAATGCAATTTAGCCTCTGAATTCCCCATTGCGCTCAACCTCAAAGAACAATTTAAAGAACAATACTCAATCTACATTAGATACACTCTCATATAAAACAAAGAAAATTAGTATTATTGAGGCAACACCGGCCAACGCGAAAATCCAACTGACTGCAAGGATCGAAAACCAAAATCACCAATCAATTCTTTTGCTGTATCCGCCGTTCAGTGTTCCCTAGAGTGATGTTTCGCGCACACCACTTTCGACAGGGGATTTTTCATGTCTGAGCATGGCTATAACAGCGGGCGGTTGAACCTGCCCTTTGTGGGGATTTCGACTTTTTCCAAAAGCCCCTATGTCGAGAACTGGGATGCGATTGATGCCGATGTTGCCATTCTTGGTGCACCGTTTGATTTCGGCACCCAGTGGCGATCGGGTGCACGGTTTGGGCCGCGCGGCATTCGCGAGGCATCGACATTGTTCGCGTTTGGCCATGCCGGGGCCTATGACCATGAAGATGACGTGACCTATCTTGAAGGGGTTCGGATGGTCGATATTGGCGATGCCGATATCATTCATACCGACACGATCAACAGCCACGCCAATATCGAGTTTGGCGTGCGCAAGATTTTGGCGGCCGGTGCCCTGCCCGTGGTTCTGGGCGGCGATCATTCAATCAACATTCCCTGCATCAATGCCTTTTCCGACGAAGAACCGGTGCATGTCGTGCAGTTTGACGCCCATCTCGATTTCGTTGATGAGCGCCACGGGGTGCGCAATGGCCATGGCAACCCGATGCGCCGGGCCATTGAAAAGCCGTGGGTGACGGGCATGACCCAGCTTGGCATTCGCAATGTGTCCTCGACCGCCAAGGAGGGATACGATTATGCTCGCGCGCAGGGATCAGACATCCTGTCCGTGCGGCAAGTGCGCAAGCTTGGTGTCGAGGGTGTGCTGGAACGCATTCCGGCCGGGAAGCGATATTACCTGACGATTGATATTGACGGGTTTGATCCGTCCATTGCGCCGGGTACCGGCACACCAAGCCATGGCGGGTTCCTGTATTATGACGTGCTGGAAATCATCGCAGGCCTTGCCAAGCGCGGTGATATCGTTGGCATTGATCTGGTCGAAGTCGCGCCGGATTACGACCACACCGGGACAACCGCCATTCTGGCAGCACAGATATTGCTTAATACCATCGGGCGGATTTTTGCTGCGCGGAAATAGGGGTTAGCCCGAAGAGCCTGCTGGGCGAGATCCCCGCCTGCGCGGGGATGACGGTGTAAGGCGTTACGGCCAGTTGGCTTCGGGCGGGAGCGACATCAGGATGGCTTCGGTGTTGCCGCCGGTCATCAGGCCAAAGCGCGTGCCACGGTCATGGAGCAGGTTGAACTCGACATAGCGGCCGCGCTTGATCAGTTGGGCGCGGCGTTCGTCATCGGTCCAGGGCTTATTGTAGTGGCGCTTGACCAGTTCGGGATAGATATCGCGAAACGCCCGCCCGACATCTTGGGTAAAGGCAAAGTCGGCATCCCAGTCGGCATCGAGATAATCATAGAAAATCCCGCCAACGCCACGCGGCTCGTTGCGATGGGGCAGCCAGAAATATTCGTCGCACCATTTTTTGAAGCGGTCGTAATAGTCATCGCCATGGGCATCGCAGGCGGATTTAAGCGCACCATGGAAATCAGCGGTGTCCTTTTCCTGCGGGAAGACCGGGGTCAGATCGGCACCACCGCCAAACCATGCCTTGGTGGTGACGATGTGGCGGGTGTTCATGTGCACGGCCGGAACATGGGGCGAGCATGGATGGGCGACCAGTGAAATGCCCGCCGCCCAGAAGTTGGGGTTTTCATCGGCACCCGGGATTTCCTTGCGAAATTTTTCGGAAAATTCGCCATGCACGACCGAGATATTGACCCCGACCTTTTCAAACACCCGGCCCTTCATGACCGACATCTCGCCGCCGCCCTCGTTTTCGCCGCGCTCCCAGACGGTGCGCTCGAACCGCCCCGGGGCGCGATCGGAAAGCGGACCTTCGTAGCTGTCCTCGAGCGCCTCGTAACTGGCGCAAATGTCATCACGCAATTGGCGGAACCAGTCCTGGGCGGTCTGTTTGCGTTTGGCAATCACGGCATCCTCGACCTTATGGTCGGTGCTCGTCTTCATTGCCTGTTTTGCAGCAATTTTTGCGTCCGTCATTGCGTCACTCACTTGGTTCATTCACTCGGTCGGCTTGCAGGAAAGCCATCGGTCTGTCGGAGCGCCTCGCCCAATGTCATTGCGGTTGCCATGGCGACATTCAGCGAGCGCATTTGCGGCTTCATGGGAATGACGACGCGGGCATCGACATAATCATGGACGCTGTCAGGCACCCCTTTGCTTTCGGAGCCCAACATCAGGATATCATCGGCGCGAAATTCAAAATCGCAATAGGGTTCGGCCCCCTTGGTCGTCAGCAACACCAGACGCCCCGGCACGGTTCCCTCCTGGCGGGCTTCGACAAAGGCGCGCCAGTCGGCATGGCGTATATAATCGGCCTTTTCGAGATAATCCATCCCGGCGCGCTTAAGCGCACCGGAGGTCAGAAGAAAGCCGCACGGTTCGATGATATCGACCGGCAAGCCAAAACAGGCCGCCATGCGCAGAATGGTGCCGGTGTTTTGCGGGATGTCGGGTTCGAATAAACAAATTCTCATGGCTTCTTTTAGAATCGTTGGTGAACAAATGTCGAATCAGTTCATCAGCGACATATAATTACCCGTTAACGCCGCTATTAGACTTTTTTGGAATATGAAGAACTAAAGCCACAAGTCCTTGGCGCACAAAGGGCGCGATACCCGCAATTACGCTATGTTTTACCGAATTGTGCAGCGCAAAACCCAATGATCTTGTTGAATGCAAACAATTTGCAACTCCAAGTTCTCCTTAACAAACCGAATTTTTGTTAGTATACGGACCGTCAAACAGGCCTAAGGGCTTTGAGCGGCAAGATTGTTTGATTTTCATCAATGGAATGTAAACATGAATGCCCTAAGTCTTGGTTTGGCATTCCGCATGCCTGTTTTGGGGGCAGAAAGAGGGATTAATTATGTCGCAAACGGTGCATTCCTCCGGCGAACACCAGCCGGACGAGAACCGCAGGGATTTCCTGACCTTGGCGACCACAGCAGTTGGCGCCGTTGGCGTTGGTTGCGCGTTGTTGCCGTTCGTGGACAGCATGAACCCGTCCAAGGACGTTCTCGCACTTGCCTCGGTTGAGGTTAATCTGGCCAACATCCCGGTTGGTCAGGCAATTAAGGTCATGTGGCGAGGCAAACCTGTCTTCATCCGCCATCGTACCGAACGCGAAATCAATGAGGCCGAAGACGTCGCATTGAACGAACTCGTCGATCCGCAGACCGACGATGCGCGTGTCGAAAAGAAAGAGTGGCTGGTCGTCGTCGGCGTCTGCACCCATCTGGGCTGCATTCCGATGGGCACAGCCACAGGCGAAACCCGTGGTGATTATGATGGCTGGTACTGCCCATGCCATGGCTCGCACTATGATACGTCGGGCCGTATCCGCCGCGGCCCCGCGCCGTTGAACCTTGTCGTTCCGGAATATGAATTCCTGACCGACACGTCGGTCCGGATCGGGTAAGGAGCAGGTTTATGAGCGCACCTCAGTGGAACAACAAAGTGGTCAAGTGGGTTGACGACCGTCTTCCGGTCATCTCCATGTTGCACCACTCTGCATACGAATATCCGACCCCGAAAAACCTGTCCTATATGTGGAACTTCGGTTCCCTGGCCGGTTTTGTTCTGGTGACGATGATCCTCACCGGTATTTTCCTGGTGATGAACTACACCCCCCATACCGATATGGCCTTTGAGTCGGTCGAGCGCATCATGCGTGATGTGAACTATGGCTGGCTGATCCGCTATATCCATATGAACGGCGCTTCGATGTTCTTCATCGTTGTGTTCATTCACATTTTCCGTGGCCTGTATTACGGGTCATACAAAGCACCGCGCGAGATGCTGTGGTGGATCGGTATCCTGATCCTGCTTGCCATGATGGCAACCGCGTTCATGGGCTATGTCCTGCCGTGGGGCCAGATGTCCTTCTGGGGTGCAACGGTTATTACCAACCTGTTCTCTGCCTTCCCGATCATCGGTGATCCGCTGGTGACCTGGCTTTGGGGTGGTTTCTCGGTTGATAACCCGACGCTGAACCGGTTCTTCTCGCTGCACTATCTGATGCCGTTCGTCATTCTGGGCCTTGTTGTCCTGCATGTCTGGGCACTGCATACCGTGCGCTCGAACAACCCGACCGGTGTTGAGATCAAGACCCCGGCGGATGCCATTCCGTTCCATCCGTACTACACGATCAAGGATCTGTACGGCATGGGCGTGTTCCTGATCTTCTTCTCGGTGTTTGTGTTCTTTGCACCTGACTTCCTGGGCCACCCGGATAACTACATCCCGGCGAACCCGCTGGTCACACCGCCGCACATCGTGCCGGAATGGTACTTCCTGCCGTTCTATGCGATCCTGCGGTCGATCGACTTCACCATCTTTGGCATCCCGGCAAAACTGCTTGGCGTGCTGGCGATGTTTGCCTCGATCGTGATCCTGTTCGTTATTCCGTGGCTTGATACCTCCAAGGTGCGCAGCTCGAAATTCCGTCCGGTTTACAAATGGTTCTTCTGGCTGTTTGTGATCGACACCTTCATCCTCGGCTATTGCGGGGCGAAGGCACCGGATGACTACTTCCTGGGTATTCCGGGTCTGAAAGTCATCGTGATGGGTCAGCTTTCGACGCTGTATTACTTCGCACACTTCCTTGTGGTCATGCCGTTGGTTGGAAAAATGGAACGAACCAAGCCGCTTCCTGCAAGCATCAGCGAATCTGTTTTGAAGGAGGGTGCAAATGCGTAAGTTCGCACTGACCGCAATTGCTGCCGCCTTCGCGGTAACCGCATTCACTGGTGGTGCAGCCAAGGCTGCCGGCGACGCGCCGGTGCCCGAGGCACAGGATTGGAGCTGGCAGGGTCTGTTTGGCACGTATGACCGTGCCCAGCTGCAGCGTGGCTTCCAGGTCTACAAGAACATCTGTGCCGGCTGTCACAGCCTGCGCTTCATTGCCTTCCGTAACCTTGAAGGCATTGGGTTCAACGAAGACCAGATCAAGGCGATTGCGGCCGAGTATGACATCGAAGACGGTCCGAATGACGATGGTGACATGTTCACCCGTCCGGGTCTTGCTTCGGATTACTTCCCGTCTCCGTTCCCCAACGAAAAGGCGGCTGCGGCTGCCAATGGCGGCGCCATTCCGCCGGATCTTTCGTTGATGAACAAGGCACGTGTGGGTGGCCCGGACTATGTGTTCGGCCTTCTGACCGGCTATGAGGAAGAAGCACCAGAGGGCTTCGACCTTGCGGACGGGAAATATTACAACCACTACTTCCCGGGTCATCAGATCTCCATGGCACCGCCGCTTTATGATGAAGCGGTCGAGTACACGGATGGCACCCCGATGACCCTGGAACAGCATGCACGTGATGTGACGGCCTTCCTGAACTGGACGGCACAGCCGGAACTTGAAGCCCGTAAGGCGCTTGGCATGAAAGTGATCCTGTTCCTGCTGGTTCTGACGGCAATGCTGTATGCGGTCAAACGCAAGATCTGGCGCGACGTCGAACACTAAGACGTCCTGATCTGCCCGATATTGAAACAGGCCACCGACATTCGGTGGCCTGTTTTTTTGTGCGCTACTCAAACACCCCGAAGCATATGGCGGGCGATATCAATAAGAGAAATAGGACACAACCAGCCGGTCGATCTCGCCGCTTGCGAGCATGTCACTCAGCACGCGATCAAGGGCGCCGACAAACTGGTCGCGGTAGGGCCATTTGCCTTCCGGGTCCGGGCCATAGGCCACGTAGCCAAATTCGTGCCCGATGACCGCGGCTTCGTCAAACAGGCGGGCGACTGCCTTGTCGACGGCCAGTTCGCGCATCCCGGCCAGAATGGCCATGCGTTCATTGACATAACAGTCGACACGACCAGCCATCAGGAAACGCAGGTTGCTTGCGGTGGTATTGGCTTCTTCAAGGGTAATCTCGCCCGCCTCGACCATGTCAAAGAATGCAGGCCCAGCCAGACGATATCCGGCGTTGTTGGCAAAACGTGCCCCTTTGAAATCATCCGGGAAGCGCTTCAGATCGTTGCTTTGCGCGTAATCCTTGCTGCAGATTGCCACGACGGTTTCGCGCAAGATCGGGATGGAATAGCGTTCGATCCAGTCGCGATCCCCGCGCGCGTAAGGCGGAAAGAACCCCATGATCTTGCCATCCTTGAGCAGCTCCATCCCGCGGCGAAACGGCACATTGACAATATCGAGCCGATAGCCCGGCAGGCGATCAAATGCTTCCTGCAGGATGCGGACATAAATGCCTTCGGGGCTCACCCCATCAAGAAACGCATAGGGTGCGTTGCTGTCTTCGGCGTACAGCGTGATGGTGCGGGGCATGTTGCTGTCTTGCACCGGCTCGGCCACGGCGTGCAATGGCAGAAACAGCGCACCGGCAAATAGCGCGCGTCCGGTAAACCTGACTGTGTTTCGCAAAACAGATTTGAATGACATGACGTTATTATGCAGCCAATCATGGCGTGCCTGTCAATTATCATCATGTAACAAAACCTGCCGTGATTTTGCGGACTTACTGGTCCAACTTGGACGGCTGTGTTGGTTTGTCTTCGTCCGACGGGTTGTTTTGGCACTCATCCGTCTGGTCGTGCGACACACGGTGCTGTTGATTGCCATCGGCCGGGCGCAGCGGCGGGACCGTCACCGGGATATGCACCAGACGGCGTTTGCGCTGTGGCGTGCCGGAGCTGGCGTAAAGCTGCTTACCGGCTTCGACAATCGAGACACCGGCAAAGGCCTTGAACAGGCGCGATCCGATATTTTCAAATACCTGCGACCAGCGCAGCAAAAGCCGCATGTTGGTCGGCGGCATGAAAAGGGCGCGGCTGTGCTGGATCGGCAGGAACATGTTTTCACGCAGCAGGTTTTGCAGCTGTGAGACGCTATGGGGATGGCCATAGCCAAAGGGCGTTTTTTCCGACCATGACCAGAGCGAGCTTCGGTTCGGCGTCACCACGACAATCCGGCCATTGGGCGTCAGTACCCGCCAGCATTCGCGCATCAGGCGACGCATCGAGTCTGTATGTTCGACCAGATGCACAACCAAAATACGATCCACCGAACTGTCAGGCAGCGGCAACATGGTTTCTTCGGTCAGCGCCACACGGTTATCTTCACCGGCAGGCCAATGAACGCAGCCCTGCTGGGCTGGCATGAAGGCCATGACACGCTCCGCCTCGCCAATAAAGGGGCGCAAGTACGGCGTGGCATAGCCAAAACCAAGGACGCGCATGCCCCGGACATCCGACCACATGACGCGCAAACGCCTGCGGATCAGACGCCGTGCGGCTTGTCCGATGCTGCTTGCATAAAAACGGTGAAGATCAACGACATCCTGACGCATGCGATCAGCCTATCATCCCCGATCCAGCACGGGAATGTTTTTGCGTGATTGTTTCAAGACACTAGGCTCAGGACCTATTAATTTGGTTGGAATGGCAGACGTTATATTTGTGAAATCCAAGGAAAGGCCCGCCGGGCGGGCTGGTATCCCGGCCAAGGGGTTTGACGCAGGAGTTTGCAAATATAACGTCTGTCCTTTGGATTCACCGGGTTTGCACGGGCTACTTTGTCGCAAAGCCTTGAAAGATACATATCTTCCTGCGGTTTTGCTTCGCGTATCCGCACAAACCCGGTGAACCATTCAAACCAAATTAATAGGTCCTGAGCCTACATCCTGATAGTCTTGCCCCAACATAGAAATTACATTTTGAGGTACGCCATGGCTGCCGGTGAAGTCATCGTCATTCCCTGTCTTTCAGACAATTACACTTATCTGGTGCGCTGCCACCGCAGCGAAGTCACCGCCATCGTTGATCCGGGCGAAGCGGCCCCTGTGATTGCCGCCCTTGAAGAGCGTGACTGGAACCTTGATCTGGTGATCAACACCCATCACCACCATGACCATATCGGCGGCAATGCCGAGTTGATCGAGAAATACGGCGCGAAATTGCTGGGCCCGACGGCCGAAACCGCGCGCATCCCCAACATGGATGAAACCTGTGCCGAGGGCGATCAGGTCCTGATCGGGGATCTGGAAGGACGGGTATTTGATGTGCCGGGCCACACCAGCGGGCATATCGCATTTTATTTCTCGGCCATCACCGCGCTGTTTTCCGGCGACAGCCTGTTTGCACTGGGCTGCGGGCGTTTGTTTGAGGGCACACCCGAACAGATGTGGCATTCCTTGCAGAAGTTTCGCAATCTTCCGCCCAGCACGCAGGTCTATTGCGGCCATGAATATACCCAGGCCAATGCAAAATTCGCCAAAACGATCGAGCCCGATAACGCCATTCTGATTGCACGGTGCCAGGATATTGACAGGCTTCGCGCACGCAACTTGCCGACCATTCCATCACGTCTGGATGTCGAGCTTGCCACCAATCCGTTCCTGCGCGCCGATGAGCCATCGGTTGCCGCGGCACTGGGCATGAGCGGCGAAAGCCCGGTTGCGATCTTTACCGAGATTCGCAAACGCAAAGACAATTTCTAAGCTGATGTTGGATCAGGCCATCTGTTTGAACAAAACGTTCTGATCAAGCAGATAGCGCGAGAACAAGGGCAGACTTGCCGCACCGATGGCGCGTGCGGCACTGCCCACCCGGCCCTGTTCGATGCGGGGGCGTTCGATGCCTTGCAGATCGAGCTCGGAAATCGCAGCACGGGTTGCGGCAACCACCCGTTCGCAGACATCGGCCGGGAAGCCGCCATCAACAATCACGGCTTCGAAATCAATCACCGAACAGACCGAGGTGATGGCAATCGCCAGACTGCGCGCGGTGTGTTCAATCCAGATATCAAGCGTCTTGCCAAGGCCATGCCAGTAATCGGGATCGCGCCACAGCATCGCCGGATCGCCGCCTTCGCGGGTCAGCATCTGTTCAAGCACAAAGATCGAGGCCTGATCAATAAGCTGACTGGGATGGCCGCTGCGCGAGGAGACCGGCATGGAGCCAAAGGCGCCTGCATTGCCCGTCCGCCCGGCATAAAGCGCCTGATTAAGCACAACCCCGCCTCCAATAAACGACCCGATAAAGAAATAGGCGAAATCGGAATAGTTCGGGCCAAGACCAAAGACCAGTTCTGCCCCACAGGCCGCGGTGGCGTCATTTTGCTGAAAGACCGGGAACGGCACGATGGCGGCAATGGCGTCGACCAGATCAACCTCGCGCCAGGCATTCATGTCTTCGACCGGGGCGCCGACCTCATCGACCCAGTTCCAAAGTTCAAACGGGGCCGCGATACCGACCCCGGCAATGCGATCAATCTGGTTGCGATCAAGGCCGGTCAGGATGTCATCGACAGCACCACGAACGAACCGGCGAATGCCATCGGGGGTGGGATATTTATACGCTTCGCGTTTGGTTGCCCGCACCGATCCGACAAAATCCATCAGGATCAGTTCCGTGCTGCGCCGCCCGATCTTTAGCCCAAAGGAATAAACCCCGTCGGGATTAAGCGCCATCGGCACCTTTGGCTTGCCAACATTGCCGCGTACCGGCGTGCCGCGCATCAAAAGCCCATCCTTTTCAAGGGCGCGCATGATGACGGAAACGGTTTGGGCCGACAGCCCGGAAAGCCTTGCAATTTCGGCCTTTGAAAGACCGGCGTTACGGCGCACGAGCGATAAAACAAGCCGTTCGTTATAGGCGCGCACACGCAACTGGTTTGCGCCCCCGCCCGGATGCAAGGGACGCGCGTTGCGATCATCCGCCCCGATATTGTCCGGGTTCGCAGAGATGCTGTCAGTCATTGGTTCCTCCCACTCGGGATCCTTAATGCCCGATTGGGGATCATGGTGACAGGAATAATTAATAAATCAATCGGATTTATTAATTGACAGGATCGCCGGTTTGGTGTGTCGTAAGGCCATACAGATTGAAGACCCGCGACAAAAAATGTGCGTCACGATCTGTTGGAAAACAGCAAAATCAGGCCAAAATGGCCAAATATTCAGGTTCAGTCCTGGGAGGAAACAAATGAAGAAAGCACTTCTTGGCGCCGCCCTTGGTGCGCTTGCACTGGGTATGACTGCGGCCCCGAACGCCGCAAAAGCCGACGAAATCGGCGCCTGCCTGATCACCAAAACCGACATCAACCCGTTCTTTGTGAAAATGAAGGAAGGCGCGTCTGCCAAGGCCGAAGAACTTGGCATCAATCTGTCGACCTATGCCGGCAAGATTGATGGCGATCATGAAACACAGGTCCAGGCCATCGAGTCTTGCATCGCATCGGGTGCCAAGGGCATCCTTTTGACCGCATCCGACACCAAGGCGATTGTGCCGGTTGTCAAAAAGGCCCGCGATGCTGGCCTGATCGTGATTGCACTCGACACGCCGCTTGAGCCGATTGATGCCGCCGATGCGACCTTTGCCACCGATAACTTCAAGGCTGGTGAACTGATTGGTCAGTGGGCGGCCGCCAAGCTTGGTGACAAGGCAGCAGATGCCAAGATCGCCCTGCTTGACCTGACGCCGAGTGCGCCGTCGGTTGATGTGCTGCGCGATCAGGGCTTCCTGAAAGGTTTCGGGATCGACATCAAGGACCCCAACAAGATCGGGGACGAGGATGACGACCGGATCGTTGGCCATGACGTGACCAACGGCAACGAAGAAGGCGGCCGTACTGCGATGGAAAACCTGATGCAGCGCGATTCCGACATCAATGTGGTTTACACGATCAACGAACCGGCCGCTGCCGGTGCCTATGAGGCACTGAAATCGTTCGGCATGGAAGACGGCGTTCTGATCGTGTCGGTCGATGGTGGTTGCCCGGGTGTTGCCAACGTCAAGGATGGCGTGATTGGTGCGACCTCGCAGCAGTATCCGTTGCTGATGGCGTCCAAGGGTATCGAAGCGATCAAGGCATGGGCTGATAGCGGTGAAAAACCGCAGAACAGCCAGGGCCTTAACTTCTATAACACGGGTGTCAACCTTGTGACCGATCAGCCGGTAGACGGCGTTCCGTCGATTGACGTTGCCGAGGGCATGGATCGCTGCTGGGGTTAATCCGGGGCTTATCCTGGCCTGCTTCGAAGGAGGGCAGCATTATCCCTGCCCTCCTTGTCCCACTTTGCTTTACACTTGGTATGTCATCCGAACCCGCCACAAGAGCCGGGCGGAAGGCAGCGAACGGGTCAGGAATGCCTGATCCTGTTTTCGACCAGGTCCGGAGGAAACGATGAGCGAGACACCCAAATCGTCGCGCCAGAAACAGGAATTCGAGCACGCGCTTGAATCCAGCGACCGCAATGTCGCGCAATTCGAACATAAACACCGCAGTCTTTTCGGCAACGTGCAGCATTTTTTGCATGGCAACCCGACCATGGTGCCGGTGATTGTTCTGATATTTTCGATCATCATTTTCGGCTTTGTCGCCGGCAGTAAATTCTTTTCGCCCTTTAACCTGTCGCTGATCATGCAGCAGGTATCGATCATCGGCATTCTGGCCGCGGCGCAAAGCCTTGTGATCCTTACCGCCGGGATTGATCTTTCGGTCGGTGCGATCATGGTTCTGATGTCGGTCATTATGGGCCAGCTTGCTGTCACCATCGGTATTCCGGCGCCGATTGCCATTATCATTGGCTGTATCGGCGGGATCTGTGCCGGGGGACTGAACGGGTTCCTGGTGACCCGGATCAAGTTGCCACCGTTTATCGTGACGCTCGGCACCTGGAATATATTCTTTGCGCTCAACCTTTGGCTTTCGGGCGCGCAGTCGATCCGAAGCCAGACACTTGATGAAATTGCCCCGCTTTTGAAATTCTTTGGCGAAAGCATCGCGCTTGGCGGGGCCCGGATCACCTATGGGTCGATCCTGATGCTCGTGATCTTTGCGGTGCTTTGGTACATCCTGAACCACACCAGTTGGGGGCGGCATGTCTATGCCATTGGCGATGACAAGGAAGCGGCCGAACTTTCGGGCATTCGCACCAACCGCACCCTGATTACGGTTTATTGCCTTGCCGGTTTGGTTTGCGCGATTGGCGCATGGGCATCGATCGGACGTGTTGGATCGGTTTCGCCACAGAGTTTTCAGGAAGCCAACCTGCAATCGATTACCGCCGTTGTGATCGGGGGTATCTCGCTGTTTGGCGGGCGTGGATCGATCATTGGCCCGTTGATCGGGGCGTTGATCGTTGGCGTGTTTAATTCCGGCCTTCGCCTTGCGGGGGTGGATGTTCTTTGGCAGGTGTTTGCCATCGGCTGGCTGACCATTATTGCTGTCGCCATTGACCAGTGGATCAGAAAGGTGTCGTCATGAGCAACACTTCCCAATCTGTGCAACCTGTTCTCAAGGCACGCGGCATCGTCAAACGATATGGTCGTGTCACCGCCCTTAACTATGCGGATTTTGATCTTTATCCCGGCGAGGTTCTTGCCGTGATCGGCGATAACGGGGCGGGCAAATCATCGCTGATCAAGGCGCTTTCGGGGGCTGTGACCATTGATGAAGGCAGTATCGAGCTTGATGGCAAGCCGATCCAGTTCACATCACCGATGGAGGCCCGCGAAGCCGGCATTGAAACGGTGTATCAGAACCTTGCACTTTCGCCGGCACTTTCGATTGCTGACAACATGTTCATGGGCCGCGAGCTTCGCAAGAAGGGCATTATGGGCAAGTATTTCGGGGCGCTGGACCATAAGGAAATGCAGCGATTGGCGCGCCAAAAGCTCACGGATCTGGGGCTTATGACCATTCAGAACATCAATCAGGCGGTTGAAACCCTTTCGGGTGGGCAGCGCCAGGGTGTTGCGGTTGCCCGTGCGGCGGCATTCGGATCGCGCGTGGTGATCATGGATGAACCGACCGCCGCCCTGGGCGTTAAGGAAAGCCGTCGCGTGCTGGATCTTATTGCCGATGTGAAGGCGCGCGGCATGCCAATTGTGCTGATTTCGCATAACATGCCGCATGTGTTCGAGGTCGCCGATCGCATTCATGTGCATCGGTTGGGCAAACGCCTTTGCACCATCAAACCCGATGATTACAGCATGTCAGACGCAGTTGCCTTCATGACGGGGGCCAAAGAGCCCCCGGCAGAAGACGCCGCATAAAACATCGTACCCCGGATATGAGAATCATAGTTTCATGACACCTGATCTCGACGCGTTGGCAGACGCCATTCGCGCCAAGCACGCCGACAAGGGCCGCATTCTTGTGGCCATTGTCGGTGCACCAGCCTCGGGCAAGTCAACCTTGTCCGACCGGCTTTATCACCATCTGGGGGGTGATAAAGCCGGGGCTGCTGTGGTGCCTATGGACGGGTTTCATTTTGACAATGGCATTCTGGAAGACCGCGGCCTTCTGGCCCGCAAGGGTGCGCCGGAAACCTTTGATGTTGGTGGGCTCAAGCGCACCTTGATGGCCCTGCATGACACGCCAAACGATGACGTTTACGTGCCGTTGTTTGATCGGACAATTGAAATATCACGTGGGTCGGCCCGGGCGATTACACCAAACC
This sequence comes from Thalassospira sp. UBA4513, assembly GCF_002388495.1. NCBI lineage: Bacteria > Pseudomonadati > Pseudomonadota > Alphaproteobacteria > Rhodospirillales > Thalassospiraceae > Thalassospira > Thalassospira sp. UBA4513. The sequence continues at coordinate 72,991 of NZ_DGMR01000022.1, forward strand.
ACAAAATCATTCTGGTCGAAGGCAATTACCTACTTCTCGATCAATCCCCGTGGGACCAACTTCACGGCCTGTTTGATCTGTCGATCTATCTTGATGTACCGGAAGACACGCTGCGTGCCCGATTGATCGCACGTTGGCGCAGCTTTGGCTTTGACGACGCCACCGCCACCCACAAAGCCACCAGCAACGATCTTCCCAATGCACAGACCGTGATACGCGGGACCGGGAAAGCCGATATTCGCGTGCGGATTTCCTGATCCGTCACATTATATGTCTAAAAGAAAACGCCCCGCATTCCTGCAGGGCGTTTTGCTTTATCAGTGATGTTTCGCCCAATGGGCCAAAGCATCAGAACATATGCTGACCGCCATTGATTGACAGGCAGGAGCCGGTGATGAAGCCTGAATTCGGGCCGCAGAGATAGAGGATCGCCTGCGCGATCTCGTCTGCTTCGCCCAAACGGCCGACCGGGATTTTGGAAATGATGCCTTCAAGGACCTTTTCCGGAACGGCGGCCACCATGTCGGTATTGATATAGCCAGGCGCGATGGTGTTGACCGTAATGCCTTTACGCGCGACTTCCTGGGCAAGTGCCTTGGTAAAGCCGTGCACGCCTGCCTTGGCAGCGGAATAGTTGGTCTGGCCCAACTGACCGGCCTGCCCGTTGATCGAGGAAATGTTGACGACACGGCCAAAGCCGCGTGCACGCATGCCCTCAAGAACCGGTTTGGTCATATAAAAGAGCGAGCTTAAGTTGGTGTCGATCACCGCGTTCCAGTGCTCGGTCTCCATCTTGTGCATGAAACCGTCGCGGGTGATGCCGGCATTGTTGATCAGAATGTCAATCGGGCCGACTTCGGCTTCGACCTTGGCGATGCCAGCGGCACACGCATCGGCGTCGGCCACACTCCATTTATAGGTCGCAATGCCGGTTTCCTCAGAGAAGGCCTTGGCGGCCTCGTCATTGCCGGCATAGTTCGCCACAACGGTGTAGCCCGCGTCCTTGAGTGACAGACTGATTGCCTTGCCGATCCCGCGTGTTCCACCGGTTACCAGTGCTGTTTTTGTCATGGTCGCCTCCCTAAACTTCGTTCATCAAACGTGTCATCATCGCGATTTCCGTAGCTTGCCCTTCTACGACTTGCGTAACTTTAATCCATAAATTGCGTTATATACGTAACTTTATTACTTCTCCATCCTCGAATTCTACAAAAGCGCTTAGTCTTTCGTCGCACTGCAGCAAATTCTGCATCAATGCAAACGGGGCATCCCCATCAAGAGGACACCCCGCATATGTTATTTGCCGGCAAAAGGTCGCTTAGCGTTCAACGCAAAGCGCAACCCCCATACCGCCACCAATGCAGAGCGTCGCCAGACCTTTTTTGGCATCGCGTTTCTGCATTTCGTGGAGCAATGTGGTGAACACACGGGCGCCGGATGCGCCGATCGGATGGCCAAGTGCAATCGCACCGCCATTGACGTTAACCTTATCGGTATCCCAGCCCATGTCGCGGTTAACCGCAATCGCCTGGGCGGCGAAGGCTTCGTTGGCTTCGATCAGGTCAAGGTCGGCTGCGGACCAGCCGGCCTTTTCCAGTGCCTTTTTCGAAGCTGGGATCGGGCCGGAACCCATGATCGCCGGATCGACACCCGCCGTCGCCCAGCTTTTGATCGTCGCAAGCGGGGTCAGGCCACGCTTGGATGCCTCAGCCGCCGACATGACAACAAGGGCGGCCGCCCCGTCATTGATGCCCGATGCGTTACCAGCGGTCACCGTGCCTTCCTTATCGAAGGCCGGGCGGAGTTTGGCCATGCCGTCGACGGTGGCACCGTGACGCGGATATTCATCGGCATCAAAGATGGTTTCACCCTTGCGATGCGCGATGGTCACAGGCGCAATTTCATCATTGAAGCGACCGGCTTTCTGGGCGGCCTCGGCCTTGTTCTGAGAGGCGGCGGCGAATTCATCCTGCTCTTCGCGGGAGATACCCCATTTCTTGGCGATGTTTTCAGCGGTGTTGCCCATGTGATAGCCGTTGAACGCACACCACAGGCCATCCTTGATCATGCTGTCGATGAATTTGACATCACCCATTTTGTGCCCGGCGCGCAGATGCGCAACATGGGTTGAAAGCGACATGTTTTCCTGACCACCGGCAACGACAATGTTGGCGTCCCCCGTCATGATCTGCTGTGCCGCAAGGGCAACGGTACGAAGCCCCGAACCGCAAACCTGGTTGATCAGAAACGCGGTTGTACGATCAGAAATGCCCGCACCAATGGCGGCCTGGCGTGCCGGGTTCTGACCCTGACCACCTGTCAGGACCTGACCAAGGATCACTTCGTCAACAGCATCGCCTTCGACACCTGCGCGTTCGAGTGCAGCCTTGATGGCAATAGCACCCAGATCGTGCGCCGGTGTATTGGCCAGCGTGCCACTGAATGCGCCGATTGGTGTCCGTGCGGCACCCACAATTACGACGTCGGTCATGAGATCCTCCGATTAATCCTGATTACGTTTCCAAAGATCGGGCGAAGGTCGTTACGAGCCTTGCTCAGATCCAGCCTCGATCTTACCGCGCCGCAGCAAATTTCCAAGCGCTGATACCTACCACTTTCGGGTCAGTCGAATATGTACAACTTGCAAGCGAGGAGCATCAAAGGACTCCCAGCAGGCGATACATAGAGTGTGTGCCTATAGCGGCGAGATCGCAAGCCCTGTGCGCAACTTTAAGGGCAATGTCACGCATAATTTCGACTTATAAGGCCCGGCCCCTTCACCGGAGCCGGGCCTTACAGGCGGTTAGCGGACGTCGTAGACCTCGGCGGCGTTGTCCTTGATCTGATAGACTTCGAACGGGGCATTCTTGACCCCGCCCATACCGGGCGAGCCCATCGGCATGCCTGGCAGGGTATATGCCTTGACCTCAGGCCGTTCTGCGAGAATGCGGTCGATGGTTTCAAACGGGACATGACCGGAAATGGCGTAGCCTTCGATCATGGTCAGATGGCAGCCCTGCATTTCTTCGGGAATCCCCATCATGCGTGACATCTGAACAACCTGATCGCTTTCGATCACTTCGACTTCATAGTCCCGCGCAACAAGATAATCGGCATAGATCGCACAGCAGCCGCAATTGGGATCCTTGTAGACTTTTGCCTGCAAGGGATTGGCGTGGCTGTGGCCGGACAAACTCATCGTTGCCAGGCCAAGGGTCAGCATAAATGCAAAGAAACGTTTCATGGTTTTGATCCTGTCGTTTTTCGATTGCAGCTTTGCGGCGGTCAGGCGGTCCGGATGAAGCCGGACATGCCGCCGAATTTGTGTTCGAGAATGTGACAATGAAGCATCCAGTCGCCGGGATTGTCGGCAACAAAGGCGATTTCGGCCTGTTCTGCCGGGGCAAGAAGGACGGTATCCTGCCATTCCTGATAGCGAGTTGGTTGCCCGTCGCGTGAAAGCACCCGGAAGGCATGACCATGCAAGTGGATCGGGTGATACCAGGCCGTGGCATTGGTGACGGTCACGACACAGCTTTCCCCGCGGCCGAGTGAAAATAGCGGGCCGAGATCATCGCGTTCGGGATCGCGGCCATTGACCATCCAGATGCCACCGCCGGTCATCATCCCCATCATCGATTGCGCCATGCCGCGCACTTCACCAAGGAAGCCGGCATCAATTTTGGCGGTTTCAACAAGATGACGCAGCACACCACCGCCCATCATGCCGCCAGTATAAAGCAGCTGTTCGCGCCGGGCATTTTGCAGATCAGGTTCGGGCAACGGGTTATCGGGCAAGGTCATGCTGGTTTGCGCAACGTCGCCACGCACCGGATCCCCCGCGACCCGGAGGTTTGCCAACGGGTTTTCAAGCCCGTCATAAAAACGGTCGATCAGGGAAAACTGGCCACTGGCATCAGGCGGGACATCAACAATAAAATCAGCCCGCATGCCGGGTGCAAACAAAAAGACCGGCAGGTCTGGCACATGCGGTGTGACCGGATGACCATCAAGGGCAATCAAATGCGGAGACAAACCTGCAAAATCGATGGCAAAGACACGCGCATTGGCCGTGTTGATCATGCGCACCCTGATCCGTTCGCCGGGGCGTACCGAAATATCGGGATTTGCCACACCATTGATGGTGACAAGCCCGCCCAGACGCCCGGCATGACCAACATCATGCCCGGCGTTAAACACCGGATCGATTTCGCCATCTTCCCCAAGACGCCAGTCATCGATCAGCCAGACAAATTCCCGATCGACGCTGACCGGTTCGGCCTCCTCGACGATCAGGGCACCATAGAGGCCACGGGCAAGCTGGGTCGGTGAATTGATATGCGGATGATACCAATAGGTTCCGGCATCCCGGGCGTTAAAGCGGTAATCGAATGTGTCGCCTGGGGCGACCGGCTTTTGGGTCAGGCCCGGTACCCCATCCATGGCATTGGGAACACGTACCCCGTGCCAGTGGATGCTGCTTGGCTCCGCAAGCTGATTTTCAAAGCGGACATGGACGTCTTCGCCCTGTTTGACGCGCAGAAGCGAGCCCGGCACCGTGCCGTTAAATGCCCATACCGGTGTTGGCACAGCACCCCCGGGAAGAAGGCGGGCAGTGGCGGGTGCGGCGGTCACTTGCTGGACGCCCCCTGTCTCGGCGGCGTGGGCCATGCCGCGCCCGATGCCCGGAATCATGGCTGGCAAACCGGCAGACAGGGCCGCGGCGGTGACGCCACCGGCACCCAGCGATTGCAAGAAACGGCGCCGTGACGGGCGCAAAGTGGAAAGGTTCTTCATGAGGATGACTTTCCTGACAGATGACAGTTTCCCGGCATTGCACATGCCGGAATGGTTGGCGCGCAGCACCGTTATTGGGGCGCGCGCACTTGGCCGGTCTGTGGGGCAATGCCGCCAAGTACCGGGTCGGGTCAGGAAAGAAGGCGTGGCGGGGCGATTTCCGGGCGTTGCGTAATGCCAGCGGCGCGATGGGCCACGGGCAGGATATGAAGCTGTTTGACCGAAAGGAGGTTTGCCAGCGGTTCCTTACGCGCAATCACGGCCGGGACAGCACAGATGATATCGCAGGCATCGGCCACCTGTGGCGAGGCCGCGCAATCATCGCAATCGGCCATCATCTGTTCCATGGTTCCATGAGACATGCTGGCCCCTGCGATCGGCATTGCCGAGGCGGAAGCAGATATATGTGTCATGCCCGCGACCGAGGCGCTCAGCAAACACAGTGTCATGAAGATATGGAGCAGCTTGTTCATAAGCCAAAAACTATCGCGAACCGGTGGGCGCGTCCATGATCTTGATCATATCGACCACTGACATTCACATGAAAGCTAGATCGCCGGTCCGAATTCATCCTTCAGCGTTTCGGTGATGATATAGGTGCGGTACCAGACGATGTTGTCGTCGGCATCAAAAAGCGTTTCGCAAAGGGCGGTATATTCCGCCATGTCACGCATCTGCAAAATCATCACCCCGGTGACTTCGCCGGTGACGACATGGCATTGGCGTACGGCATCAAGTTTGCGGACCTTGCGGATGAAGTCTGGGCGGAACTGATTGCCGTGACGATGGAATTCAAGATTGATCACCGCCCCCAGCGGACGTCCGACCTGTGCCGGGTCGATCACCGCGACGGTTTTGCGGATCACACCTGATTGACGCAGCTTGGCCACGCGCCGCAAACAGGCCGACGGCGACAAGCCGATCCGGTCAGCCAATTCCGCATTGGGGATATCGGCGTTTTCCTGCAACTGGCGCAGGATTTTGGTATCGATCTGATCCAGTTCGGGCATATCACGCAACTCCACCGCGCCAATCAGCTTAATAACGCTTCCATATTGCACGAAGATGCGCAAATACGCTGCACAAAAATCAAAAACCCGTGGCATGATCGCGGCCTTGAACGACCTTACATGCGCCTACCACCAGCATTAAAACCCTCAATACCTAACCGGATTGCCGCCCCATGCATCGCTATGCCTTTGACCTGATCAACCGCAGCCAGAAACTGTTCATCACCCTGATCAAGGTGATGTTGCCCGTGATGGTGGTTGTCCGCATTGCCGAGGAATTCGGGGCGGTTGAACTGGTATCCAATTGGCTGGCACCGGTGATGGCGCTGATCGGACTGCCGCCGGAGGCCGGGCTGATCTGGGCGACCTGCGTTTTGGTCAGCATGTATGGCGCGGTCGGTGCGTTTGTCGGGCTGGCAGCACACCTTGATATGACCGCCGCACAGCTGAGTGCGCTGTGTGCGATGATGCTGTTTGCCCACGGCCTGCCGGTCGAACAGGCGATTGTCAAACGGGCCGGGGCAAGTTTTTGGGCGACCACCGCCCTTCGCGTCGGTGCCGCAATCGGATATGCCGCACTGGTGACCTGGGTGAGTGATATCACCGGATGGCTTTCCGAGCCGGTTGATTTTTCCTGGATGGCGGGGAGTGAAACCACGACTGCCGCCAGTGGACTGGCCGGTTGGATCGACTGGTCGATCCAAATGTTCAAATCGCTTCTGGTGACCTTTGGCGTGATTGTCGGATTGCTGATCCTGCTTGATCTGCTCGAGAAAACCGGGGTCACGGCGCGCATCACACAGGCGATGATGCCGGTCCTGCGTATATCGGGCATTTCACGCGACGTAGCACCGGTAACCACCATTGGTGTGCTACTTGGCATTACCTATGGCGGGGCGCTGATCATTGATGAGGCGCGCAAGAACAACTATCCGCCAAGGACGCTTTTCCTATCACTCAGCTGGTTGTCGCTGTCGCATTCCCTGATCGAGGATACGGCGATCATGCTGGCGCTTGGGGCCGATATCTGGGTGGTTCTGGTCGGGCGGGTGATCCTGACCCTGATCATCATCGCCCTTCTGGCGCGCCTGACCCTGCGCTGGGCGCCGGAGCGCGCCCAACTTGCCACGGAGAGCTCAGTTAAATGAGTTCTACAGAACTTAGATTTCAGGGCGCATAAAGACGAAGCACCACCCAACTTGTTGCTACCAAGGGACAAACCCAAATCGATTTGTCGCGAAGTTAGTACCCAGGGTATTTATTGGGTTATGGCATCAATAACGTGCTCTATAATCTGCTGCTGGGTCTTTTCAGGCATGTATGCGTGCATCGGCAAGCTGAGTACTTGGCTAGCGAGTTTTTCTGACACGGTTACGCCGCTAGAGACTACAGGGTAATGCATGTATGCGTTTTGCTGATTCAGTGGTTTTGGGTAGTAAACAGCAGTAGGAACCCCTACCTCTTTAAGCTTGGACTGAACCTCGTCTCTTCGCTCTAATTTGATGGTATATTGCGCCCAATTTGAAATTGCACCTTCTATCAAAGAAGGCGTTTCAGCAAATTCTTCAAGACTTTTACTGTATCTTTTCGCTATTTCGTTCCGCGAACTCAGCTCATCTTCGAATACTTTGAGTTTCTCAAGAAGAATAGCAGCTTGGATCGTATCAAGGCGGCTGTTTAAACCGATATTAACATTATCGTACTTTTCACCCCCCTTACCATGCTGCATTAATGATCTGATAAGTGTAGCCTTGCCATCCAAGTCTGTTAATATCGCACCACCATCGCCGTAGCACCCCAACGGTTTGGCCGGGAAGAAACTCAACGTAGTGTAATCGGCCAAAGTACCTACCCTTTTGCCGTATAACGATGCGCCGAATGCTTGCGCTGCGTCAGCAACTAGTATCAGACCATGTTCTTCTGAAACGTCTTTTATTGAGTTGTAGTCAGCCGGTTGACCAAACAAATCAACAGCGACCACCATCTTAGGTTTTAGGCCAGCCAATTTTGAGTCAGCAATTCCCTGTTTCAGGCTCTCCACTGACAAGTTGAACGTGATAGGGTCAACATCTATCAGATATGGAGTTGCACCGAGAACGCTGAATGCTTCAGCAGTAGCGACAAATGTAAATGCTGGAACAAATACAGCATCTCCGGCGCCCAAGCCCTCGGCCATACCGACTAAAGTGAGCGCATCAGTGCCATTACCACATGTCAAGGAGTGAACTGCACCGGTAAAAAGGGAAAGAGCTTCTTCGAACTCTTGAACCTCCTTTCCCTGAATGAAATCTCCACGTTCTAGCACACGCTTAATAGCTTCATCTAGAAGCGGCCCCAAAGCTTTTCTTTGGGCCTGCAAATCAATAAAAGGAATACTCATTCTGGTTTGCCGCCTACAAATTCCAGCGTCCCACAATCGTTTAACTGATACTGAGAGCCATCATGTGGGCATACGAGGTCTTTATCTAGCTTCATACCGGCACGACTAACCCAACCAACACGTTTGGCTGGAACTCCAACCATCAGCGCATAGTCAGGAACGTCCGTTGCTACAACGGATCCTGCAGCGACGAAACAATACTCACCTAAAGTATGACCGCATACGATTGTAGCATTTGCGCCGATGCTCGCACCTCGCTTGACTAAGGTCGAGCGAAACTCATCCTTGCGCTCGATATTAGCCCTTGGATTATTCACATTTGTAAATACACATGAAGGACCACAAAAAACGTCGTCCTGCAGCGTCACGCCCTTATAGACACTAACATTGTTCTGGATTTTAACCTGATTACCGATGGTTACATCCGGGCCAACAACAACATTCTGACCTAAAACGCAGTTTTCACCAATTACCGTATTCTGCAAAACGTGCGAGAAATGCCAGATTTTGGTTCCCTTGCCAATTCTAACAGGCATGTCCACATAGGCACTTTCATGAACTGTCACCGAGGCAAAATTTGGGGCACGAGATCGAGAATCTTCCATACGTTAGTTTCGCTCTATAACAAAGGAATGCATATCGCCTTTTTGCGGTTCCAAAGCTTTGCTGCGAATTGACGATACCAACTCAATTGATGGACGCACCTGATCTATACCAAACCCACCGCCGTTAAGAATATCTTGGTAACTCCGCGTATGCAGGTCTGTAAACCCACCAGAGAACTCAACTTCATCACCATCGACGGTGATTGATCGATAGGTCGTTTGACCATCTGGGGTTTGGGTTGGAAGGTCATTTCGATCGACTGAGAGGAACCAGCGGACACGCGCACGTTTGAATTCTAGATATCCTGCTGCATGGCTCGGCTCACGAACATGCACATTATTACACTGCAACTCACCGAACACAAATGAAAGCATATCGTAAAAATGCACCCCAATATTCGTAGCAATTCCGCCTGATTTCGCTTCATTTCCTTTCCATGACACATAGTACCAAGCACCGCGCGATGTAATGTAGGTCAGGTCGACTTCAAATATCTTATCGATTGGAGCCGCATCAATGCGTTGTTTTAGAGCCATAATCGCGGGATGGAGTCGGAGCTGCAAAATTGTGTAAAGCGTCCTGCCGGTATGCTGCTCCATCTCTTGCAAGCCATCAAGGTTCCATGGATTCAGCACCAACGGCTTTTCACATATTACATCTGCCCCGGATCTCAAACCGAAGCGTGAGTGCGCATCGTGCAAATAGTTCGGCGAACAAACACACATGTAGTCCACACCGTTTCCTGAACGGGATAGGACATCAATATGACGGTCAAAGCGCTCAAACTCCGTAAAAAAACTTGCGTCTGGAAAATAACTGTCCATAGCCCCAACGCTGTCTGCAGGATCAAAAGCCGCAACCAGCTCACCCTGAACTTCCTTTATCGCCCTCATGTGCCGTGGCGCGATATATCCGGCAGCTCCGATTAACGCGAATTTATTCATATCGAGAAAGTCCCAGAATCTTTATGAAATAGTGATGAGATATGCTACTTTTGTAGTATCTATTTTACGTTGCCTTAAATGAAAGAACGGCCTGAAGAACACTATCTGTGTCCTTAGCCCTAGCTAGCCAAGAATGGCTTTGAACAACTACTCTCCGCGCATTTTCAGACCATTTCAGGCGCTGATCTTCTGACTCGACGAGCTTCGACACGGCATTTGCCAAAACCTCCGGCTGCCCTGGCTCGATAACTATGCCGCAATTCTCTTCACGTATGAGTTCTGCTTGAAACGGCTGATTGGTAGCAATTACTGGAACGCCGGACGACAAACTTTCGAACAACTTGAGGGGGGCCAACCCTGTGACTGCCCGTCCCTCCAAGTTTTCGGGGCAGACTAAAGCCCCTGTCGCGCGCGCAACAATTGTAGCTAATGTCTGATAAGGCACCCGGCCATAATAGTGCACGTGGTCTAGACGTTCTGCTGCCATTTCGACAAATTCACGATCTTCGCCATCACCCGCAAAAACCACATGCATCCCAGCTGGCCAAGCAGGTTCTTCGATTGCTTCTAGGATAGTTCGAATACCCTGCCAACGAGCCATGGTGCCAAAAAAAATCAAAAACCTTCTAGGCAATATTTCTGTTAAACCGTTCACTTCTTTGGCAGCCTCAGGAGAAAACACATCTGTATTTGCGCCGTTTGGGATTAACGAGACAAACTTCTCTTCTCCGCAGATTTTCTTGGAAAGACTTACCAGACCGGGCGTAACAGCCACCACAGCATCCGACCAATTGAGTTGACTCTTCATCAACCAAGAGAAGAATGCCTTGAATCTTCTTGTATGTGGCCAGGCGATAAACAAATCATCTATTGGGCCGTTGACTTCTACAACGGTTGGAACACCGCCTATTTTAGCCCAAAGCGCCAATGGCCAAGCCGCGAAATGCCAGCGCATGTAATAAATGTCTGGCTGCCTCCTGAAAATAATAAGCGTTAAACTACGAGCAATCCCCGCCACCCGAGACAAAGCCCCGGGCAACCTACTCTGCTCATAATCAGGACAAAACAGATCAACCTGCCACCCTATATCCCTAAGATGGCGAACAATTTCGTGAACATGCGTATAGGACGCATGGCCCTCTCTGTTAGGCTCAGGACTGAGATAAGCCAGACGATATTTTTTGGTAGCCACCTGCGTCATAGCCCCAATTTTTCCGCTATATCCTTAATTATAATGCGAATATTCTTATCCGTGCGGTAGCAACTGTGGGGAACAGGGTCTGCCGCCATGACAGTATCAAACTCTCCCTGGCTTAGATTAAGCTTTTTAAGGACGTAGGCTTGATCTCTGCGAAGTTCATCTTCTTGGTACAAAGGTTTTTCGAGCTCCAACAGCGCTTGCGCTCGTGTGAGCTCACCATTTCTAACTAAAGCTGACAGATGGACTTTTCGTTTATCAATATTAAATTTGACCGGTAAAATGTACGCTTGGTAGAATTTCGTAAATATCGATTCGTAGTGTTTTCCTCCATAATATGTCCATCCAGTTTCCTCACTCAAAACTTTCATAGCAGCATCTTTGCGAAAATTAACTAGATTAAGAATTTCGACAAACTCGAACCCCATGTGGAATTTTCGCCGAATTGTACTCTTTAATAAACCCATACGAGGAAATGACGTTAGCTTAATTTCGCCAAATTTTCTGTGGATGTCTTCAATATTCGTAAGGTCATTCTTGTTCCACACCCAAGTTCTAGGCATACCGTGTTCTGTGGCAATATTGGTGCCCGAAAGAACATACCGAACGTTATGACGCTTAGCTAAATCAAACATTGACGCCATAATTGCGTGGTCGGAGAGCATCTCTATGTCGACGACACCGGCACGGATAAAACTCCGTTGTAAATCCCTGAATTCAGGCCAATTAATTACGTAGGTTTCGAGGTCAAATCCGAAAGCATCGACTAGGGTCTTAATATTCTTCACAGCAACTTCGGAATTCCATCCATTGTCGAAATGCACCGCCAAGACTCTCAAACCAAGTTTATGAGCGAGCAATGCAACGTAAGATGAGTCTACCCCGCCAGACATACCTACAACTGCATCGTATTTCCGATCAGCTGAGTAGCTGCGAATTCTATCCACCAGTTGACCGATCTTCTGCCGAGTTTCGTCTGGTGTTAGTTTAACCTGTGCCAGGCTCAACTCTGCCTGTTTGCAATGGTTACATACCCCAAACTGATCAAACGAAATTTCGGGATCTGAGGTGTCCATTACACATTTCGAACAAATTTGGCTGTCTAAAGTGCGATCATTCATTACGGTAAGACATTCTCAAGTTCACTACGGTTCGGATACGATATCAGCACGGCACGATGAGGGCCGTGATAAATGAAGAAGCTTCCGGCAGCCACGGCAGATGCGCCAGCTTTCGTTGCTTTTTCAAAATCTGCGATATCTCTAGCACCACCGCAAGCCACTATCGGAATGTCTACACAACTTGCAACCTCATTAATCAGCTGCAAATCATATCCCGATAGAGTTCCATCTTGATCAATTGCATTCAGAAGTATTTCCCCTGCTCCGCGCATAACCATTTCCTGTGCGAAGTCCTTCGGCTTTTGCCCGGTCTTCCGCGTGCCACCATGGGTCATCGCATGATATTGCCTCGTAATCCCTTGCTTTTTTACATCGATTGAAACGACAACACTTTGCGACCCGAAGCGCTTAGCCAAAATACTGACCAAGCCAGGATCATCGGCAAGAATACTGTTGAGAACGACTTTCTCCACTCCCAGGGCAAGCAACTCACCAGCCTGCCTCTCGGTTGTTATACCTCCTCCATATGCAACCGGCATAAATGCCTCGCTTACGATCTCACCAATGGCATTAAAGTCAGGAGCTCTTCCTTGCTTGCTTGCCGATATATCAAGCACCATTAATTCATCGACTTCTTTACTGTTAAATATCCGGACAGCGTTAATCGGATCACCCACGTAAGATGGTCTCTTGTAGCCCGTTGTCTTAACAAGTCCTCCATCAGCGATCAGGAGGCAAGGAATCACTCTAGTTTTCATCCTGCTTCAAGCCCTGAAAACCTCTCAAAAAGCTTCATGCCGAAACGATGGCTTTTTTCCGGGTGGAACTGTGCGCCAAATATGTTTCCTCGTTCCACAACCGCTGTTATGTCGGAGCCGTGCCACACAGTCCCTATCACATCTTCAGCCTTATGACAGACGACATGATAAGAATGCACAAAATAGAATCTGTTTTGATCTGCCGTGTCATCAAACAGACGACCACCTCGAACGAGTTTCAACTCGCTCCACCCCATATGAGGAACCCGCAGTTTTTGAGCATTATCTTGAAGGTCAAAACGCTTTGCCCTGCCATGAATCCACCCCAAGCCAGCAAGGTCGCCTTCATCGCTACCATCACACAACAATTGCATTCCGAGGCAGATACCAAGAACAGGCACTTTGCGATCCAGAACAGCTTCATTTAGTGCCTCTGTGAAGCAAAGCTCGTTTAGGCTTCGCATACCGTGATCGAATGCTCCCACACCCGGCAGGATAATCTTTTCGGCAGTTTTTATCTGTTTCCAGTCGGTCGCTATCTCTGCCTTGATCCCGAGATAGTTTAGCATATTGGTTATAGAACCAATATTTCCTGCCCCCCAGTTCACTACGGTAATCATCTCTATACCCGAACTTTAAATCGTTTCATCCACAGCCCAAAGCAAATCATTCTCCACAGCCTAGAATTGTATGGAAGATCACCATCAATCATCGCCGAGCCAATGTTGAACGCTTCTTCTTTCAGTATCCCCTGAGAGTTTTCTACGGCATCTTTGAGCATCCTTTTGAAATCGGCAGGACTGTCCTTACACACCCAAATTTCCTCCGGCGTTACAAACCCCATCTTATCTTTTCGGTTTCGAACCTTTTCCGGCAGCAACTGCTTCATTGCGGAGCGCAGAATTCTCTTAGATACCCCACCATCAAACTTATATTCATCCGGCATGCTGAGCACTAACTCAATAAGACGATAATCCATAAACGGTGCCCGACTTTCTATGGAATGCGCCATAGAGTCCCGATCCACCCACTTTAACTGCATCGGCAAGCTGGTCGCAGTTAACTGAGCGCGAGACAAACCTGAGAGATTTGGTTCCTGTCGCTTTTGAAGGCTCTGCATCGGATCGACAGGCATAATTCCCAATAACTCGGTGTTGATCCACGAAGGGCAAGACACTGAGCGCCCGCTTAATTTTCTAGCAAATTGCCGTAACCAATTAGGAGCCAGGTTATCAAGTATCTCGACAAGTAGAAAAAGAAGAGCTTTGTTCTGATATTTTCTTTGCGCTGAAAACTCTTTCAAGAACTGCCCAAATTTTCCTCTGGTGAGAAGGGAGGATAGGAAAAAACCAACATTACTCTTATATCCTGCAAGGGTTTCGTCAGCACCATGACCGTCAAGCACGACCTTTATCCCCGCCTCTTTTGATTCCTTGAAGACTCTCCACTCTGCGTAGACACTGGTCGATCCGAAAGGCTCATCATGGTGCCAGATAAGCATGTCCAAATCACGCCGCAAGCCATCATTATCAGGATAAATCATATGTTGAACGGTTGATGTTTTTGATGAGACAGAATCAATAAAATCGCCTTCATCAAATCGTTTGTCGACAGCTCTGGCTGAGAACGTGTGCATTGTTTTAGCGTCGCTTTCTCGATTAAGCACATCCGCCACACAAACGATAGATGAGGAATCTAGCCCCCCTGACAAGGCAGCACCAACTTCAACATCTGCATTTAGCCGAAGTTTTACAGCATTAACGAAGACGTTTCTAAAATTCACAACCGAGTCTTTATAAGGCTGCCTCCAACACTTTTGAGGTAACTCATACCACTGCTTTATTGGTAACGCGGAAGCTATTTCATCAATATTGCATTGAACGTAATGGCCCGCAGGCAATTGCCAAACACCTTCAAACAAGGTTTTTGAAGTATGGTCGGTTAAACCCCAGTTCAAATAATCGAATGCAGCCTTGCGTTCCAACTTGGGAGCCCAATTGGATAGAAAGGTAAATTGTTTTATTTCAGAAGCTAGAGCCAGAGACTGAGCATCCGGACGCCACCAGTACAGAGGCTTGACCCCATATCGGTCACGAGCAGCGAAGATGGTTTCGGAAATCGAGTCAAATATAACAAATGAAAACATGCCGTTAAGATGACGTAGGCAATCATTCCCCCATTCAGCGTAGGCGCAGATTAGGACTTCGGTATCAGAGTCCGAAGTGAATCCGTAACCTTTAACCTCCAACTCTGCTCGAAGTTCCTTGAAGTTATATATCTCGCCATTGAATGTGATCCAGTATCGTCTTTGAGATCCAAAACTCATTGGTTGACTCGCGGCACTGGACACATCAGTAATCGCCAACCGCCTGTGTCCTAGAGCGACTCTTGTTCTCTCTGACTTCAGTTGAAGTGCCTCTTTGCGAGTGCAAGTAAGTTTCTGTCGGCCATCTTGACTGAAAAAAGCATAACCTTGACCGTCGGGCCCCCGATGAACGATCGCATCGCACATTTTCACCAAGTCATGTGCTTGGCTTCTTGCAGTTTGTGAAATAAGCGCAGCAATTCCACACATCTTCCAAACCTTATTGTTTAGGGGATTTAGCGATCTGGCGAGCAGGAACACCTACCCAACAGGTATCCTGTGGAAGAGATCGGATTACAACTGTCCCTGCTCCAACGACAGCGTGTTGGCCTACCTCTAGATTCGGAGAAATTACTGCGCCCGCGCCAATCATAGCACCGCGCCGCAAAGAAACACCACCCGTCAGTATTGCTCCGGGAGATATCGAGGAAAAATCCGCGATATCGCAGTCATGATCAATAGATGAGCTTGTATTAACAATGACATGACATCCAATCCGGACACCTACATTTATTGTTGCGGAGGCAGCAACGAACGAACCATCGCCAATCTGCACATCGTCGGCCACAACAGCATTAGGATGAACTACGGTTGCAAAGTCTGTTATACTAATCTTAGCTGCGACCGATTGTCGTAAAGCGTTATCTCCAATCCCCACAATCACCTTTAAATCAGCTATACTTTTCTTGAGATTTGTAAGTATATCGTCTCCACCGAGAATGGGCAGCCCGTCTACAAGAAGTCCTGCAGGTAAGTTGTTGTCAAGGTATCCAAGGACGGAAAATTTCCCGGATTTCTGTGCCGCAGATGCAATAACGCGAGCATGACCAGAAGCACCGGCAACTACTAGACTATCCATTTAAAGTAAACTCTTTACGTAAACTTCGCCTTTTGCTGAGTTTGCCACTACGCATCTACCATCAAATATTTGTGCATCATATGGGTTCTCAAGCGGGAGACTGTAATCATCAGCCACAAAGCGCCCTTCGGCGTCGAACCACTGCAATCGACTGTTCCCCCAGTCGGTAACGACTAAGTTTGCGTGGCTATCGAAACTTATCGATACAGGTGCGTAAAAAGCTCCGAGGCTCTTTGACGCTTCCACGGACTTTGCAGTACGTACCCACCCCTTTTTCTCACCTCCAAGACATCCGATAAATTCGCCGTCAGGGCTAAATTTCTGCAACCGGTGATTCCATGTATCGACAACGATCAGGTTTCCTTCATGATCAGTTCTTGCCATATGCGGCCGATCAAAGAAACAAGCACCACTTCCAGGCATGAAACCTTCACTTTCTCTAAACCCAGGCCTCCCGCCCCCAAGTGCGCCTTTCAGTGACATTGTATAAGTGTCATATGCAAACACTGCGTTCAAGCGATACTCAGTAACCCAAAGAAGACCATTTGCACCTAAAACCCCGGTGGCGGGTCCAGCCAAAGTAGGCTCATTATCCTCTCCTCTCCCCCATACTTTAAGGAGGCTCCCCTCCGAAGAGAGCATAATGACGCCGGGATCATAATATGTGGTAACAAACATCGCACCATCAGCCGCAACTGCAATCGAATGCGGGCCATTAAAGTCCAAAGGTTTTCGACGCTTGTGTGATTGCACCCGACCATTTAGCACTTCGACTGGGGATGACCACCCGGCGACATTGTCTAGCCACTGAAAATATTCGAGTTTCGCATCGAACCGAAAAATACAATGCAAATCCATGTCTGCAACGTAATATCTTCCCTGCAGATCTGCAGCTAATCCAAAAGGCCTTCCAAAACCAGTGAGACAACACGCTCCCGAGATAGTTTCTCGGCTGATGACCGGGCGAAACCGCGAAAACAACTGTCAAACACCAAAAATCTGGTTGATGAGCCGCATCGTATGAAGGCTATCTTCAAGGCTAACCGCGTGACTTTCCTCCCCCCTCACCCGAGCGATGACAGCCTCGGCCTGACGCAAAAAACCGGCCTTAAACTCAACATCAATCGGATCAATTTCCACGGGATTTTGAACGCGTTCATTCACATTTTGGTAAGCTGCTTTTTCCAGTGGTTGCATTACCCACCGGCGGCTTGGAGTACTCAAAGCACAAGCCCATGGCCCAGGCCCCTTCCAAATCCCTTCATATAAAGCGCTATCACCACTATCAAAGTTTATGTGAGCCAGAACCACTTCAGTATCTGCACCCTTCCAAGGCATAACAGGCTGAACATTTGTAACTTTCCCTCTGCATAGGCAAAGCATCATATCAATGACGTGAATAGAATTGGCATACATAAATTTCTGCACAACCTCTTCAGGATGCCCATGCAAGCGAGCCTCTTCGTAATTTTGTTGATCCTGAACATGAACGTAGCGGTGCTCATTTCGTTGTTCAACATCGAGAAGAATATTTTGCAAGCTGCTGTAAAACCTGCGATTAAACCCGACCATAACAGGTTTATCTCGCCCTTTTGCCGCAGCAGCTATATCTTCTGCATCACTCAAGTCGTAGCCAGCAGGTTTCTCTAGTAAAACGGCCCAATCATGAACGAAGACCTCCTTAGCGACAGCATTTGCTGCGAGCTCAGGAACAGCAACTACCACCAGATGTGCAGCACTTTTTTCCTTTAGCTCCGCAATGTTGTCGCAGACATTGCCAAAGTTGTGCTCTTGTGCCAGAGCTTCGGCTTTCGCACGGGTCCTGCTGTAGATCCCGGTAACTTGCACACCATTCAGAGCACTAAAAGCCCGAATGTGCTCCTT
Organism: Thalassospira sp. UBA4513; assembly: GCF_002388495.1. NCBI lineage: Bacteria > Pseudomonadati > Pseudomonadota > Alphaproteobacteria > Rhodospirillales > Thalassospiraceae > Thalassospira > Thalassospira sp. UBA4513. The sequence goes on from NZ_DGMR01000022.1 coordinate 90,913, forward strand.
TGCCATCGACCCTGCGCCGACTATTGCCACATTAATCATTTAACCTCTCACAACTAACAGCAGCTATCTAACACCGCATTACTCAGAAGCTCTAACAACGTCCTCGTATGCGCACATTTCTTCAATAAGGGCGACAATTCGATCTGCAGACTTCCCATCCAGCATCCCCCAACGATGGGCGGCCAGCTTTGCATCACGCTGAAGATCCCGAAACTTGTCACAATTAGGCCTTAGGCTTTCAAGCGCATTCTTGAAACTATCCTCTGAGGCAACGGTAAGCACGCCCGGCACCCCCTTGAAATCGTCATAGTCGTAGTGGAAAAGGTCATAGTTAACAACGGGCACTTCGCAAGCAATGGCCCACCTGATCGTAGCCGAAGCAAAAGCCAAATAAACATCAGACAAAGCTACTAGCCTAGCTGTATCAAATTCAGTAACAATAATCCCATACTTTTCGAGCCCGATTCCCATTTCCAAATTATTGGGGTGCGGGCGGAAAATTACATCATAAACATTCGTGAGAGGTTTAAGGAGAGTTCCCAAGCGAACAATGAACTGGTGGAAGTCGCTGTATTCGAAACCGGAAGGACAACAACCGGATTGATCAGGGCATCCCCCAACAACCAATATAGGCTTATCCCCCTCGATATGCAGGTCGCCCTTCAATCTGCTCACTTCTTGTGCTTTATTATTTTTAAACTGTGCCAGATGATCATCCGAAATTGACCCAACCACTCTTATTTTTTTTTTCGGAATTCCGGACTGCAGATAATAATGTTTCATTGCCAAATTTTCGACCGCGATCACGTTTGCAAAACCCGAATTCATCATCCAAGGATTTGGCGGAGAGGTTTTAGTGAGAATCTGCCCCAGAATATAAGGAGCTGGCATTCTTACCAAAGATACCCCATCTTGGCTCATAACCCAATTCGGGAATAGTTTTCCCATTGCGCGGTTCCAGATTCCTTTCAAATGATAATGCGCATTTCCACATAAACTCTTGAATGCCTCTTGTTCATTTGCAATCGTGTATGGAATTATTACTGTCGGTATATTTAACTCATGCCCAGCTTTAATTATTAGCGGAGATATATACCCAACTACATCTTCAGGAACGATGATAACATCTGGACTTGATGTTTTGACGACCCCCTTCAACGCTCTTTTTTCAGATAAATAAAAACAAACAATTCTAACCGAATTATACAGAATCAATAAAGTCGTATATTTTGTCAAAAACTCCTTTATTTTTCCCAAAAAAATTCTTTTAGAGAGCGCTAGAAGATAATCATATAATCTTGTGAAACTAGATAATCTATCTGACGATGCTTCTGTTTTAGAACGCCTTCCCATACCAATTTGGCGTAACTCAACGTGAGAGAAGTCACCTTCATTCTCCTCTTGTTTAATGGAAGCAATGATATCAGTATCACTTCCGGTTTCCCCATGAAAATACAGGAAATGAATTTCCCAACCTTTATTTTTCAAAGTTTTAGCGCATCTCCTCATTTCGACATAGTCTGATGGTCTCTGAGAAACAAGAAGAGCCCTGCCTGAAGAGGCCTTATGGTTTATCTTCAAAGCACTAAATCCTCAACTGAAGGCGCATCAACGCTATATATACCGACTTTAGCAGTCAAATATGAATTGGAAACATCAGAAACATCGCTATTAAGCTCTTTGTTAAACTTCCCAACTATTTGGAAAAATTCGCTTTTGTCAAAGCAAGGAACAACGAATTCCGCCAACTCTGGCATTCTAAAGGTCTCGTCAATCCCCATTCCACTATTACGCTCTTGCAGCCCAATTACCGACAACCCGATTCCGATTGCTTCAACCATCATCAATGAAGTGTATCCAACAACTACATCTGAGGCTATGATTGCATCGAAAGCCTCAACGTCATCAGGCACAACCGAAACAGTGCTGGGATATTTCTTGGCTAATTTGCGGTATTCTCGCGCGCTTTGCCGCTCAAGCGGGTGAATTTTTATACTTAAATGGAACAGGTTACTTTGTGCACTTGTCATGCCTTCAAGCACATTCGTCCAGAAACTAATAGCATCTCTCCGGACGTAACCTTGAGTGGGGAATAGTAACTTTAATGGTCTAGGGCCACCCGGTTTTTCAAGTTTCCTTTGCTGCGACCACAGTTGCCGATACTCTTCAATCAGAGGATTTCGCGCGACAAGGATGTTTTCTGGTGACCAGTATCCGGCTTGGCGTAATTGCCTTGCCCATACCTCCCCAAAGACTACTTGGGAATCTGGGATCGCCCGCATGAAAGGCACATACCTGTGGCGTTTACTCCAAGAGTAGTCTGGCTCCCTTGTACTAAACATGCCGTGCTGGATTTCAGTTACATGGATCCCCAAAGATTTTGCGGCAGCAAGTTCGGGAACTTTTCCGTCGGCGTCTAAGACGATGACCTTACTGACCCGAGAACGAGCCAAAAGGCACCTAGTAAATAAAAATCTACAGCAAAAGCGAGCTAGTTGGTCAGAAATTAGATTAAATACCTCGTTCACATCAAGATGTGGGAATTCTTTTAAGAGCTCATCGGATAGAAGCTTAGCAATTTTTTGTTCCTTCTCTCTTTTTCTGAGGACACTCGCAAAAACCGCAACTACCGAACTAATTCCATAATCTTCAATTTCCCCGGGAAAAGGAAACCGCTTTCCTGCACGCCCCCAAGGAAAGCGATAATGTATCCATGATCGATTTCGTTCTATTCGCTCAAGATTTCCAAGATGAGGGTGAAGTTTCTGACCACTTGGCAATAATACAGGCCGCGCCTCATAGAATACAGCGCCACTCTTATGAGAGGGGTACGACAAGTTGGCGACAACCTGCCATAAGCCTGAAGATATTCTAAGGACAACCTCCGAGAACGCTATCCGGCTCCCCCCTTCAATAGCAACCGAATTGTTGAGACAGTATAGCCATAGTCTCTCTTTAACTATCGGCCATGCCCACCAACCGCGGAATGAAGTCTCAAGAATTACAGGATTATTGTCTAGACGAATAAATCGCGAGTTTACCTCTTCGTGACTTGGATTGGGGAGTACCTTAGCGTGCATTGGTTGCTACAAGAGAACTATGAATGTGATTAAGAACGATTTCAGGGGCTTTAATAGGACTTGGCAAGTGCTTTGCTGCAGACCAATACTTCTCTTTAACCCGCTTAGAACCGGCCAACGCCAAAACACTCGATAGGTCTCGAACGTCGTTAATTGCCAGGACCAAGCCCGATTTTAAGTACGGAAATTCATCGAGTTTAACCATCTTGTGGAAATAATCGATAATCTCTGGATCAAAAAACAAGGAGACCGGTGTGATAAGTGGAACCTCAGAAAAATAGTTCAAATAGGCAACATCATAGGTGCAATTTGAAAATGCGCTACATACGACATCACACGTCAAAAGAGAGTGCTCGACATCTTGCCCCTGGCAGATAACACATGGCATCCCAGCATCCGCAAAACGCTGAACGGTCCAACGTATATCGCCTTTATCTTCTCTGGGATGTGGTCGGTATAGCGCTTTGTATTCTCCCTTTTGAGCGATCATTGCATCGACCCATGCATTCAAAGTATTCCTGTATCCTTTAACCCAGTGCAATGCCTGCCCATAAAACCCAACGACAGTTGTTTCTTTGGATGCACCAATTCGCCTTCTTTCTTTTTCTCTAATCGCATTAATATCCATGCTTTGGTAGGCGGAGTGCCGAGGGGACCCCACACTGACAGCATTAAGCCCATGACGGTTTTCGCTTAGACGCACAGCCTCATCGTCCAGGGCGAAATATAGCTGAGCTCGGGCCCCAAAAAACTGGTTAGCCTCCCCCCAGAAGTCTTGCATAACGAATTTTGGCCCCTTGAAAACAGCTGTAATTGCTTCATCCAGCCCCCCATCAAATGGAGTAGACAATCCACTCAAAACAGCGTCTGGCTTCAAAGAATCGATCAGATCCCGCGATTTTTGAAGTAGATTTTCCCCTTCAACCGAAGGCATTTCTTTAGCGGGCGGAAGATCCACTACGGTGGTTAGAAAGCCTGCCTCATCAAAATACCTGCTCGCCGGCTGCTGCGTAACGATATCGATATGAAGGTCATCAAAGTTCCTAGAACACTTAGCTATTTCGATTAGATGAAGAGCTGCTGCAGGATCTCTTGCTGTAAGAAGTATTTTGTATTTCAAAGATATTAGTCCTTAAAAATATTTAGAATCACTTCAGCGCGATAACGGGACATTTTCTCAAGAAAGAAGAATTTTTTCCATTCACTTTCTAAAACTTTTGACCCGGAAAGCTCTCCATTGACAAGAACCATCAATGATCGAAGTGCGAGGGATCTAAGAACTTGAACAGGTTCAATATAGACGCTTTGTAGTTCTGTCTTTATTTGAGATCTATATCCATGCAGGAACGCCTTTCCTAATCGGCTTGCTTCCAAATCGTTGTCTACACGAACTAAAACAAAACGCTCAATTGCAAATAAAACCTCGTATTCAACAGGAAGAACGCTATGAGCAGTATCTTCAAAATCCATAAAAACAGGAGTGTTGTTCAAAATCAGCACGTTACCGGGGTTAACGTCCCCATGCAAAGGCTGTGTGAACCATTGAGATCTCTCAAAATCAAGTTCTGCGTCGTTCGCTAAGTTTAAAAGACGTTGCGGATAGGGGCCTAGTTCCACTCCACTACTCACAATATATTGTCGAGTTTTTGATAAGGCCTTTAATCTTTGCGCAGTCCTAAGCCTCCAACGTTCACGATGAGGCACGTTCCTTAGAGCCTTATGCAACTTAGCAAGGCTAACACCAAATGCAAAAAGCTCATCTACAGCTAACCCAACACGACGCCCCTCAAGATAGGGCATTTTGACGATGACTTCGCCACTCGGCAGTCGGTACTGACCTGACGCAACAACTACAGGAACTTTGTTAGAAGCGAGCCACGCGCTGGCTTTTTCTGCCTCTTCTGATTGACATACTTCACTGTCTTCTAATATTTTAAAAATGAATTTCCGGCCGTCTGGCTCGTCGAGCCTAAACATTCGATCAGACACAACGTCACCAAACTTTGCTGCCCAGAACTTCCCTTCGGAACCAACAACTTTTGCTATTTGGAAAGCGATATCTTTGGAAGCGACCTCCCAACCTGGTATCGCTGGCTCTAGCCCTTCCCAAGCTGGTGGGCGAATACTAAAGTTACTGGGCGACATCGGCCCACTGAATCGGCAGCCCAGCCAACACTTTTCTCGAGAGTTTCCGACCGCGAACACTATCCCAGTCTTGAACTGGGATGCCGCGACACGGAAATGCAAAACGCACGTTACCGAAATCAATAGGGTCGCCAACACTCATATCTTTGGCCGCCACCAGGCACTGCCGCTGTGAAGTTCCTATCACTCCCTCAATCGGAATCCCTATGTCTCGTTCGAAATTACCGAGAGATAACCAAACATTATGTACCGAACGCAGGACTTCTGGCAGATCATCAAGATCCATGGTGTGTGAAATATCAATATCGAGATCATCAGGATCGACATGCACCCCCTTTTCGACAACAGCAGCTCCGAGAGCTATTGCTGCATAGAGCATTTCAATGCCGGTGTGATGATCAGACAGGCCTACAGGCAGATTGAACCTCTCCCTGTAGGTTTGAAGTATCCTCAGGTTATGCGCTTTTGGCAATGCTGGATGGCCATCGGGACTGTGTTCGACAACAATGTCATTACATCCGGCCTCCCTCGCCGCTTTGACCGCCATTTCGACTTCCAAGAGAGTTGCACGGCCAGTATCTATTACAAGAGGCAGCCCCTTAGTAGCGCAGTGCCGAATTAGTGGAATATGCACCAAATTTGCTGAGGCTATCTTTAAGGAGCAAGCTCCTATTTCATGCGCAAAGTCTGCTCCTTTGAAGTCGTAAACAGATACAATAAAGGGCGCCCCTGCATCACTACAATTACGCAAGATCTTCTCGTAGCTGTTGAGTGAGAGTACCTTACGCTCTATTAAATCTCTGTAGTTTTCCTGCTGTACTCGGCCATCTTTAGATGCATAAGTTTCAAGTGTGTCACCAGGCAAACATATCTCCGCATCGTGGAGAATTTCCGTTTTTAGTACCATTGGCTGTTCAGCGATTGATTGCCCAATGCCAATTATCCGCTGGACCATTTCTGAAGCCAACTCAACATCTTGACCAAAAAAACCCCCGATTTCCGCTAAAAACACCGGTGGCTTATCTTCCGAGTTGAGCTCATATCCGCCCAGCGAAAAAGAATGCACCATTCGAAATAACCCTTAACGTTAGTTTATCTGTTGGAAAGCCGAGATCAGATGCTTGACTTTATTCAGTTAATTTTGGCAAAGCCACGCTTGGGGCGTTTTCCATCACGCCCCAGAGCTTCTGCTTTGTACGATTGAGAATGTGCTCGTTCTTAATGTATACTCCGTTTTAAACAACTTCTTCGAGAAGTTTACAGTAGACGGAACCCCTTCTCAAAAACGAATTAAAACGCAGAATCACACTTGTGCACTTTCAACCAACACACTTCGTAATTCACCACATAGCTTTCGCAACCTAGCTATTTCGTACGATGGTGACAAAATACGTCAAAAGACATCATGTTCAACAATCGATCCAAAAAATTAAACCAAGGCGATCGTGAGGCTACAACAAACAGTATATCCCAGCACCTCTCGGGTAGCTATTATCCCGGCAAATTAAAGTTCACCCATTAATTTTACGTAGGGCAAAAGCACGTAGTCGGGATAGAAGACGCACCGCTATAGCTTATTTTTGGGGCTTGTGTACGATCATAAAATAGTGATCAATCATAATCTTAAGGCCATTGGTTAGCTGCAAATCTCGATATTGCGTCTGCATTGTCCAAGTTCTTATTGGATCCTCCCGTCTTGGAATATCGAACGGTATCTGGAAACGCTGTAGCTCGAGCCTTGCCCCCAGGTCCGCCACTAATTCTTCAATGGTCTCCCTACTGAATATATTCCAACCAGTCTCCCAAGAACCCGGAGAACCATCAGGTCGCTTACGATGACGTATCATCGCGTCAACACCAAACTCGTTCAGAGGAGATAAGACGACAATTAACCCCCCCGGTTTAGTAACTCGATAGAGATTGTCCCAGTACGCATTTATTTCTAACTCATTAAAAATAGACATACAGCCTATTGAGGTAACGAGGTCAAATTTTTCAAACAAAGAGGCGGGTAACTCCAGCGCTGAGGCACGCGTAAATTGCGCCTCAGGGAGAAGCCTTGATCCCACATCTAAAAGGCTCTGAGTTACATCAACACCAACTAGTTCACACTCTTTAAATTCCGTCGACAAGAATCCAAGTAATTCGCCAGCGGCACAGCCTACATCCAAAACACTAGAACAATCCTCACCAATGCGCTTCTTTAGGATGTTTAGTAGCGACTTAAACGTCTCCTTCGGCTCATTACTCCAACCTTCATCTATGTAATGCTGATGATTTCTGTAGGTTGCATTACTCAAAATATGCCTCCTTACGAGCCTTCAAAATTAGTTCAGCCAACTGGAAATCAAATTCGTCGTCAATATCCACGCTATCAATTCTACTCATCAAATAAGGGACGCTTGGTTTACAATAGAATCTTTGTTCAGCTCTAAAAATGTCTGCATTTACTACATATATAGCGCCATTCTGCTGGTAGACGTCAGTCATATTTTGTCTGCGCGCTTCCATGTCCCGGTCAGTTGTAAACGGGCGAATTTCTGAATTCTCAATGAGAACCGTTTTCCCGGGATGCACAGCCACTTCACAAATGCTCATTGCCGAAGCCCCGTTGGCGTTTTCATACGCGCTAATACATTCGTCAATATTTTCCGCTGTCCTCAATGGAGATGTCGGTTGCAACAAGACCACAGTTTCTGGGTGAACACCCTGACTATCTAAAGTCCGCAATGCGTGGATAACTACTTCGTGATTTTGGGCAGTATCTGATGCTAGTATACTAGGCCTTTCAATTACGTTGGCCCCAGCAGCTGCAGCGCAAGTAGCTATTTCGATGTCGTCAGTAGACACATAGACTGCGTCTATTGCTTTAGCACTCAAAGCTGCCTCAATTGAGTACACCACAAGCGGTTTGTTCAATAGTAATCTTACATTTTTTCGCAGAATTCCCTTTGAGCCCCCGCGAGCCGGTATTATTGCGACAACTTTCGCGTTTTCTTCTTCCATGTTCACCAACTACTTCGAAGGAGCCATTTGTGAGAGATCAACAAGGGATCGGAATTGTAGACACTCATTATAAAGTTGTTCAAACGTTCCTGTCTGCAGTATACGCCCACTATCAAGCATAATAATCCTATCGCAATCACGTAATGTACTGAGCCGGTGAGCAATCATTATGATTGTGGAGTTTTTCCTGATTTCACAAAGGGCATCACTGAATGCCTTTTCATTAGCCGAGTCCAAGCCGGAAGTCGCTTCATCAAAAACCAAAAAATCTGGTCTCTCATAAAGCACGCGGGCAATCCCCAAACGCTGTCTTTGCCCACCGGAAAAACGGGAACCATCCTCTCCTACGAACTCGTGAATCCCATTTGGGAGGGTGCTTACAAATTCCTTCATTTGAGCTATCTCGAGGGCTTCCCAAACTTTCTGCTCATCAATATCTTCCGAAGCTTCGCCGAAGGCCACATTACGAGCCACCGTATCTTCGATAATAAAAACCGATTGAGGAACAAAACCGATATGTTTGTGCCAAGCACGCAAGTTTTTTTGCTCGCTAAGAGGCACATCATCAACCAAAATTGTCCCATTTTTGGGCGCAACCAAACCCATAAGAAGGGCAACTAGAGTGCTTTTCCCAGCTCCTGAGGCACCCGTAATCCCAATAGTTTCTCCCTTGAAGATCTCAAAATCCGCGCTCTCCACCGCGCAAGCCTGTGATTCTGGGTAGCAATATGAAACATCTTTGAAAGTAATTTTTGACTTGAAGGGTAAAGGATCAGGCTCAGTTACAGGCTTAAATATTCCTCGCTCAAGCTGATGGAATTCGTCAGCAATTATATCCACTGCATTGTTACTGATGTTCATCAATTGTAGCGAACCTAAAATTCGGTTTATTACCGGTGTCAGGCGAAAAAACGACGCCGCAAGGAGACCCAAAATAGCTAGTCCTGGCTGCTCTTGAGTGCTAAAAAACATCACATAGGTCACGACCGACAATATGCCAACGATAACCGCTCCCTCTGTTACCAGAGGAGGAATAGTTGCCATGAAGTTATAATGGGCTTGCCTTCCAAAGTTTCTAAACTCCACTTTCGCATATGCATCTAAAAAGAAATTTTCTTTTGCAGTTAATTTTGTTTCTTTAATCATACCAATAGACTGACGCATTATACTTTGGCGAACTTTGAAAAGATCGTTCAGCTCAGCCCCGATTTTCTTAAAAGGCCCTCTCATGAAAGCGTAAAGTGCCCAAGAAACGAAAGCGATTAGCAACAAGCTAAGCAACATTTCTACAGGCAAAACAAAAGTTAGTAGAATACAAAGCCCAATTAATATTGCGAAATTAACTAGTAAATTAATAAAAGGCGCAATAAATTGATCATATACAGCGGCCGTCAACGCCATATTTCGAATGATTTCTGAACTAGACTTGGCTAAGTGAACGCTATAGTCAGAGAAGAGATAAATATTCATCAATCTCTTTGAAAGATCTCCCTTCCATTGCGCTAAAGAACGCATCTGCATCCAATTGAACATGAGCATATAAGCGTTCTTACCAAGCAAAACTAGCCCAATCAGTCCAATAATAGCTATCGACAATGTAGTGTCTGATTCAATTCCAACAAAGTCGACTACTTGAGGAAGATACGGAATATTGGCAATTTTGTCAGGTGCAACTATAACGACTAGGAGCGGGAACACCAACCCCACCCCTGTCATTTCTATAAGTGCAGCAACAAAGCTTAGAACGACAAAGCCAAAAAATTGAGCCCAGCGAACAGATATTTCAGCTGCCACAAAGTCTAGCCCAACGGGAGACAAAGTTAGCCTTAGAAGTTTTAGCAGTTTTGACATGTAACCCTACTCGTCACGTTCTGCATATTTAAGCTTTTCACTAGGCGTCGTCACAAACAGTGCGCCTTAATTGCCATTGATTCCCTTCAAACTTCCAAAGGTGTGGTGAACGAAAAGTATTAGTTAACCTATCAAAGTATTCTCTATTCATTTCCGGGTGCTCAAACATTTTCGATGCTACAGGAAAATCTTTTGGGCTAATACTCAGGTAATCGAAGTTTTCCTTCTCAAACCTTTCGGAATATTCCCCATCAAATCGACGCACTAGACTAATTGCTTCATCTCTATCAATTTCGCCATTCCTAATTTCTTGCGAAGAATCATAGGTTGCGCGCCCAATACCAAACTTGATGAAAGTAGTATAGTAGTGCAGGTCATCAATCTTATCGTCAATGGAGCTATATTTGCTGTAGGTTCCTGCAGAACGCTCAGGAGCGGCCTCAAAACCACCATGCTCGACAGAGTAGTAGTAACATTCTTGCGGGTGCCACGGAATGTAATAACCAAGATAGTGCACGTCGACGTTTGCCTGCTTCAGTAACTCTGGATTTGGTGGCATATATGGCTTCAAATCGTGCTCACTCAGACCAAATGAGCTTTTGAGCTCAGCAACGGAGGTTCCCGCCAAGTAAATTTGGGATTGGTCTGGACTAGAAAAGAATTCCCAGTCTTTTGTCGCTTTGTCATCGGCAGCAGACGAATTGCCATATTCCGTCGGATTCTCGCCATAAAACACCAACGGGATGCCAAGCTGAGCAGCCATTTTAGGGGGGAAGTACATCTGTCCCATAATAAACGGCTGGAACGGATGGAACATCTGCTCCAACGCCAAACGCGTTAGAAGCCTATGAGCACGTCCATTGGGAGTGAAAAGATAGTTGTCGAACCCTGCATGCATCCAAGCTTGGAAATTTCGCCAGCCCCAATCAGTATATATATGGGGGGCCCAAGTAACAGTCAGTGGGTTCATTCCATATTCATACTTGAGCTTGTGAGCAGCAAAAAAACTATCCTTGCCTCCCGACCCGGGCACAAGACAATCGTATCCGCCGTCGTTCCGTCTATATCTGTCACATAGTTCACGGAGCCGTTGTTCACGCTCAACCCAATCAATATTCTTCTTTTTCTCAGCAATTCTGCAAGCGGCGCACACACCTTCATCGTCGAAGTCAACAGTCGGCTTGTTTGAAGCCCTAGTATGTTTGTACTCCTTTTCGGAGTTTGGCTTCTGGTTGCTATACGTACACGATTTGCAGAACTTCACGTTAGATGGCAGGCCATAAAACGGCTTGGCATCTGAAACATCTGCGGCGTATTGCGACAAATCTACGGGCTTTGGGTACGGAATGCGTTCCATAATGCTATCCTGTTGTTACTGTTTCGCTACAAAGGGCAGTTTTTTGGGGCTTCATAGCGACCTATATAGGCATTAGTCGCCGCAGCGTTCTCGCGGCTTTACTTTGGCTACGACTCAGAACAACATCATTCAGATGTCGGCAGTCTAATCTGGTTGCAGACGGTCATGATGAGTTAAATTAGGCAAGCTATCCAATAGGTACAAATTTAGCTCTGCAGTAACTGATTTTGAAGCCACCTTCAACCTGTATGAGGAGGGAAAGGACTCCAATGCGGCTCAGAGTCTTGTGAGCTAGTAATATCGAATGCTCAGCGACGGCAAGAAAAAGGCAGACGTTTCCCAAGTTACCCTTAAACACCAACCTTTAGAGCGACGAATCACCAAACCGATAGACCTCCATCGACCATCACATTTTGGCCGGTGAAATAGCTTGAAGCGTCTGACGCTAAGAACAAAATGGCTCCGTGCAGTTCGTCATCCCTACCCATACGCCCTAGTGGAATGCGTGCGCTGTACTTTTTTTTGAAGGTCTCGTTTTGCCCACTTTCAACTCCTCCCGGAGACAAAACGTTCACACGAATGTTTGCTTCTGCCCAATATGTTGCGAGATAGTTAGAAAGACCTATCAAGGCTGCTTTTGAGGCGCTATAGACTGCGGGTGTGTTAATTGCCACCCCCATGTATTCAGAGCCTTCATAAATCCTTTGGTCAGGCGCCAATACACCGTAAATTGAGGACGTATTAATTATACTCCCCCCGTTCCCCTGCTTGACCATTTGTGCGCCTACGGCCTGAGCGACCAGAAATGCGCCGTCGATGTTTATCGACATCACCTTACGCCAAAGATCAAGGTCATAGCTTTCGAACGGAGCAAAAAAGGCATTGAGATCGTCTGCTTTACTTGCTGCATTGTTCAATAAAACATCGATAGAGCTAAATTGTCTAACGGCAGAATTTACCATTGATGTCACACTATCCTTGTCCGCAACATCACATGCCAAAGGCATTATCTGAGCGCCTGGAACATTTTGGAGAATGTCCTCACAGGCCTTTTTAGCTCGCTCAATGGTTATATCGACAAGCACTACTGAAGCACCATACTCGGCGAGTACCTTGCAAAACCCCTTGCCTAAAATACCTCCACCGCCCGTAACTAGTGCAGTTTTTCCCGTCAGGTCAAAGTGTTTATGCATTGGAGACCTCAAGCATCTGAGATGGGGGCATCGATTTTGCCAGTCGAATCAAATTCATCGTACCGATAACGCTGTCTGGTGCTATTGGAGGTTTACGATCGACAACCATATTAAAAAAGCGCTCAAGAGTTCGCCGGAATGCCATAAAGTTATTGGCTAACTCCAAGTGCAAATTTCCGTTTTCTCCGTAAATGTTTATTCGAAAAGTCTTAGCAACCTTTCCGAGGCAATCCAAGCGAAGCGCAACGTCATTGTCGTAGCGGATATCATAAGACTCGTAGCCGGTATCCGCCCGAGAAATAAATCTCGGCTTACTGAATCCAAGTCCAGAGAGAGCATCCAAGATATGAATGCCGTACTTATCAAGGTCATTCACCACCGTCGCAGATACAAATCGAATATCGCCAATTTTATCCTTATTCTGTGTATATTCTTCAAGTTCGATCGCATAACGAAGGCCAGAGGTTGACATCAGCAAGCCAGCCTTGAGATATGGCTGGAAGGCCTCCAGTTCTGAAATATCCAGACTCAAAGGTTTATCAATGAAGACAGGGATACCAGCTTCTAGGAATGGCATTGCAAATTTCGCATGCGTCTGCCAATCGTCCCTGGCAATAATTAAAGCGTCAATTTGCCCCAGCATTTCTTCAGGCGCTTTAACTGCCCGCTCAATATTGCAAGCTGCGCATAGCTTCTGAGTCAAGGAGTGATCCTGCGTCCACGCACAACAGATTCTCGCGTCGCCAACCCCAAACCTGTCAGCAGGCTGGCGACTTAGATAATCAAGAATAACTGGCCATCCGGCCTCAGAAAATGCTTTGCGATCATAGCCGTTTACGATCGCCGAAAAGGAAAACGGATGACCGTTTCCCTCGCTGAAGCCAATGATGCCAGTACGGATCACCATACTGCCCATCCCCCGTCAACACATATGTTCTGCCCCGTAATATAGGCACCAGCGTCACTGCATAGCAGCCCAGCAGCTCCTTTAATATCAATTGGGATACCGATACGTCCCATGGGATTTTTTGCTTTAAGCCTCTCGATAAAATCCGGGTTTTCTAACTGCGTGCTTTCGAACGGAAAGGGGCCAGGACTAATACAATTGACCCTGATACCTTGAGGCGCCAAGAAGCTCGCCAAATATTTAGAAAGCTGTATAACCCCAGCTTTAGCCGCCCCGTAACTTGGTGGGTTTGCGAAACGTTCACTGTCATACATCCGATAATCTGGTGCGACGTGACCGTACATCGATGCAATATTCAGGATAACACCGCTTCTCGGAGACAGGAGCGGAACGGCCGATTTAATAGTTCGAAAAACACCATTCAAGCATACTTCGATATCCAGATCCCAATCCTCATCCGAAATCGACTCAAATGTATTCTTGCGACCTGACCACCCGGTGTTGACCAAGATATCCAGTCCGCCCTCTGTAACCTTCGACGCCTCTTCACAAAGTTTTCGGATTGAATTTCGATCCGTAATATCCACGCCCAAAGCTTGGTGATCACCCTTGAACCTCTCAGACAACTGTTTCACAAATGTCTGACACTTTCCCTTGTCGCGGCTAGCGACAATTACCCGAGCACCAAGCTCTGCAAGAGTGTACGAGATCTCACCACCAAGAAGACCAGCACCACCGATAACTAGCGCATCTCGACCTTTTAATGACAAAAGGTCGTTTAGGCTGCGCGCTTCTTTAGGATTCGAGTATGGCGTTTGCAATTATAAGATCCTTTCTATCATCAATATCTATCACTTTGTCTTTAGAGATAATCTCAGCCCCGATCTTACCAAACAGAATATTGGGTCCGTTTGTCGGAAGTCTATCGGCTCGGAAAGCGTAAACAGCACCGTTCAGCTGATAAGCGGCGGAAAGTTCCTGACGGGGTTTCCATGGAATTGCACCATCGATGAAAGGCTTTGGGATACCTTGTTCAATCTTCCAACATCTTTCCGGATTGATCTCCGCACTATGAAAAGTCGCAATTGAATCTAATTCTTCATCTAGCATTCTTCTCAGGCAATTTAAGATCATCTCAGGAGTGCGAAACGGAGATGTCGCTTCGAGCAGCACAATGATGTCGGGAGCTTTACCCTCTTGCTGCTGCTGACTAAAGAAATGCCGCACAGCATCGACCACAAGAGCAGAATCCGTTGCAAGTTCGTCCGGTCGCCAGTGAATCTTTGCTCCTAGATCTGCTGCAACCGTACCGATTTTCTCGTCATCTGTGGAAACAAACACTTCATCAATTTCGGGCGTGGCAAAAGCAACATCAACAGGCCACGCTAGCAGAGGCTTACCCCCCAGATCACAAAGATTCTTGTAAGGAATCGACTTACTTCCCCCTCTAGCAGGAGTGAGAGAAACGACCCTTTTCCCATTCAACATTATTCAAGCGCCCACTTAAGATTAAGGCAATTAATCAACACTCACCTTTTGCAAAAATCTATGCCCAAGGGAAAACTTGGTCATCAGAGTTATCGTTTGACCCGATACTGACAAGGACCGAGCTCTTTTGTGCAGAAGCGTAAGCTGCGGCTAAAGATGCGACAATTTTCTTTCCGTTCCCACCGGACGGATAATTCTCCCCTTGCAACAACGCTGACATAACCTCACGGGTAGGCCCAACGTTATCTGCCTGCGGGAATGCTATTGTTTTTCTATCCCATGGCATCCCGTATCGGGTCATAGGTTGACTTTGATGCTCCAAGAGGCGCGCTGTAACGATCATCTCGCCCTGCAACTCATCAACAAATACGTGACCAAATTGGGTCGCATACATTGACGTCATTCCGTGCCCTTGATCATGACCTATGCTCAACTTCAACCTTTGACCATTTTCAGAAATAAAAAGAAATTCTCCTGCCTGATCAAAGTAACGAGGGCCTCGAGGATTCTGAAATGGCTCACCTGTGAAATGGCCAGAAACTCTTGAAGGCCATGTCCCGGTTAAATAATTGAATGCCTCAATGTAATGGGATCCATTCATTGCCAGTCCGAAACACCCTGCAACAACATTCATGGAAGCAAGGAGACCCAATTCACCACGCTCGAGCTCCTTCTTCACCAATGCATACTGCGGCATAAAGCGCATCTGGTGGTTCACTGCAAGAGCAGTTCCTGATTTTTCACAGGCATCAATCATCCTGTCACATTGCTCCACCGAGACAGCCATCGGCTTCTCGCACAGGACAGCTTTGGAAGATGAGCTTGCAGCGAGACAAACCAATTCGCAATGCGTATCAGCTGTTGTCGCAACAATAACTAATTCGGCGCCCCCTAAAGAATCAAACATCTCTTGAGCATCAGAAAAGCAGTTCGATTTAGCGACACCAAAGTCATCAGCAAGGTTGTCTCGAACCTCTTTCCTAGTGTCACAAATCGCTTTTAAAGACATCCCTAGGTCTACAGCGGCCTGAGCGTGAGCTCTTCCCATACGGCCCGCTCCAACTAAATAGACAGATTTACTGTTCACGGCTGCTCCACATGGATTTTCATAGTTTTCAGAAGAGTTTGAACTTAGCAAGAGCGATCGCCCAGGGAAATAAAGTTTGAAATAACTTTCAATCCAATAGGGCCGCTCTTTTCAGGGTGAAACTGCAACCCATATAGATTTTCTTTGCGCACTGCAGCGCATAGCTCTACCCCGTTGTATGAACATGTGGCTAAAACATCTTGTTCTCTCTCAGGATATGCAGCATACGAGTGGATGAAATAACAGTCAGCACCTGGAACGATTCCGTCCAATACAGTGCCTTCCCAAGCTTGCTTCTTCGGTTCTAGTCCTTCCCAGGTAACGTGAGGCACGCGATGTGGGTAGCCATCGCCCCCTTTATCAGGAATTTTCCGAACTTCTCCTGGGATCAGCCCCAAGCCTTTATGATAACCAAACTCGCAACTACCTTCCATGAGCATTTGCATACCCACGCAAATACCCAGAATTGGCTTCCCGCTCTTAATATATTCCAAAACGGGCAGATCAAGTTTCTTTCCACGCAACGAAGAAATGCATTTCCCAAAAGCACCGACTCCAGGCAGAATCAGCAGCCTCGCATTTAAAATTGCTTCTGGATCACTTGATAAAACAGGAGTTGCTCCGCAAACAGAAACGGCTCTCTCAACGCTTCGAATATTCCCTGCGTCATAATTAACAATTAAGAGTTCAGTCATCAAATTTTCCTCACCGGGATACCAGCTTCCAACGCTTTAGCGCGCACATCTTCAACCGACATGCGTTTGTAGTGCAGAACGTCAGCCATAGCGACCGCCTCAGCCTTTCCTAGTTCAAAGGCAGCAATCATGTCATTTGTATCCCCCATCCCTCCGCTAGCGATAACTGGAACATCAACCGTGGAGGAAACTGCCTGGATCAACTCAATATCAAATCCTTTGCGTGTACCTTCTCTATCAACAGAAGTAATAAGAACTTCGCCTGCACCAAGGGCCGTTGCTTTTTTCGCCCATTCGACAACGTCCAAACCTGTTTTCTCACGGCCGTTATCCGTGTAAGCTTCCCATGTCCTTGGGCCCACTTTCTTTGCCTCAACTGACAAAACGATGCACTGAGACCCATAAATGTTTGCCAGTTCAGAAATCAGATCTGGTCGTCTCACAGCGGCAGTGTTGATAGCTACTTTATCAGCACCGCATCGCAACATTTCCCCGACATCATCAGCAGAGCGAATCCCCCCTCCAACTGTAATAGGAATAAAAACATTCTCCGTTGTAGATCGGACGATATCGCCAAGACCATTTCTCTGATAAAGACTCGCGACAACATCCATATAGATGATCTCGTCAACGCCTTGCTTATAGTACTCTTCAGCAAATGAAGCCGGGTTTCCCAGTTTTCTGAGCCCTTCTAAGTTTATAGATTTGATTAAGTTCGGTGCCTTAACGTCCAAGCGCGCAATTAGTCTTTTTTTGCTTTTTGAGATCATCTCGTACGACTTCCAAAAATCTTAGATCTTAAATTTACTTATCCGAATACTCTTCATTCGCGAGCTCTAAATCATCTGGTCTACCAACATCCCTCCAAGCTTCGAGAATAGGAAAGACGTGAGTCGGATAATTCGACTCCCTGATAATTTCAAATAAAGTTGGCATATCCAAATACTGGTTTGGCTTCACAAAATTCAAAACATCTGGCTCAAGCAGATAAATTCCCGCATTCACCAAATAGGTTGATGTTGGTTTTTCTTCAATTTGTAAAATTTTGTATCCATCGACATTAACCACACCGAAAGGCACTTCATAAGAGTGTTCGCGCACGCACATGGTCGCTTTACAAGGATGGGTGTGATGGAAGTCTATCAAGTTCCGAGTGTTAACCTGCGTTAACACATCGCCATTCATAACTAAAAACGGATCCTTAATGTCTTGGTTTATCAAAGAAAGAGCCCCTGCAGTACCTAAAGGCATTTTCTCTTCAACATAACTAATATTTAATCCTTTGAATTGCCCGTCACCAAAATACTCTTTAATCATTTCACCTTTGTAATTCAGCGATATTACAATATTGACAAACCCTTCACTAGCAAGTCTATCAAGTATGATTTCAAGCATGGGCTTACCTGCGACATGAACCATCGGCTTGGGAACAGAATCCGTAAATGGGCGAAGTCTCTTTCCTCGACCACCAGCCATAATTACAGCAGTATTTGGAATCTTCTCTTGGTTCAAAAGTCCATCAAGGGTTTCAAGCCCAACCAATTTTCCGTTTGGCCCCAAAATAGGAACGTGTCTCAAAACCCTGCTCACCATCATGCTCAAGAGGTGCTCCTTGTCATCAAGCAAGTTGGCAGTAGTTGGCTTAGAGTTCATCACCCGTGAGACCGGAGCATCGAAAGGCATACCATTCAAAATAGCGCGTCTAATATCTCCATCAGTAACAGTTCCTAACAGTTCGTGTTCAGGGCTGACAATGAGGACAATTCTTGCAGGGTGACGATCTAAAATCGCGATCGCCAGCTTAACTTCATCTTCAGGCTCTAAAACAATTTCTGATATATCCTGCATCAAATTTGGTCTTCCAATACTGAAGTATCTATCATCTCATCTTCGAGATAATCACGGTTTGACTTGCGCCCAAGAATATCCCAGATAGCCATAGGCGAAAGCCCTCCACCGGGCCGCTTGGCAGTAACATCAGCTGCTGTAAATTCTTCACCTGACCTTATGTTACGTTTTACCACTAAGCTTTTACGAACAACGTTCAAGTTTTCGCCTTCGGCATCGTTGCAAACCTTCGTTGGCAGTCCCATCAAACGTTCGACATCACGAACCCCAGCAACTAATTTTTGCAAATCATGAGGCTCAATGGATGCGGCGTGGTCTGGTCCTTCCATCCCACGGTCTAACGTAAAGTGTTTTTCAATAACAGTTGCTCCATTGGCCGCTGCGGCAATTGATGCCATAATTCCTTCAGTGTGGTCCGAGTACCCAACAGGTAAACCAAAATGCTTGGCTAGCGTCCCCATTGCGCGCAAATTGACTTGATCAAAAGGTGTTGGATATTGGGTTGTGCAGTGTAGAATTGTAACTTTCTTCTCCAACATTTCTATCCCGCGCTCGCTTTCACGGGCGGCTCGAAATGCTTCCATCCTGGGACTTTCGCCCTGAGATGAAAGATATCCGAATGCGAGAACCCCCAATGCATCGGAGATTTCTTCTACCGTGCTCATGCCTGTCGAGAAAATGATAGGTAGCTGAGAACGCGCAGCCTCTAACAACAACATCCCATTTGTTATCTCACCAGAGGACATTTTAAGTTTTTGAACCTTTACGTCACGAACAAGAAAGTCGAGTTCCTCCAAGCCGAAGGGAGTAGACAAGAACTCTATCCCCGCGTTTTCGGCATAATCTTTAAGTTCAAAATGGGCATCTCGACTTAACTCTAGGACTTTTAACATGTCATACTGAGAACTGTCTGACTTGCTATTTCGTTCTTGGTAACGCGCCTTAGGAGCTGATTTCGTAACCAAATTTTCTGAAAAGAAAGTTTGAAACTTAACCGCATCTGCCCCGGCTCTGGCTGCTTCTTCAACCAAATCTTTAGCAATTTGCAGTGATCCGTTATGATTAACTCCAGCTTCAGCTATAATATAAACTTTATTCATTTCCGCTGATTTTCCTTATCTTCGTCTACGTCGAAGAAGTGTTTAACCAATATATGATCAAGGTTAATACCTTTAAGAATCTCTTTTATTTTTTTTGAAATCTGTCCTGGCTGGCCATATGGATTCTCAGAAGAAAACACTGATTCGAGGAAATCTCTCGACATACACATATTTATAGTCTTCGTTATATCTAGAGGTACGTTTACACAGTCTAAAACAGATGGGGCGCGCAAGCGACCTTTCTGGCGATCACCAATATTGACGGCGGGAACACCTGCAGCTGGTGCCTCGATAATACCACTTGAGGAATTCCCGATTACCACATCGACAAGCTTCAACAGCCCCAAATAACGCGCCTGACCAAGAGAAGTGGTAACCAAAACTCTATCTGGATATTTTTTTGCAAAAGCATCCAACTCGGCATTTATAGCTCGCCCTCCAGCATCAGCGTTCGCTTTAGTGATAATACAGGTTGCGTCATCGAAAGCGGCTAAAGCTTCTAGCAAAGGCTGAACTGCGGCACTAGGCTCTTGATTTGCGAGGGTTTCAGGATGAAATGTCACAAGAAATAAGGGAGCCTTTAGCTCAATACCTAAGCTTAACTCCAAAGAAGTGCGATCAGGTAAATCCATTGCCGCGAAGTTATCTAATCCAGGTGCACCAAACGCAAATACATTTCTCGGATTTTCCCCCATTTGGATTACCCTCTGCCGATAAGACTCGGCAGCGGTGAAGTGAAGGTGCGCCATTTTGGTCACTGCGTGTCGAATACTCTCGTCAACGGCGCCCTCTGTCGTTTCGCCTCCATGAATATGCGCCAGAGGTATCTTCATCAACATTGCCGCCTGAGCAGCAGCAAGAATTTCATATCGATCACCTAACAGCACAACAATATCTGGCTTCAGCAGGTCATATGCATCGGCAAAACCTATGACCGCCCTCCCTGTCGATTTAGTGATACTTACGGGCGTGTCGCCAGTCAGCGACATATCAACCTTCGCATTAATATGAAAACCATCTTCTTCAATATACCGATAGGTATAACCAAACTCTTCCGAAAGGTGTGAACCGGTAACTATCGTTTGAAGCGCCAACTCGTCATCGCAAGCTATCTGGCTCATTAAATTAGATAGAATTCCGTACTCAGCTCGTGTCCCAGTGACAACGCAAATCTTACGCTTATATGTCATCCCTCCCCTCCGCCAAGTAAGAACTACTGGGCGTATTGATGACACGAGCTGCCATGTCTTCAGCACATGATAAATCCATTCGGGGGTTCTCAGTGAACATTGGCAATGTATGCATCAAATTCCAAACGGGACGGCACCAAAGGCCTGCCTTATTAAGAGCTTCCAGAACTCCATCTCGCTGCTCAAATGACGTCCCTGGTTTCAAAACGATCGCATTTAACCAGTGGTTCGACACTGAGTCCTCTGGAACCACCAACAAATCGATATCAGAAACATCTTTCAGGATATTTCCATAAGCCTTAGCCAACTTCCTTTTTAGCTCTATCCTTGTGTCCAGTTGTTCCAGCTGAGCACACCCCAAAGCCGCATTGATGTTCGGGAGCCGATAGTTATAGGCAACACAATCATGCTCATACAGCCACGGATGGGGACGCTTCGCCGTGGTGCAAAGATGGCGGGCGCGCTCAGCAACCTCGTCGCTATTTGTTAAGACAGCCCCACCACCACCGGTGGTGATGATTTTATTACCGTTAAAACTTAACGCTGCTGCATTTCCAAACGATCCGACTGGTCTTTCTTTATATTTAGATCCCAGCGCCTCTGCTGCATCTTCAATAATGAGCAGATTGTATTTACTAGCAAGATCAACCAAAGCCTCAATATCCATAGGGATACCAAATACGTGCATTGGCACAATGGCACGCAGCACCCGCCCTGTCTGGCGATTTCGGAATACTGGGCCATTTGATCCCTCGCCATCCGCTACTGCTATTTCTTCGAGATATCTTGCCAATTTTTGCACATCTACGCCAAGACGATCTTTATCGCAATCGACGAAGTGTGGCACGGCTCCAGCATGGCAAACGGCATTAGCAGTAGCCACGAATGTCAATGCTGGCACAAAAACCTCGTCATTTGGACGAACACCTGTTGCCATGAAAGCAGCATGTAGTGCAGCTGTACCATTTACTGTTGCTATCGCATGACGAACCCCGCACCTGTCCGCTAGCTCATTCTCAAATCGATCAACAAAAGCACCAACGGAAGAAACCCACCCTTCGTCTAGGCAAGACTTGACATACTCCCATTCCCGCCCCCGAAATTCCGGCTCATGCAAAGGGAAGACTTCTTGATCAATGGGCAGCACTGAACGCAGAGCACCGACCAGTTTCTGGATCGTTGCAGCTGTCAACGACGTGTCCAAACTCGCATCTCCTCGTTAAATTGTGTATTGACCAATGCGATACTGTGCGAGATTTTCGGGCGATGAAAACCACGTAATTGTCTCGGCAAGTCCCTGTTTCAAACCTTCCCGACCACCAATTCTGGGCTCCCAATCCAATAACGATTTGGCTACTGAGGCATCCGCAAGCAGACGCTCTACTTCACTCGCTTCCGGACGAATACGTTCATTCTTGGAAATAATTTCCACTTCTGCATTCATGATTTCGGCAACCAGCTCAACCATATCACCCACCGAAATTTCATAGCCACTACCGATATTGATAACTTTGCCGACAGATGCTTTCCCGTCAAGAATAGCAATCATTCCTTGAACGGTATCTTTCACAAAGTTGAAGTCCCTGGTTGGACTGAGCGCGCCAAGCTCAATTGTTTTTTTGCCACCAGCGATCTGTGTAATTACTGTCGGAATTACCGCACGTGCGGATTGACGGGGGCCGTATGTATTGAATGGTCGGGCAATAGCCACCGGAACTTCGAACGAGCGCCAATAAGACATGGCAATTTGGTCCGCGCCAATTTTGCTCGCTGAATATGGCGATTGCCCAACCAGTGGGTGCTCTTCTGTAATTGGGACAAACTGGGCTGTTCCGTACACTTCACTGGTTGAAGTATGCATAATCTTCTCGACACCCAAGTCTCGAGCCGCCTGGACGACGTTAAGCGTTCCCACAACGTTCACGTCAACATAGGAATGTGGAGCAACGTAGGAATATGGAATTGCAATCAAGGCCGCCAAATGCATGACGGCACCACAACCTGTCATCGCATTTCTTACGCAGATCGGATCACGAACGTCGCCAGAAACGACTTCGATTGCATCCTTAATTTCCTGTGGCGCCTGATCCAGCCATCCCCAACTATCAAACGAATTGTATAG
This sequence comes from Thalassospira sp. UBA4513, assembly GCF_002388495.1. NCBI lineage: Bacteria > Pseudomonadati > Pseudomonadota > Alphaproteobacteria > Rhodospirillales > Thalassospiraceae > Thalassospira > Thalassospira sp. UBA4513. The sequence continues at coordinate 113,982 of NZ_DGMR01000022.1, forward strand.
GACAAGAGCTTTAACTTCGCGACCTTGACGAACAAGCTCCTCCACGAGATGGGAACCAATGAAGCCATCTGCACCAGTTACAAGGATTTTCCCGTTCACAGCTTTTCCTTTATAGTTACCTTCATAATTTTCGCTCCCTGCCCAAATTAGTGCATGCGCAGAGAAAACAATTCACTTTGCAAGCGATACAGAAAAATACATTTTTTTAACATCCACTTGTGTAAACAAATTTGCACTTTCTTCGCTAGATAAAAAATGCGCCCACTCAGGCAAATTTGATAGTCAAAGCTTGTTCGATTAGCATTTGCATACACGCCAAACAATGACGAATAACCAATATCAATGTAGCCCCCATAAAGTTAAATCAGCATCCACACCCAAGAATAGAAATACAAACTGACAATTTATCCTTTGCGCGGTGAACCTACATTGACCGACTTGCACTTAACTCGGATCACCCGGGTGTTGTTTGTCGGACGTGTGATCCTGACCCTGATCATCATCGCCCTTCTGGCGCGCCTGACCCTGCGCTGGGCGCCAGAGCGCGCCCAACTTGCAACCGAAAGCCCCGATTAAAAGCGGGCTTTCGGGTTAGCCTGCAAGCCAATCAACCACCGGCTTCCAGGTGGATTTTTCCGCACGTGATCCGACCATCATGCCGATATGCCCGGCAGAGGGATGAAGTTCAGTGCGGAGATCTTCGGGGCAGGCATCAAAAAGCGCCTGCGCGCTTTCGGGTGGGACGATGCGGTCATTTTCCGGGATCACGGCCAGCACCGGGCACGACAAGTCCGCCGGGTTGATATCAATGCCGTCAATCTGCCACTGGCCCTTGGCCGGGCGGTTTTCGACATACCAGCCGATCAGGCAATCGACCGCGACCCGGCGCGGAAGCGGAACACCATCATTCAGCCAGTCTTCGAGGGCGACAAAATCCTGCGCCTTGGTTGAGTCCATTGCCATGGCCTGAAAACGCCGGAATTTCTCGCCCATCATGAAGGGATCGAGGCTGGCAAACAGGCTTTGCAGCACGTCGACCGGAAGCGTGTCATGGATTGCCAGCATTTGCGGTAAAGAGGGCGCAAAGGCCGCAGCAATGCGTGACTGGGTGGGACCGGCGGCCATGAAGTCCCAAGGGGTTGCCAGCAGGACAAGCTTTGAGACCTGTGCCGGATCGAGAAGTGTCGCCGCAAGGGCAACAACTCCGCCCATGCAATAGCCCACCACCGGCACCGGCCCGCCATTGATATCGGCGACATCCTGAAGGATGGTGACCAGACGGCCAGCGACATAATCATCCAGGCCAAAGTTAGCTTCATCCATGCCGGGATAGCCCCACTCGACCAGAAGCGGACGATAGCCGCATTTGGCGAGATAGCGCGCAAAGCTTCGCTTTTCATTGAGATCAAGGATATAGCCGCGATTGACCAGCGACGGCACAAGCAGGACGACTTCGCCGGTTTTCGCCGCCTTGTTGTCAGAAGTTGCGCCATAGTCATACACCCGCGTCGAACCCTCTTCCCAGACGGTCGGGATATCTTTGCGGTCCTGATCGCGTGGGCGGCGATAGGGATGGCGTTGATAGGCGCGCACCCCGTCATGGAACCCGGCATGGCGATCAAAGGCGACCCGGTCAAGCGCCTGGGCGACGTCATCAGGGTGATAGGCCTCAAGCTCAGCCAGAAGACTTTCCGCCTGATCCTTCAGTTCCGGCTTCCAGGGCAGCAATTGTTTCAGAAAGATCGGCAATGCGGCGCGCGAGCTGAGCCAGCTCGTCATCTCGACTGCCAGATGCATCGGAAGCGGTCTTGGCCCGGCCCGCCTCTGATTTTCGCGTTTTGGCGGAAGCGGTTTTTGTTTTGGCGGACTGATCATTCTTCCCCTGCCCCTTTGCAGCATTTTTTGCAGCACGTTTGGTTTTGGAAGTCTTGTTGGCTTCATCGGCGGCGGATGTCTGCGCGCTGTCTTTATCGGATGTCTGTCCATCCGCATTACCGGCAGCATCCGGTTCGGCTTTTGCCGTGTCTGGTTTGGGTGTCATCCCGGCCATACCGGCCATCGCCGACATATCGGACGCAAACGGCATGCCCGCGAACGGGGATGCCGGCAGTTCGCGTGCGGCCTTGGCCATCTGATCCATCATCGCCTGCAACGGGTTGGCGGCCGCCATGGCATCGCCCATCGGGTTATTGATTGGATTTCCGGGCCCGGCGGCAGGGTGTTGGCCCATCGCCATTTGACCGATCAGCTTGCCCCAGGCTTCAAAGCCTTCGCCCATGCGGGTGGTATCGGCACCAAGGGATGCGTAAAGACGTCCGATGGCACTGGCGGCATGGGCGCCATCAGCCGTTGCGGCGACCTGTTGGCGCCAGAGTTCAAGAAACTGCCGGGCAAGTTGGTCAAGCCGTTCGTCATCGGCGTCTGATGACGAAGACCCTGTGGTTTGTGATTGGTCGGGGTCGTTCGTAGCCTTGGCCATCGGCGATACCCTTATTGTTCCCAGTATTGTTCAGATGCGACGCATATCTGTTGGCGACCACTATAGGAGGTTGAGGGTCGCGGGAAAACGAATTCCCGTGCTGTGGCGCAACAAACCGTATCCAAAGTTGTTTTTCGCACTGCACTTCGCGTTGAATACTGGACACATTGGAAAATTCGCGGCACTCTCACAGTCTTCTGAGCGAATGCAAAATCGAAAATGCTGCGCAACATCGTAAACGCAACAATGTGAATTGCCGGGGCGCAAAGCAGGTGGAACGACACCACCAGAAGGTTCGCCAGACATACGTCCGGGAAACAGGGAAGCAGGAAAGACGCCATGACCAACAAGAAATCAGATGATCAGGACCGCATCGTTATCAAGAAATATGCGAACCGCCGCCTCTATAACACGGCGACCAGTTCCTATGTGACGCTTGATCACCTTTCGCAGATGGTCAAAGACAATACCGACTTTGTTGTCTATGACGCGAAATCGGGTGAAGACATCACCCGTCCGGTCCTTACCCAGATTATTGTCGAGGAAGAAAACAAGGGGCAGAACCTTCTGCCGATCAGCTTCCTGCGCCAATTGATCGGTTTTTATGGCGACAGCCTTCAGGGGCTGGTGCCGAGCTACCTTGAACAGGCAATGCGCGCCTTTGGCCATAATCAGGAACAGATGCGCGAATATATGCAGGGCACCATGCAGGGCATGTTCCCGTTTGGCCAGTTCGAGGAAATGAACAAACAGAACATCGCGCTGTTTGAACAGACGATGAAGATGTTCTCGCCCTTCATGCAGGATGAAAATGGTGAGCCGACCGGCGAAGGCCCGAAAAAGCCAACAGCACCCGGTGCTGCGAAATCCGATGCTTCGCTTGATGAGCTGAAAAGCCAGCTTGAAGCCATGCAGGCGCAGCTTAACAATCTTGCCGGTGGCAAGTCCGGCAAATAAGGCACCCGGCCCGCATCCCGGGCACTGAGATCAAAAAGGCGAAGCTGCCATAGCGCACTTCGCCTTTTTTCATGCCCGCATCAGATGTTTGGCCGGGCGGCAAACAATGCCCGTCGAACACCCAAGCCGTCCGGCACCAATCCTGCATAAATTTTTCGTTAACACTTTCAGAACGCCCGGCACCGCCGAAAGGCGGCAATTTTTGCCGGGTGAATGCCATGACCGCGCACCAAAACCCACGGAGTCCCGAAATACACAGGCAACAATGACCCAATAAACCGAAAAACACATGACCGCGATTACACCGATTTCCATGCTCCCGGCCCGCAGGACCGAAACTGCGAGCAGTGGAACCGATGGTCCTGCCGGGATCGGGATCGAGCAACTGACGCAATTTTCACCTGTGGAAAAAATTGCGCAGGGTGGTGGCGCGTGGCTGCAACCCCATGATCTTGTGGGCAGTGCAGCATTCTGGACCCAGCTTCTGGGTCAGATCCTACCTCAGGAAAACCTTTTGCAACCGCCGGTCATTCAGTCTGCGCATGCCAGCTATGCGCTTCATCACAAACCAGACAGCGTAGAAACGAACGTCTTTTTTTCGCCTTCTGCACTAGACAAAGACAGCTCGATTGACCTATATAGCTAGCTTCTGGCGGAAAGCTGTAATGATTATCTGACCAATGTTCAGGTACAGGTCATCAAAATCGCAGTGCCTGAAAGGTGCCGCGATGGGTGTGACATATCGGGAAAAACAACGAACCCGACAGCATCCGAAGTGGGGAATAATAACTGGCGGTTGATAACGGATTATAAAATGACTGAGAATGCTCAAAACGAAGAACCGAAACGCGCAAACCGCGCCACAGACACTGACCGTTATGTTGGTCAGCGCATCCGCGAACGTCGCATCATGCTGGGCCTTTCCCAGCAGCAAATGGCGGATCTGATTGGCGTTACCTATCAGCAGGCTCACAAATACGAGCGCGGCATTAACCGCATCTCTGCTGGTCGCCTTTATGAGATCTCCCAGGTCCTAGGCGTTCCGGTAAGCTATTTCTATGAAGGCCTGGAAGGCAATCAGGAAACCGAGCTCAATGCGCGTCAGCGTATGTGCCTGGAACTTGCGCGTAACTTCGCAAGCATCAAGCACGAGAAGCATCAGGAAGCACTGAGCCAGATGGCTCGCGCTCTTGCCG